>CAMNHF010000082.1 GCA_946538975.1 uncultured Clostridia bacterium | reverse complement strand
TGGAATAGAGGGTCAGCGGGGCGATCAGCGTGTCGCCGATGACGGTCAGGTCATAGCCGTTGGCCGCGGCGTCTTTGTTCAGATAGGCCTTGTGCTGGAAGGAGTTCAGGTCGATCTCGCCGCTGTTCAGGGCCTCGTTGGGCAGGTTGTAGGCGTCGAATTCCACCAGCTCGATGTAGATGCCCGCGTTCTGGTCGTCCAGCACCTTCTGGGTCGCGTGCCACTGGTCGTTGTTCGCGCCGCACACGCCGACCTTCACGACGGTCTTGCCGGCGGGATCGCTCTCGTAGTGTGCCAGCTCCTCGGCCGCCTCCGCGGTCAGGGTGATGTTCGCGTCATAGGGGAAGGAGGGATAGAAGGCTTCCTCGTAGCGCACCAGCAGGAATTCCGCCACCAGCTGGGTCTGGAAGGCCGCCACCACGGTCTTGTAGGTCTCGTTCTCCGCGTCGGCGGTGCGCGCCACGATGATGTTCACATAGGGGTTGTCGCCGTCCTCGGACTGCTTCTCGATGATCAGGCCGTCGCGGGAGGGGATCAGGCCGGTCGGGATGGCGTAGGTGCCGTTGATAGTCGCCGCGCCGTAGTCATCCAGCGTGGAGGGCAGGGTGTTGGCCGCCACCGGGTTCACCTCCACGTCGTAGAGGTAGCCGGTGATGTCCTTGATCTCGGGGGTGTAGCCCGCGGCGGGATCCACGGTGATGAGGCCGGCGGTCTCCAGCAGCTTGATGGCGCGGGAGAGGTTGGTGCCGTCGTCCGGCACGCCGATCAGGATGGTGTCGGCAAAGGCGGTCACAGTGAGAACCAGCACGAGCAGGGCGGCGATGACGGCAGTCAGCTTTTTCATGGTGTTTTCTCCTTTTCTTTTCGCTTTTGCGCTATGAGGCTCGGGTGGCTGAAGTGCGGGCTGCCGCCTCACATTCGCCAGACCGCTCCTCCCTGATGGTACTCTCGCATCGTAATGCTCCCTTCCATAAAAAATGAGGCCAGCCGTGCAGCTGTCCTCCGCGCGCTCCGGATCGGCGGTCAGGCCCAGTCACACAGCAAACAGCGGGACATGCCGCGGCACATCCGCTCCATCGGCTTCCGGCACATTCGCTTCATGACGGTCTCCTTTCTGCCCTCCCGGGGCTCGCTTTCAGGGACAAGTGGAGCATACCGCAAAACCGCGCCCCTGTCCAATATGCAGTTCTGATGAAAAGCAATAGCCTCCGGCTATATCCCCCTCGCCTCGCCCAGGTAGCGCTCCAGCTCCTCGATGTAGCGGACGCCCAGGGTGGTGCGCTGGCTGTTCTTGCGCTCGATCCAGCCGATCTCCATGGTGGCGTCGGTGCGGTCCTCGCCGGCAGCGAAGGGCACGGCGATGAACTCCTCGCCGGAATACTCCTCGCAGATGATGCCGGAGCAGATCGTGTAGCCGTACAGGCCGACCATCAGGTTCAGCACGGTGGCGCGGTCGCAGCAGCGGATCAGGCGGGGATACTCCTTCGTGGAGAGCAGCTCCTCGGAGAAGAACAGGTTGCTGGAGCCCTGCTCGAAGGAGAGGCAGGGGTAGGGCAGCAGGTCCTCAAAGCGGATGGACGGGAGGCCGGCCAGCGGGTGGGACCGCCACAGGTACACGTACACGCCGCAGTCCGCCAGGTGGTGGTAGGTGAGGCGCTCCGCGTTCAGCAGCTTCATCAGCGCCTTGCGGTTGAACTCGTTGAGGTACAGCACGCCGATCTCGCTGCGCAGGCTGGCCACGTCGCTGATGACCTCCTGCGTGCGGGTCTCGCGGATGGCCAGCTCATACTCGCTGACGTCGATGTGGCGCGTCATCTCCACGAAGGCCTTCACCGCGAAGGAGTAGTGCTGCGTGGACACGGCGAAGCTGGTCTTGCGGCGGGGCATCTTGCCGTACTCCTCCATCAGGGCGCTGTACTGCCCCCAGACCTCGCGGGCATACGGGAGGAACTTCATGCCCTCCTGCGTCAGCGTCATGCCCTTGGACGTGCGGTTGAAGATCGTGATGTCCAGCTCCCGCTCCAGCTCCTGCACCGCCCGGGTGATGGACGGCTGCGCCACGTACAATTCCTCCGCCGCCCGGTTGACCGAGCCGGTGTCCGCGATGGCGATCACATAGTGCAGCTGCTGCAGGTTCATGCGCCGCGCCTCCTTTTGTCTTCGTGCTTTCCTTCCCCGGCAGTGTAGCAGAAGGCGAGGGGAAAGTCAATTTCCGGCCATGCAAAAAAGGACCCGCGCGCGGCGGATCCCTCTTGTTCAGCTTCCGGGGGAAGGCAACCCTTTTCCTGGAGGAAAAGGGCTTTCCTTCCCCCGGACCCCCATCCTTCCGAAAAGGCCGTTTGGGGAGGCGCAGCCATCAAACGTGTTCCGTACCGTTCAGGCCGCTTACTTCCGCTCGGCAATCTTCTTCAGCAGCAGGGCGCTGAAGTCCTCCAGCGAATAGACGGCGGTCTCGTCGGTGTCGCGGTCGCGCACGGAGATATTGCCCTCCTGCACTTCCTTCTCGCCGATGATGATCATGTAGGGCACGCGGTCCTCCTGGCGGGCATAGCGGATCTTGTAGCCGATCTTCTCGTTGCGGTCGTCCAGCTCCACGCGCACGCGCAGCTCCTTCAGCCGCTCATAGACGCCGCGGGCATAGTCCATGCTCTTGTCGGAGACAGGCAGCACCTTCACCTGCACCGGAGCCAGCCAGGTGGGGAAGATGCCCTTCGTCTCCTCGATCAGGTAGGCCATGAAGCGGTCCAGCGAGCCCAGGATCGCGCGGTGCAGCACGACGGGCGTCTTCTCCACGCCGCCCTGGTCGATGTACTTCAGGTTGAACTTGGCCGGCAGGCAGAAGTCCAGCTGGCAGGTGGACAGGGTGTACTCCGCGCCGACGGCGGGCTTCACGTTCACGTCCAGCTTGGGGCCGTAGAAGGCCGCCTCGCCGATCTCCTCCGTGAAGGAGATGCCCAGCTCGGTCAGCACCTCGCGCAGGGCGGACTCGGCCCGCTCCCACATCTCGTCGTCCTGGTGGTACTTGACCTTGTCCTCCGGGTCGCGCAGGGAGAGCACGCAGCGGTAGTCCGTGATGTGGAAATCGCGGTACACGTCGCGGATCAGGGCGACCACGCTGGCCACCTCGTCCTTGATCTGCTCCGGCGTCACGAAGAGGTGGGCGTCGTTCTGGCAGAAGTGGCGGCCACGCTCGATGCCCTTCAGGGTGCCGCTGGGCTCGAAGCGGAAGTCATGGGCGATCTCGCCGATGCGGATGGGCAGATCGCGGTAAGAGTGCGGGCGGTTGGCGTAGATCATCATGTGGTGCGGGCAGTTCATCGGCCGCAGCACAAAGCTCTCGCCCTCCACCTCCATGGCGGGGAACATGTTCTCCTTGTAGTGGGCCCAGTGGCCGCTGGTCTGGTACAGCGCGACCGTGCCGACGCAGGGCGTCATCACGTGCTGGTAGCCCAGCATGCGCTCCTTATCCTTGATGTAGTTCTCCAGCTCCTGCCAGATCGTGTAGCCCTTGGGCAGGAACATGGGCAGGCCGCGGCCGACCAGGTCGTCGGTCATGAACAGCTGCATGTCGCGGCCGATCCGGCGGTGGTCGCGGGCGCGGGCCTCCTCCATCATCTTCTCGTATTCCTTCAGCTCGTCCTGCGTGCGGAAGGCCACGCCGCTGATGCGGGTGAGCATGCGGTTGTTCTGGTCATTCTTCCAGTACGCGCCGGACAGGCCCGTCAGCTTGAAGGCCTTGAGCGCCTTGGTGTAGGTCAGGTGCGGGCCGACGCACATGTCGATGTAATCGCCCTGCTGGTAGAAGGTGATCACCGCGTCCTCGGGCAGGTCGCCGATGTGCTCCACCTTGTAGCTCTCGCCGCGCTCCTGCATCAGCGCGATGGCCTCCGCCCGGGGCAGCGGATAGACGCGGAAGGGCAGGTTCTCCTTCACGATCTTCTGCATCTCCTGCTCGATGGCGGGCAGATCCTCCTCGGAGAGCTTCGTGCCGCCGAGGTCGACGTCGTAGTGGAAGCCCTTCTCGGTGGCGGGGCCGTAGGCAAAATGCGCCTCCGGGTAGAGCCGCTTGACCGCCTGGGCCATGATGTGGGCGGCGGAATGCCGCAGCACGTGCAGCTCCTCCTCCGCGGGGCATTCGGCCACATGGCCATCGTTCATCAGAATCTTCATGGGAATCCTCCTCTTCCTCCTGCGGCATGGATGCGAAAAGAGCATCCGCACCCGGACACTGCCGGGACGAATGCTCTGCATCCGCGGTTCCACCCCGCTTGTTTTCACCACTTGACCATGCGCTATCGGGCATGACGCGCTTCCTGTCCGGGACTGGTGCCCTCCGGGGGCTGGCGGCGCGGACTTGCAGCCGATGATCCGCGCTCTCTTGCGCTGCCGGAACCGGGGCGTGGTTCCCTTCATTCACGAAGTGATTGCATTATAACACTTTGCCGCCGGATGTCAAGCGGAAATCCGCGGCGGCGGCGCTGCGGCACGGCGAATCCGGGGGAAGGCAACCCTTTTCCGGCGGAAAAGGGATTTCCTTCCCCCAGACCCCTATTCTTCCGAAAAGGCCGTTTTGGGGCAGGAGCTGGCTGATTCCCGATTTTGCCGGCGTGTCTTGACCATTCATGCTGAACGTGCTATCATCAAGCCATCCATGACGGGGCGGCTGCTGGGCAGGAGGCCGGGCGGCGATCCCCCGAAACGGCCGTATGGAAGACGCATCCGTTTCATGAAAAGACCGCAGGAAGCAGGCAGAAGGGAAGGGTTACTGATGTATGACGTGATCGCGCTGGGCGAATTGCTGATCGACTTTGCGCCGAAGGCCGTGAACGAGGCGGGCTATCCGGTGCTCTCCGCGAACCCGGGCGGCGCGCCGGGCAACTTCCTCGCCGCGCTGAGCAAGTATGGCCGGAAAACCGCCATGATCGGCAAGGTGGGCGACGACGCGTTCGGCCGTCTGCTGGTCGGCACGCTGCAGGCCGCGGGCATCGGTACCGAGGGCGTCCTGCTCGATCCCCAGGTGTTCACAACGCTGGCCTTCGTCTCCCTGGACGCCTCCGGCAACCGCGATTTCAGCTTTGCCCGCAAGCCGGGCGCCGACACCTGCCTGCGGCCCGACGAGATCGACGAGGGCCTGTTTGCGGACGCGAAGGTGTTCCACTTCGGCACCCTGTCGCTGACGGATGAGCCCGCGGCCTCCGCCACCCGCCGGGCCGTGGAGCTGGCGAAGCAGCACGGCCTGCTCATCAGCGTGGATCCCAACCTGCGCAAGCCCCTGTGGAAGCGCGAGGAGGACGCGAAGGAAGCGATCATGTGGAGCCTGCAGCAGGCCGACATCGTGAAGATCAGCGATGAGGAGATCGCGTGGCTGTGGGGCATCTCCCCGGAGGAAGGCGCACAGAAGCTGCTGCGCGAATACGGCGTCTCCCTGGTCTACGCCACGCTGGGCCCGAAGGGCTGCCACGCGGTCACGCGCAGCGCCGCCGTCACAGTCAGCAGCCCCACGGGCATCCACGTGGTCGACACCACCGGCGCCGGCGACATTTTCGGCGGCAGCGCCATGAGCCAGTTCCTGCGCTGCGAAAAGGCTCCCTCCGCGCTCACGGAGGCGGAGCTCAGCCGGATCGTCCGCTTTGCCTGCACCGCCGCCAGCCTCTCCACCCAGAAGCACGGCGGCATCACCAGCGTCCCGGAGCTGGCGGACGTGGAGCAGCGGCTGTGAGCCGGCCTGTCTCTCAGGACAATCACAGCAATTCTCTCAGCAAAATCTCAGCAGATTCCAACCTGCCGCGGTTTGACAGGGCTTTGCGGCCGTAGTATAATCGCTGACGAACACGGGTTCCATCCGTGGATCAGAAAGAGAGGGGCATCACCATGATTTGGCAGTGGATTATCCGCATTGCGCTTTGGACGCTGGCCGGCTATCTCGGCAGCAAGCTCATGAAGGACGGCACGCCCAACGGCTGGCTGGGCAATGTGATTCTGGGCCTGGTCGGCGGCCTGATCGGCACTTTCGCCTTCCGCCTGATCGGCTTCAAGGCCAGCGGCTTCATCGGCGAGATCATCGTCTCCGTCGTCGGCGCCTGCCTGGTCATCTGGATCGTCCGGAAGTTCAACCTGGGCCGCTGGTTCGACAAGTGAGCCGCAGACTGCCCCGCCGTGATCCGCAAGGTTCGCGCGGGGCGGTTTTTTTGTGCGCACATCCCCGCGGCCTGTCTGCCCCGAAGGATTGCAGGCCCGCAGCGAAGCTGATATAATCCAATTGGCATGAAACGGGCATTCCTCTGCACTACACTGATCCGGGAGAGACGCAGCATGACGGCAAGAGAGACAGCGGGCAGCATTCTGATCGGCGTGACGGCGGTGTTCACGGTGTATCTATCCGTGGTGATGCTGCGGCGGATCCGCGCCGTGACACGGAAGGAGAGCTTCCGGCAGATCTTCCTCGGCGAGCTGCTCGTCTGCGGCGGCTTCCTGCTGCTGGCGCTGGATCTGCGCTTCGATCTTTGGCGCGCGATGCCCTCCGCTCTCCGGGGCATCGGCTGGGCGCTGCGCGCGGTGGGCGGTCTGGCGGCGGCAGTGTTTCTCTTCTTCGTGGGCAGGGTCGCCGCCGGCTGTGTCCTGCGCACAGATGGCCCCGCGCGCCACGCCCTCGTGCTGGGCCTGGCCCTGGAGCACGGCCGCCCCGTCCCCGATCTCCTGGCCCGGCTGGACACAGCGGAGGCCTTCGCCAGGGAAAACCCGGACGCCCTCCTCGTCCTGACCGGCGGAAATCCCGATGCCTCCGGTCTTACCGAGGCCGCCGTCATGGGCCGCATCCTGCGGGCGCGCGGCATCGCGGAGGAACGCATGCTGCCGGAGGACCGGGCCGAAACCACCCGGGACAATTTCAGGAACACCGCCCAGCTGATCGATCCCGCCGCGCCCGTGGTGCTCATCAGCAGCGATTATCACATGGATCGGGCCGTCCGCACTGCCCGGGCCGCGGGCTTCACCACCGTGCTGCGCCGGCCGGCGCCCTCCTCCCGCTTGCACTTCGCAGCCAATGTGATGTGGGAGGTCATGCTGGAGGTGCATGAGCTGACGCAGCGGCAGGGCTGAGCGGCCGCTTCTCTCCTGCCGTGCAATACATAATTATTGTATTTCGATAATTTCTTGTTGACAAAGAAGACGATCTATGGTAAGATGTCCCTGCAAAGGAGGGAATCTTCATGAATCAGCAAAAGCTGGCCGCCTGGCTGAAGGGCATCGTGATCGGCATCGGCCTCTGCGGGCTCATCGTCTACTTTGTCATCCTCCCCACCTATGGGGAATCGCTGCACGCCGGCTATCCGGAGTTCGCCGGATGGCACTGGCCCTGGCTCATCTTCCTGTGGCTGACGGCCATCCCCTGCTATATCGCGCTGGTGCTGGGCTGGCGGATTGCGGCGAACATCGGGCAGGACCGCTCCTTCTCGATGGAGAACGCCCGCCTGCTGCAGCGGATTGCCTGCCTGGCCGCTATCGACACGGGCTACTTCTTCCTGGGAAATGTGGTGTTCGCGCTGCTGAGCATGAGCCATCCGGGCATCCTGCTGCTGTCCCTGCTGATCTGCTTCGCGGGGGTGGCGGTCACCGTGGCGGCGGTCTGCCTCTCCCATCTGGTGCGCAAGGCCGCGGATCTGCAGGAGCAGAGCGACCTGACGATTTGAGGTGCTGCGAATGGATAAAGAGAACAAGGAGACAAAGGGCGAGATCATCTTCAACATCGACGTGATGCTGGCCCGGCGCAAGATGAGCGTGACCGAGCTTTCCCAGCGCGTGGGCATCACCCTGGCCAACATGTCCATCCTGAAGACCGGCAAGGCGAAGGCCCTGCGCGTTACAACCCTGGCCGCCCTGTGCGAGGCCCTGGACTGCCAGCCGGGCGATCTGCTGGAATACTGCCGCGGCGAGCCCTGACGCCGCAGCATCGCAAAAGCGCGGCGAAGCCGGGAAGCCTGCTTCGACGCGCTGTTTTGCTGTCTTTTTTTATTTACGGTTCACATCGCCGCAGCGGGCCGTGCCCGCCTGTGCGCTTTCATGGGGCAGCTCCGAGATCATTCTCAGCAGATCGAGGTAGAAGGGCCGGATGTCGTGCCGGCGCAGGAGGCCGCCCTGGGGCCCGCCAGCTGCGCGTACAGCTCGCAGGCCCGGTCCCAGGCGCTGCCGCTGGGCGCGACGGAGGCGGCATGGCAGTCGAAGCCCTACTCCCGCAGGAAGGCCATCAGGTCGCCGCCCCGCATGCCCCAGTACGGCATCCGGCGGTAGCGCTCGTCATAGCTGCCCCAACCGGCCAGCCCGTGGACAAAGATGTACGTGAGATGACTCATGCGCTCCTCCCCTGCCTCCGGCTCGCCGCGTCACGCCTCATACAGGGCGGCGAACTCCTCCAGCAGCGGGCGGATCGCGATATGCTGCGGGCAGTTCTTCTCGCACAGGCCGCATTTCAGGCACTCGGAGGCCTTGCCGTGGTTCATCGCGTAGCGCAGGTAGTACATGACCGACTTTTTCCCGGTCACGGCGTGCAGGTTCAGCAGGCCGAAGTAATCCGGGACGGCGATCTGCTTCGGGCAGACCTCCATGCAGTAGCGGCAGTTGGTGCAGGGCACGCGGATGGCGCGCTTCAGCTCCTGCTCGATCCGCTCCGCCAGGGCATGCTCGCCCTCGGACAGCGGGATGAAATCGCCCATGAAGCCCGTGTTGTCCGCCACCTGCGCCAGGCTGTTCATGCCGCTGAGCACGACCATGACATGCTCCAGCGACGCGGCATAGCGGATGGCCAGGCTGGCCGGAGAGGGGGCATCGTCGCCGTAGTGCTCGGTGAACAGCCGCATGGCCGCCTCCGGCAGGCGGGCCAGCTGGCCGCCCTTCACCGGCTCCATGACGATCACTTCCTTGCCGTGCCGCACCGCCGTCTCATAGCAGCGGCCGGACTGCGCCACCGCGCCCCGCCAGTCCAGGTAGTTGATCTGCAGCTGCACCACGTCCACCTCCGGATGATCCGTGAGGATCCGGTCCAGGGTGTCCGCGTCGTCGTGGAAGGAGAAGCCGATCTTCCGCGCCAGGCCCCGCTCCTTCAGCTGCCGCAGAAAGCCGAAGGCGTCGAAGCGCTGCGCATTGGGATAGCGGTCGCGGCCCAGATTGTGCAGCAGGTACACGTCGAAATACGTGACCCCGCAGCGGCGCAGCTGTTCCGCAAAGAACCGCCCGTAGTCCTCCGCCGCCTGAACCCGGAGGATCGGCATCTTGTCCGCCAGGAGGTAGCTTTCCCGGGGATAGCGCTCCACCAGGGCCTGGCGCACCGCAGCCTCGGAGCATTCCCCGTGGTAGGGATAGGCCGTGTCAAAATACCGGAATCCGCGCGCCATGAACAGATCGGCCATCTCGCAGAACTGCGCCAGGTCGATGCGCTTCGGATCCTCCGGATCGGTCAGCGGCAGGCGCATGCAGCCAAAGCCGAGCTTCTTTTCCATCTCACTTCTCCGCATCTCAATTCATGTTTGTTATGTCCGTTCTTCGGGCGGAGGGGCAGTTCAGTCCGCGTCCCGGGCGCGCGGCTCCTCCTGCGTCACATAGCTGTCCACAAAGCCGAACACCGTGTCGAAATACAGGTCGGGATCCTTGCTGTAGGAGCTGCCGTGGCCCGCGCCCTCCACCACCAGCAGCTGCTTTTCCGCGGGGCAGGCCTCGTAGAGCGGGTACACCATCTCCGTGTGGACAAAGTTGTCCTTCTCCCCGTGGATGAACAGCACGGGCACGCGAGTCTTCTTCACCTGCTCCAGGGACGACGCCTCGGAGAAGCTGTAGCCGGCCCGCAGGGAGGAGATGACGTTCGCCACCGGCATGATCGGGAAGGCGGGCAGATGGAACAGCGCACCCAGCTCATCCTCGAAGATGTCCCACACGCTGGTGTAGCCGCAGTCCTCCACAATGGCCTTCACCTGCGGGGGCAGCTCCTCCGCAGGTCTTCCAAAGCCTCAGACGGGCGGCGGATCGTGGCGAACACCGTGTCGCCGTGCTCCAGATAGCGGCGCACCAGATTAAAGCCCAGCGCGTAGGGCCAGCCCGTGCCGGTGATCAGGACAGTCTGCGCCATGCTTTTCTTCTTCCCCGCGGCTCACTCCGCGGTCAGCTCCGTCCAGGCCCGCTGCAGGCCCTCGATAATTCCCAGATGCTGCGGACAGGCCGCCTCGCAGGCCCCGCAGCCGACGCACTGATCCGCGCCGTTTCCCTTCTCCCGAATCTGCCGCAGATCCCAGTCCCACCTGGGATTCGTGTCATAGAGGGACACATTGTTCCACACCGAGAAGATGCCGGGGATATTCACGCCGTTGGGGCAGGGCATGCAGTAGCGGCAGCCGGTGCAGCCGATCTTCGTGCGGCTGAGATAGGCCGCGCGGACATTGTCCATCAGCTGCAGCTCCTCCGGGCTCATGATGCCCGCCTCCACCGTGTCGAAGATGCGCAGGTTGTCGTCGATCTGCTCCGCCTCGTTGCAGCCGGAGAGCACCACGGAAACCTCCGGATGATTGCACAGCCAGCGGAAGGCCCACTCCACCGGCGTGCGCTGCACGGGGAAGGCGTCGTAGAGCGCCTGCACATTGGAGGGCGCCTTGGACAGCCGGCCGCCCAGCAGGCCCTCCATGATGACCACGGGAATGTCCATGCGGCCCGCCAGCTCCAGTCCCTTCCGGCCCGCCTGGTTGTTCACGTCCATGAAGTTGTACTGGATCTGCACCATATCCCAGTCGCAATCGCCGAGGATATAGGCGAAGTCTTCGTAGGAGCCGTGGAAGGAGAAGCACTTGTAGCGGATCTTGCCCGCCTTCTTCATGTCGTCGAAGAACGCCGGCGCGCCGATGGCCTTGAAGTGCTCCCAGCCCTTGCGGTCGATGCCGTGCATCAGGTAGAAGTCGATGTGGTCGGTCTGCAGTTTGCGTAGCTCCTCGTCCAGCAGGGCCTCCATGCTGGCCCGGTCGTGCACCGCGCCGCCGGGCATCTTGGTGGCGATGGTCACCCGCTCGCGGTAGCCGTCCTGCAGGGCCTTGCCCAGCACGATCTCGGACGTCTTGTCCAGATAGACGTAGGCCGTGTCCAGATAGGTCACGCCGCCGTCGATGGCCCGGCGGATCAGGGAGATGGCCTTCTCCTCGTCGATGACGGAATCGCCGGAGGCGGCGCCGTTGAAGCGCATGCAGCCCAGCCCGAAGGCGGACGACTGAATGCCCAGTTTGCCCATGGTGCGGTACTTCATGTGTTTTCCTCCCTTTTGATGCAGTTTTGTGCGGACAGGCGCGCGCCTGCCTGATAGGCCGCTGTCACGCCGGGGCTCGGGAACTCACGCGGCTGCCTCGCGCACCTGGGCGGTGTAGAGCTGATAATACAGCCCGCGCTTGCGCATCAGTTCCTCGTGGCTGCCCATCTCGGCGATGCCCTTCTGGCTGATATAGAGTATCTTATCACAATTCTTGATCGTGGACAACCGGTGCGCCACAATGATGCTGGTGCGGCCCTTGAGCATCTCCGCGATGCCCTCCTGCAGGAGCTTCTCCGTCTGGGTGTCGATGGAGGAGGTGGCCTCGTCCAGGATCAGGATGGCAGGATTGCTCAGCAGCGTGCGCGCGAAGGCCACCAGCTGCCGCTCGCCCTGGCTCAGGTTGCTGCCGCGCTCGCGAATCTCCGTGTCGTAGCCCATGGGCATCCGACGGATCAGCTCATCGGCCCGCACCCGGCGGGCGGCGTCGCGCACCTCGCTGTCGGTGGCGTCCAGGCGGCCGTAGCGGATGTTGTCCATCAGCGTGCCGGAGAAGATGAAGCTGTCCTGCAGCATGATGCCCAGCTGGCTGCGCAGGGAGTGCAGCGTCACCCGGCTGATGTCGTGGGTGCCGCCCTGGCGGTCGTGCAGCAGGATCCTGCCGCCATTCAGGTTGTAGAAGCGGCAGAGCAGGTTGATCACCGTGCTCTTGCCCGCGCCGGTGGGACCGACCAGGGCGATGCTCTCGCCGGCGTTCACGTGCAGGTTCATGTGCTCCAGCACGTTGACGCCCTCCTCATAGGCGAAGGTCACGTCCTCGAAGTCCACCTCGCCGCTGATCTCCGGCAGCTCCT
>CAMNHF010000081.1 GCA_946538975.1 uncultured Clostridia bacterium | reverse complement strand
CGAAGCACTTCTCCGAGCCCTTCCGCGACAGCAACGGCTACGGCGAGAGCATCGTCCGCCTGTCGAACATGCTGGGCGGCGGCGCGATTGTGCAGCGCTTCGGCGATCTGGAGCGCGGCCGCCGCTCCACGCCCAGCCGCATCGAGGAGAGCACCGTTCGCCCGACGCTGGCCGCCACCCCCGGCGACCTGAGCCTGGTGCTGCCCAAGCGCATCCTGGACGGCATCATCGAGATGATCTACGCGCTGGACAAGATCGCGCCCGGCACCGCCAATGACGACACCCTGCTCTACGGCGTCGAGGTGAAGTTCTACAACATGGAGGTCGAGCTGGACCATCACCTGGAGACCTGCCGCCCGGGCCTGTACATGATCGGCGACGGCAGCGGCGTGACTCACTCGCTGAGCCACGCCAGCGCCAGCGGCGTCTACGTGGCGCGGGAGATCTGCGCGCGGGCCCAATAAGGCCGCGGCCGCAAATTTTCGGGTTTTTTGCCGGAAACGCTATGCGAATCCGGAAATCTGTAGTAGAATAAAAACAGGACAGAACCAAAGAGACCCGACCCCAAGCGACGGAGGACAGAAAAATGAAGAGATGGATGGCATGGTTCCTGGCGGCCGCGCTGGCGCTGGCTGCCTGGCCCGCGGCGCTGGCGGCGGAAGTGACGGAGTCCGGGATCTGCGGCGTCGGCGTCACCTATCAGCTGGACGCGGACGGCCTCATGGAGATCACCGGCGAGGGTGACATCCTGGGCGGCGTCTTCGCGGGCTCCGGCGCGGTGCGCGCGGTCATCAGCGAGGGCGTCACCGGCATCGGCGACAATGCCTTCGCGGGCTGCGCCGCGCTGAAGGAGATCGTGATTCCGGACAGCGTGACGCACATCGGCAGCGGCGCCTTCCTGGGCTGCGCCGCCCTGGAGACGGTGCGCTGGCCCGCGCAGGTGAAGCTCATCGCGGACAACACCTTCGCCGGCTGCGTCTCGCTGCAGGGCTTCTCCTTCGCGGGCATCACGGAGATCGGCGAGAACGCCTTCCTGGGCTGCGCCTCGCTGCGCAGCGTGGCCATCCCCGCGGAAACCGAACGCATCGGCGCGGCGGCCTTCCTGGGCTGCACCGGCCTGCGCGAGGTGACCCTGGCGGGCAGCGAGACCGATGTGGGCGGCCAGTGCTTCGCCAACTGCCCGATTGACACGGTATCGGCAGCGGTGGATGTGCTGCTGGGCAGCGTGCTGACCGCGCCGGAGGGCATGGAGCGCGCCGGCTGGGTGAACGACACCGACGGCATCGGCGGCTTCCTGGCCCCGAACGAGAAGCTCCCGGCGGGGGAGAACTGGCATGCCCTGTGGCAGACCTCGACCTACCCGGTGACCTATGACGCCGCCGGCGGCAGCGGTGCCCCGGCCCCGCAGCAGAAGACCTACGGCGTGGCGCTGACGCTCAGCGGCGCGCAGC
This sequence comes from uncultured Clostridia bacterium, assembly GCA_946538975.1. Taxonomy (GTDB): domain Bacteria; phylum Bacillota; class Clostridia; order Christensenellales; family Aristaeellaceae; genus RUG11272. Next base: position 10,691 of record CAMNHF010000081.1, on the reverse strand, counting down.
CGGTCCGCGAGGGCTATGTGTTCGCCGGCTGGCAGAGCGACGGCGCGCGCTATCAGCCCGGCAGCGTCTACGAGGGGAACGCCCCGCTGAGCCTGCAGGCCCGCTGGCGGGAGGAGGGCATCGGCGCGGAGCCGCAGGCCATCACCGGCCTGACGGCGCAGCCGGTGTACACCAACGCGATCCGCATCCAGTGGGATCCGCAGGCGGACAACACGGGCTATCAGGTCTTCAGCGGCAGCAGCGCGGACGGCGAATTCACCTGGCTGAAGAACGCGCTGAACAGCGAAACGATCAACTATGCCCTTTCCCCCGGGCAGACCTACTACTACAAGGTGCGCGCCTTCAACGAGCTGCCGGGCGGCGGCCGCGAGTACGGCCCCATGTCCGAGGCGGTGTCTGTGGTCAACCTGGCCCCGGTGACCGTCACGGAGATCACGGGCCGCAAGGGCGAGATCAGCATCAGCTGGACGCCCTCCGAGGGCTGCACGGGCTATCAGGTGTTCTACACCCAGGCGGGCACCGGCGGCAACTTCGTCTGGCTGAAGAACGTGACGGAGCCCGGCTGCGTCCATGCGGGCCTGGCCGCCGGGGTGTCCTACTACTACCGGATCCGCGCCTATGTGGATCAGCCGGACGGCAGCCGGGCCTACAGCCAGTTCTCCGAGGCGGTGCACGCGTCGGCCAGGTAAGGCTGCGGGACGGGAACAGACCAAAACAAGCAGGGACGGGTACGCCCGCCCCTGTTTCAATTTGGGCAAAAGGCCGCAAAAAAGGCGGCTCCGGTGCGCAAAGGCCGGATTCCGCCGTGTGTACAGGGGTTCGCAATGCCCGGGCGAGGGGGGCCATGAAACAGGCTGTTCCTGCGCCCGTCCCGGGGGATCAGCCTGTCCGCGCCTCATTCCCCGCGCAGGGTCTCGTAGAACGAATAATCCACCTGGCCGTGCATATGGTCGAGCGCGCCGGGCACCAGCTCCTTCACCATCAGGCAGCTGATGTGGGGCAGATGAATAGACGGCCCGGCCACGATGCCGTGATCGGCGCTGGTCTCAAAGCCGCGCGGATTGTAGTTCCGCGGGTTGCCCTCCACCAGCACGGCCTGATAGCCCAGCGCCCGGGCCCGCCGGAAGCCTTCCTCGATCAGGTCGCGGGAGATGTGCTGCCGCTGCACATCGGTGCGCACGGCCACCGGCGTCAGGATCAGCAGCTCGTCCTCATAGCGGCCCTCGATGTGGAAGCGGGAGAACATCGCGTAGCCGATCACGCTGTCCGCGTCATCCGTCATCAGCAGCTCCAGCTCCGGCAGATAGTACTTCTTCGCGCGGATCTCCTCCACCAGCCGGCGGACGGTCCTGCCCTCCTCCGGGCTGTCCCATTCGGCGAACACCCGCTCCACCATGTCGAGGGAGGGGAGGAGATATTTGGGTTCCATGGTTCTGATGATCCGGTTCATGTTTCTGCCTCCAATGGTTTTGCCAGCATCAGCTCTGCGGGCTGCTCCCATCCCGGGAAGGGAAGAATGAAGGACCCGCAGTCGCGATAGCCCAGACGGCGCCAGAAGCCCTGCGCCGCTTCGTCCGCCTGGGTGGAGGTCATCACCAGGCCGAAGCCGGCGGTGCGCATGGCCTGCTCCCAGCAGCGGACCAGGGCGCGCCCATGGCCCTGCCCGCGCCTGTCCTCGCGAATTGCCAGCAGATTGCAGAAGGGGATGCTGTCCCAGAACAGCGACCAGCGCAGCAGCCCGGCGGGCGCGCCGTCCGCATTCAGCACATAGCCCGTGCGCTCCCGCACCTTGCGCGAGAACGCCTCCGCGTCCAGATGGCGGTCCAGCGTCAGCCAGAAGGCACGGTCCGCCTCCGTGACAGGGCGGATCTGCTGATCCGGCGGCGTCAGCTCCAGCGCGGCGATCACCTCGTCCCCGTCCCATTCGCCGGTCTCCCGGAAGCCGAAGGAGGCGTACAGCGCCTTTGCAGCGGTGTTCTCCGGCTCGTAGGAGAGCCAGCAGCGCTCCGCCGGGCCGCAGGGCCAGGTGCGGATCCAGGCGAGGATGCGCTCCATCGCCGCCCTGCCATAGCCCCGGCCCTGATAGCGCGCGTCGATCATCAGCCGCCAGATATTGTAGCTGCCCTGTGCAATGGCGGGCGCGTCGGTCCACTCGTCGTCCGTGCCGAAGCCGATCATGCAGAAGCCCACCGGTGTGTCCCCGTCCCATAGGCCGAAGGGAAAGGCCTGCCCGTGGTGGGCGAGGGCGAGCCAGGCCTCGATCAGGCTCTGGTCGTTGGGGGCCACAAAGTCCCGCTGATCCCCGCCGACGCGCAGGCCGAGAATAGGCGCAAGCCCGGCGGCGCCGATGGCTTCCATGCGGATCATCTTTCGCCCCTCTTTCGCAGGATGTCCAGGGTGTGGTGGGATGCGCCGATCAGGTCCTGCCGCTCGCAGATGGCGAAGTGATAGGCCATCCACTGCGCGAAGGTCTCGTCGTCCATGGCGTCCACCATCGGGCGGAAGTAATTCGTCGCGCCGTCGGCGGCCACCAGCTTCACGCGCTCCACGTCGAACAGGGCGTCCAGGGCGGCGATCTCCTCCGTCCGGATCAGCTGGAACAGATCCTTCTCCTCGCTCAGGCAGTGCCAATCCGCCGTGAGCATCCTGTTCGCCTGCACCTCCCGGAGGTGGTTCTGCGCGAAGACGTACTGCAGCACCGTGGGTTCGTTCATGCAGTAGGCCACCAGGATCAGGCCGCCGGGCTTTGTCACGCGCACCGCCTCGCGCAGCGCCTGCCGCTGGTCCTCCGCGCGGTACAGGTGGTACATGGGCCCCAGCAGCAGGGTCATGTCAAAGGCGTCATCCGGCAGCATGGACAGATCCAGCGCGTTGCCCTGCAGGGCGGTGAGCGGCTCCGTGCCATTCAGCTTCGCCCGCAGCAGCTCCAGATTGTGCGCGATCAGCTCCACCGCCGTCACCGCAAAGCCCTCCCGGGCCAGGGTCACGCTGTAGCGGCCGGTGCCCGCGCCGATCTCCAGAATCTGCGGCTGCTCCATCCCGGCGAGGCCGTCGCGGATGTACTTCATCGTGGTGCGGTATTCGACCTGCCCGTGGCGGGAGAGCAGGCGGCCCTCCTCGTCGTAGGCGTTGTAATACTTCTCCAGATAACTCATGCCGCACCTCCTCCGGCAGCGTTACTGCTCAGTGCCTGGGGGAAGGAAGCCCTTTTCCCGGAGGAAAAGGGCTTTCCTTCCCCCAGACCCCCATCTTTCCGAAAAGGCCGTTCTTTGGGGAGGGGGATTCATGCACAGTGTGCATGCCTCCGAATACGCTCATACGCATATTGCCCTGCGGGCTGAGCAGCAACCCGGCAGCAGCTGTTTTATTTTGTGCCGCCGGGCACATATTGGTACCGGTCAAATTCGCCTGTGTACCCGCACACGCCCATCCGCGGCGAGTTGACCACGGGCAGCATAATCGCCAGCATATCCCGGGCGCAGCCGTCGCAATAGAACGGGCGATCCCATCCTTCGGCGTTCACCCACTCCGCCGGCTTTCCGCATTCGCAGCAGACGAAGGCGTACGGGTTGTTGCGGGCCAGCAACCGGACAGCGGCTTTCTGCTGCGGCCGGGCGGTTTTCTGCACAAAGGTGACGTACAGCGTGGTGGTCGAGCCGAAATCATACTCGTACCGGAGACTTTCCCCCGGTTCAAAGGCGCCGATTTTCCGGCTCATGGAATAGTCGTCGCCCCAGGAACGCGGCGCCATGAAGGCGCTCATGTGGCCGCAGCACTCACACCACACGTCCCGGAGAAACGTGTCCAGCGTCTTCAGCGTCGATTTCAGCGGAATGTCCGCGTAGAGCCAGTAAGCGCCGCTCTCGTCCTGAATCTTCAGCAGCATGCAGGGCTGATCGCCCTCTCCGCCGGGATGCTTCGCGAGCAGATGCCGCCCCACGCCGCTCCGGCTTAGTTCCTGTCCGCACAGCCAGCACGGCCCCTTCTGCTGTTTGACAGCCATGTCATCACCTCCTGTGGTTTCCTCCATTATACAGGCAATCCGCTCTCCGCGCAACCGGATTCTGCGGCCTTCCGCCCGGCCGGCCGCGTCCGGCGCGCATGCATTGTGAAAGGCCCCCGGAGAATGGGCTTTTAGGAAGAATGGGGGTCTGGGGGAAGGAAAGCCCTTTTCGGCCTCGAAAAGGGCTTTCCTTCCCCCAGAAGCCGGCAATTCCAGCCGCCCGGAGCCGCCGCGCGGTTTTGTTTGCAATCGCTCCGTGAATCTGCTATAATGCCCCTGACCCGAAATCAGCCCGCACAGGAGGTTCAGCCATGGTCATTTATAACAGCCTTACCCGCCGCAAGGAAACCTTCCGCCCCATCCATGAGGGCAAGGTCGGCATCTATGCCTGCGGCCCCACGGTCTACAACTATTTCCACATCGGCAACGCCCGCCCCTTCATCACCTTTGATGTGCTGCGCCGCCAGCTGGAGCGCGAGGGCTATGAGGTCACCTTCGTGCAGAACTTCACCGACATCGACGACAAGATGATCCGCCGCGCCAATGAGGAGGGCATCACGGTGAAGGAGCTGGCGGACCGCTACATCGCCGCCTACTGGGAGGACGCCGCCGCCCTGGGCATCCGCCCCGCGACCGTGCATCCCAAGGCCACCGAGCACATCCCGCAGATCATCGCGCTGGTGCAGCGCCTGGTGGACAACGGCCACGCCTACGTGGGCAAGACCGGCGACGTGTACTACCGCGTGAGCGCCTTCCCCGGCTACGGCAAGCTGTCGGGCCAGCGCATGGAGGAGCGCGAGGCAGGCGCCTCCGAGCGGCTGGACGTGGAGACCGACAAGGAGGATCCCGCCGACTTCGTGCTGTGGAAGGCGCAGAAGCCCGGCGAGCCCGCCTGGGACAGCCCCTGGGGCCCCGGCCGCCCCGGCTGGCACATCGAGTGCTCCGCCATGTCCACCACCTATCTGGGCGACACCTTCGACATCCACTGCGGCGGCAAGGATCTGCTCTTCCCGCATCATGAGAACGAGATCGCCCAGACCGAAGGCGCGACCGGCCATCCCTATGTGCACTACTGGATGCACAACGGCTTCATCAATGTGGACAACCAGAAGATGAGCAAGTCGCTGGGCAACTTCTTCACCGTGCGCGACATCGCGAAGCTCTACGACCTCGAGGCGGTGCGGATGTTCATGCTCTCCGCCCACTACCGCAGTCCGATCAACTTCTCCCGCGAGCAGATCGAGGCGGCCCGCGTGTCCCTGCAGCGGATGTACACCGCCCGCGACCGGATGCGCGCCCTGCTGGAGAAGGCGCCGGACACCGCGCTGACGGCGGAGGAGCAGGCCCTGCTGGAGCGCGTGAAGGGCTACGAGCGGCACTTCGACGAGAGCATGGACGACGACCTGAACACCGCCGCCGCCATCAGCGCGATCTTCGAGCTGGTGCGCGACGCGAACGCCAACCTGAACGAAACGAGCAGCCGGGCCGCCGTGCAGGCCGTGCTGGACAGCTTCAGCGCCTTGACCGGCGTGCTGGGCTTCGTGCAGAAGGACAAACTGGCCGATCCGGAGGAGGAGCCGCTGCCCGAGGAGATCCGCCAGATGGCGGAGGAGCGCGCCGCCGCCCGCAAGGCGAAGGACTGGGCCCGCTCGGACGAACTGCGCGACGCCCTGCGCGCCCGGGGCTACCAGGTGGAGGATTCCCGGCAGGGCCAGAAGGTGAGCCGGATCAAGGAGTAACGGGATTTCCCGCGCAAGGGGAGGTGAGGGCATGGCTTATCAGGCGCTGTACCGCACATGGCGGCCGGACGCCTTCACAGAGGTGGAGGGCCAGCCGGAGCGCATCAGCATGGTGGCGCAGGACTTCATCAAGACGGCCCTGTGCAACCAGGTGATCAGCGGCCACATCGGCCACGCCTACCTGTTCTGCGGCAGCCGCGGCACGGGCAAGACCTCCGCCGCGCGCATCTTTGCCCGCGCGATCAACTGCGAGCACCCGATCGGCGGCAACCCCTGCGGCCGGTGCCCCTCCTGCGAGGCCCTGGCCCCGGGAAGGGACGCGATGGATCTGGTGGAGATGGACGCGGCCTCCAACCGCCGCATTGAGGACGCCCGCGAAGTGATTGAGCAGGCGGCCTTCCCGCCCATCCTCTGCCGCTACAAGGTCTACATCGTGGACGAGGTGCACATGCTGACCACGCAGGCCTTCAACGCCCTGCTCAAGACGCTGGAGGAGCCGCCGGAGCACCTGGTGTTCATCCTCGCCACGACCAATCCGGAGGATCTGCCCACGACGATCGCCAGCCGCTGCCAGCGGTACGATTTCGGCCGCATCCCGTCGGGCGTCATTGCGCGCCGCCTGAAGGAGATCGTGGACGGGGTGCCCGGCTGCACCGCCGACGACACCGCCCTGTCCATCATCGCCCACTCCGCCGAGGGCGGCATGCGCGACGCGATTTCCCTGCTGGACATGTGCCTGAGCGCCGTGACCACCGGGCAGGAGAACGCCCGCCTGCACATCAGCGCCGAGCTGGCGCGGGGGCTGCTGGGCGCGTCGGACCGCGGCTTCGTGTTCCGCTTCACGGACGCGCTGATCGCGGGCAATCCCGGCGGCCTGCTGGCCATGATCGACGAGATGGTTCGCGCCGGCCGCGAGCCGGATCACTTTGCCCGGGAGATCGTGCGCCACCTGCGCGCCCTGCTGATCGCGAAGGCCTGCCCGCAGCAGGCGTCCGCCCTGCTGGACGTGCCGGAGGAGGACGCGCGGCAGTTTGCCGAGCAGGCCGGGAACGCCTCCGAGACGCGGCTGCTGAGCATTCAGGATCTCTTCCTGCAGGCGGAGAAGGCGAAGGAGTACGCCTCGCCCCGCATCGCCCTGGAGAGCGCCGCGCTGAAGGCCTGCCTGCGCACCGGCGAGACCGACACCGCCGCTCTGGCGGACCGGATCGCCGCCCTGGAGAAGGGAAGCCCGCAGCCCGCCCCCGCGCAGGCTGAGGCGGACAGCGAATTGCAGTCCCGCGTGGACGCGATGGAGGCGGAGCTGACCCGGCTGCGGGCCGAAATGACCGAGCGCCCCGCGGCGCCCGCGGCCCCCGCGTCGGCTGCGCAGGCAGAGAAGCCCGCGAAGCCGCGCTCCGTGAAGCCCCGCACAGAGCAGACCGGCGCCGGCCTCTCCTCGGACGAGGTGTGGAAGAAGACGCTGGAGGTGCTCAAGCGGGAGGACGCCCAGGCCCTCAGCCTTCTGGGCGAGGGCGTGTACATGGGCTGCAAGGCCGGCGTGTACCACTGGCATCCCAAAGCGGGCACCACGCTGCTGATGATGTTCAACGGCAACCGGCGCGGGGAGACGATCGGGCGCATCCTGACCGAAATCTCCGGCACGCCCAGCCGCTTCGAGGCGGTGCCGCCGGACGCCCCGGCCCTGGATGACAGCGGCATCGAGGAGATGCGCAAGATCTTCGGCGCGGAGAATGTGAGCGTTATCGAATGAGGGTGCGGAAAGGAGCAGGCCATGCAGCGCGCGCGTGATCAGCGGATACCGGAGCTCGACGGCTGGCGGGTTCTGCTGATTTTCGTCGTGTGCTGGTTTCATACCTGGCAGCAGAGCTGGCTGACGCCGCGCATCGGCTCCCTGTCGCTGGACTTCCTGGTCCGGGCGGGCTACATGACGGTGGACGGCACGATTCTGCTCAGCGGCTTCCTGCTGTACCTGCCCTGGGCGCGGTGCCTGCGCGCGGGCACGGCCCTGCCGGACACGCGGGATTTCTACCGCCGCCGCGCCGCCCGCATCCTGCCCAGCTTCTATGTGTTCATCCTGCTGGAGCTGGCCTTCGTCATCGTGCCGCAGGGGCTGTATGCCTCGGCGGGCTTCATGGCGGAGGATCTGGCGGCGCACTTCACCTTCGTTTTCAACTGGTTCCGCCGGACCTACCTGTCCTCGCCGATCTTCGGCGGCAGCTGGACGCTGGCGGTGGAGATGCAGTTCTACCTGATGTTCCCGCTGCTGGCGCGGCTTAGTGTGAAGCGGCCCGCGGCGGTGCTGCTGGGGATGCTCGCCGCGGCCGGCTACTGGCGCGGCTGGTGCCTGTGGTATTTCGGCGAGTACAGCATGGTGGTCAACCAGCTGCCCTCCTTCCTGGACGTGTACGCGCTGGGCATGGCGCTGGCCGTGGCCTACGTGCGCCTGGACGAGCGCCGCCGGGAGAATGGTCAGCCGCTGTGGCAGCAGCTGGCGGCCACGGCGGTATTCCTGCTGGCGCTGTGGGGCTGCGTGCTGGTGCTGCAGGCCCAGGCCCGCGAGAACGGCTACCCCGCCATCCAGGGCGGGCAGATGATCCGCCGCCCGGTCTGGGCGCTGCTGCTGGGCGCGGCGATGCTCTCGCTGCCCTTCACGGCGCGGCCGGTGCGCTGGCTCTTCGGCAACCGGGCGATGGGCTTCCTGGCCGGCATCTCGATGAACTACTATCTGGTGCATCAGGTGGTCTCGGTGCAGCTGAAGCACTGGAACATTCCCTATTCGGAATTCGAGAACCCCAACATGGCCGGCGACCCGGTCTGGCAGGGGCAGTACACCGCGCTGTGCGTGGGGATCGCGCTGGCCATCGCCATTGCGCTGACTTATTTCGTGGAGAAGCCCTGCGCGCGGCTGATGCTGAAGGCAAGGCAAAAGGGCCCCGCCGCGCCCGCAACGGGGGAGGGATAACATGCACGTCTCAACCCGCGGCCGCTATGCGCTGCGGATGCTGCTGGACATCGCGAAGGAGCAGGGGGCCTGCGTGTCCCTGGGCGAGATCGCCGAGCGGCAGCAGATTTCCCGCAAGTATCTGGAGCAGATCGCCCAGCAGCTGACGCAGGGCGGCGTGCTGACGGCGCTGCGCGGCCATCAGGGCGGCTATCGGCTGGCCGCGGCGCCCTCGGAGTACACGGTGCTGCGCATCCTGGAGCTGATGGAGGGCTCCCTGGCCCCGGTCAGCTGCCTGGACGACAGCGCCGCCGGCGGCTGCGAGCGGCAGGCTGGCTGCCTTACGCTGCCCCTGTGGCAGGGGCTGGATCAGACCGTGCGGACCTATCTCGGCGGCATCACCCTGCAGGACGTGCTGGATGGCCGCGTGGGGCCGCTCGGGCTGAACACAGAGAACGGAGGCGCCCCATGAGCCGAAAGCTGATTACGGTCATCCCGGGACTTCAGGAGGATCACCGCCGGCGCATCGCGGAGGCGGCAGCCCGGCATGGGCTGGAGGCGCTCTTCTTTGCGCGCGATGAGGACGCGGCGGCGGAACTGGCGGACGCGGAGATCGTGTTCTCCCAGTCCGTGTATCCGGCCGCCCGCGCGCCGCGGCTCCGCTGGCAGTGCACCCCCTCGGCGGGCGTGGATCACTTCTGCCGGCCGGGGCTTTTTCTGTCGAAGGACGCCGTGCTGACCAGTTCCTCCGGGGCCTACGGGGTGACGATCGCGGAGCACATCGTGATGGTCACGCTGGAGATGCTCCGGCGGCAGCAGGACTACAATCGGATTGTGGCAGCGCGCGTCTGGCGGCGGGATCTGCCGATCCGCTCGATCCACGGCTGCCGGGCGGCGCTGCTGGGCACCGGGGACATCGGCCGGGAGACGGCGCGGCGGCTGCGCGGCTTTGCCCCGGCGTGCATCATCGGCGTGAACCGCACGGGCCACGCGGCGGGGGAGGACTTCGACCGGACCGCGGCGGTGGACGGGCTGGACGCCGTGCTGCCGGAGACCGACCTCCTGGTGATCTCCCTGCCTGGGACGGCGCAGACGCGGCAGCTGCTGGACCGCCGCCGGCTCTCCCTGCTGCCGGACGGCGCGATGATTGTGAACGTGGGCCGCGGCGTGGTGATCGAGCAGGCCGCCCTGGAGGAGGAGCTGCGCGCTGGCCGCCTGCTGGCCGCCCTGGACGTGTTCGAGGAGGAGCCGATCCCGGCGGACAGCCCCCTGTGGGACTGCCCGAACCTGCTGATTACGCCGCATGTGGCGGGCAATATGACGCTGCCCTGGACGCAGGAGCGCATTCTGGAGCTCTTCCTGGAGAACCTGGAGAATTACTGCGCGGGCCGGCCGCTGCAGCGGGTGGCCGATCTGGAAAGGGGATACTGAAGGGGATGCGGCGGCTGATTCTGGGGGAAGGAAACCCTTTTCGAGGCCGAAAAGGGCTTTTCTTCCCCCAGACCCCCATCTTTCCTAAAAGCCCGTTCTCCGGGGGGAGAGGGGCTTTTTTGGTGCGTGCGCATCCTGCAGCGCGGGCGGCCTTTGTACATCTTTTGCATTTTTGGAAACGGAATCTTGCAATTATTCCGGTATGGCTGTATACTGAACCCATCCCACGAAAGGAGTTGGATTCGACATGAAAAAGTTTCTGGCCCTGCTGATGGTGCTGGCGCTCGCGCTGCCCGCGTTCGCGATGGCGGAGGAGCTGCCTGTGGTCAAGATCGGCGTCTATGAGCCGGCTTCCGGCGACAGCGGCGCCGGCGGCAAGCAGGAATCCCTGGGCGTGCAGTTCGCCAATGTGGAGACCCCGACCGTCGTGATCGGCGACACCGAGTACAAGGTGGAGCTGGTCTTCGCGGACAACGGCTCCTCCACGGACAAGGCGCCCTCCGCGGCGCAGAGCCTGGTCAGCGCGGGCGTTTCCGTGGTGCTGGGCTCCTACGGCTCCGGCGTGTCCATCGCCGGC
>CAMNHF010000080.1 GCA_946538975.1 uncultured Clostridia bacterium | reverse complement strand
GGCGGGCTGGGCAAGCTGCTGCCGATCATCATTGCGGCGGCGGTGCTGCTGCTGGGCGGCGGCGGACTCAGCGGCCTGTTTGGCGGCGGCGGCTCGGACAACGGCGGCAGCTATCCGCCCTCCTATACAGCGGCGCCCTACACCTCGACGGTGACGCAGGCCCCCTCTTCCTCCTTCGGCGGCGGGCTGGGAGACCTCCTGACCGGCATGGGGGGCGCCGGCTCCGGCAGCATTCTGGGCGGCAGCGACGGCGGCTTCAGCATTTTTGACCTGATCGGCGGCGCTTCCAGCATGCCCATGACCTCCGGCCTCAGCACGGCCAGCAGCAGCTTTGGCAACACATCGGATTCCATGCAGCTGGACCGCAGCGTGGTCAGCGGGGCGCGTGCCAAATACACGAAGCTCCTCGGGAACGGGCAGGACACCGTCACGCTGATGCTGTACATGTGCGGCTCCGACCTGGAGAGCCGCAGCGCCATGGCCAGCCGTGACCTGCAGGAGATCGCCAAGGCGAAGTATGGCGACAATGTGCAGGTCATCGTCTACACCGGCGGCGCCTCCAGCTGGCACATCAGGAACATCTCCAGCCAGGTCAACCAGATCTGGCGCGTTCGCAACGGCCGCCTGGAGCAGCTCTCCGCCAACGAGGGCACCGCGGCCATGACCAATCCGGATACGCTCTCCGGCTTTATCGCGTACTGCAAAAAGAACTATCCCGCCAGCCGGTATGCGCTGATCCTGTGGGATCACGGCGGCGGCTCCGTCTCCGGCTACGGCCATGACGAGAAGAACACCCGCGCCGGCTCCATGACCCTGCCGAACATCCAGAAGGCCCTCAAAAACGGCGGCGTGAAGTTCGACTTCATCGGCTTCGACGCCTGCCTGATGGCCACGGTGGAGACGGCGCTGACCTGCGCGGATTACGCCGATTACCTCATCGCGTCCGAGGAAACGGAGCCGGGCATCGGCTGGTATTACACCGACTGGATGACCACGCTGGGGAACAACACCTCCATCGCAACCATCGACCTGGGCAAGGAGATCTGCGACAGCTTCGTCTCGGCCTGCCAGACCGGTGCGCGCGGCCAGATGACCACCCTGTCCGTGGTGGACCTGGCGGAGTTCTCCAAGACGGTGCCGACCCAGCTGAACGCCTTCTCCAAGACCGTCACCGGCCTGGTGAAGGACGGCAACTACAAGCAGGTGTCCGATGCCCGCTACGGAGCGAGGGAGTTTGCCGCCTCCACCCGCATTGATCAGGTGGACCTGAGCGACCTGGCCCAGCGTGTGGGCGGCGACGCGGCGCAGGGTCTGGTCTCCGCCATTGACGGGGCCGTGAAGTACAACCGCAGCGGCTCCCTGACCGGCGCCCACGGCCTGTCCATCTACTTCCCCTACCGGAAGGCCGGCAACGTGGACAAGGCGGTCAACAGCAACAACGCCATCGGCATGGACGCCAGCTACAGCGAGTGCATCCGCGCCTTCGCCTCCGTGGAGGTCAGCGGACAGGCCGCGATGGGCGGCACCTCCAGCCCGTATTCCTCGCTGAGCGGCAACAGCTACAGCTCCTCCTCCGGCGACATGATCTCGTCTCTGCTGGGCATGTTCCTGGGCGGCGACACCAGCTCCATGGGCGGCATGGGCTCCCTGGACTTCCTCTCTGGCCGCGTCATGAGCGACGATGCGCTGGCCGCGTACATCTCCGGCAACGCGCTGGACGGTGCGAAGCTGCGCTTTGAGGACAATGCAAACGGCGAGAAGGTGCTCAGCCTGACCGCCGAACAGTGGGCGCTGATCCATGATGTGGATCTCAACCTGTTCGTGGACGACGGCGAGGGCTACATGGATCTCGGCCTGGACAACGTGTTTGACGAGGACGGCCAGGGCGGTCTGGTGGCAGACACCTCCCGGGCCTGGATCGCGCTCAACGGTCACCTGGTTGCCTATTACCGCGAGGAGAGCGCGGGCGGCAGCACCTGGGGCTATATCCCCGTACTGCTCAACGGCGCCCGTGCGGATCTGCTCACGCTATACACCGAAGAGGATGGCTTCACCGTGATCGGCGCCCGCGTGCTGAACGAGGAAGGCGAGACGGTCGGCAAGGCTTTCGGCACAACCGCCTACGGCGCGGATGAGGAAGGCGAGATGGCAATCACCGGCGACGTCACCGAATTCATCGGCCCCAGGACGCAGATTCAGCCGGTCTGCGACTATTACAGCTACGATGGCACCTATGTGGACAGCTTCCGCTTTGGCGACAGCTTCACCGCGGCGGACGGACTGGCAATCACTGAGGTTGTCATCACGAACAGCAAGCTGCTGCTGACCTACCGCCTGACGGATATCTACCAGCAGGCGTGGTGGACGGACGCATACACGCTGTAAAGCGCGGCACAGCCTGTCTGCCTTCGTGGAAGCAGTGAAAGCAGACGGAAACCAATCCATAAGGAGCATCGAGGGAGGGGAACGGCCAGGCCGCCCCTTCCTCTTTCTGTCTGGGTTCCTGATCGTTAGGCCGGGGAGAATCTCTTGAGGCAGTGCCTGACCGTGAGCGGCGCCAGGGATGAGGGTGGGCATTGCCGGATGGCACTGGGATTTGCGAATTTCCGAACATTTTTTTGAAAATCCCTATCATAATTCGCAAATCTGTGTTATAATGCTGCCGATCAACCTGAAGGAGGCCGCGTGATGGACAAGATCCGGCGCAATGAACGGCTCAGCGCGATGATGAAGATTCTCTCTGACGCCCCGAATCAGATCTACACCCTGTCCTGGTTCTGCGAGATGTTCGGAACCGCGAAGTCCAGCATGAGCGAGGATGTCGACATTCTGCGCGGCGTGGCGGAGAACTTCGGCCTGGGCTGCCTGGAAACGCTCAGCGGCGCTGCCGGCGGCGTCTATTACCGTCCGGTGGTGAAGCGGGAGGACGCGCAGGAGTACATCAGCGGCCTGTGCGGGCAGCTCAGCGGCTCCAGCCGGCTCCTGCCCGGCGGCTTCCTCTACTACAGCGACATCCTGTCCAGCCCCGAAATCACGCAGAAGATGGGCGAAATCATCGCGACCGAGTACTTCGATGACCGGCCGGATTCTGTGCTGACCATGGAGACGAAGGGCATCCCCGTCGCGCTGATGACTGCGCGGGCCCTGGGCGTGCCGCTGGTGATCGCCCGGCACACCTCCAAGGTCTACGAGGGGCCGGCGGTGAACATCAACTACGTCTCCGGCTCCTCCGGCAGCATCCAGACCATGTCGCTGGCGCGCCGCGCCGTGCGGGAAGGCCAGCGCACGCTGATCGTGGACGACTTCCTCAAGGGAGGCGGCACCGCCTTCGGCATGATGGAGCTGATGCGGGAATTCAACGCGCAGGTGATCGGCAGCGCCTTCGTCATGGAGACCGCCGATCCTCCGCGCAAGCGCATCCAGGGGGAGAAGTCGCTGATGACGCTGCGCATTCAGCAGACGGAGGAAGGCGAGACCGCGCTGGTCACGCCCGCCGACTGGCTGACCGAAAAGGAATGACCGATCACCGGAGCTGCTTCGCACACGGCTCCGGCATTTTTCACGAAATCAGGTGCAGACATATGGAAAAGGAAACCTGGCTGATTGTCGGTCTTGGCAATACCGGCGCGCAGTATGCGCACACAAGGCACAACGCGGGCTTTGACGCGGTGCAGCTGCTGGCGGACGCATATCACCTGCCCATCAGCAAGAGCCGCTGCCGGGGGCTTGTGCTGGAGACCAATGCGGAGATCCGCGGCGAAACGGCCCGTCTGGTGCTCTGCCAGCCGCAGACCCTGATGAACCTCTCCGGCGAATGCGTATCGCCCCTGTTGAACTGGTACAAGGCGCCCCTGGATCACCTGCTGGTGATCTGCGACGACATCGACCTGCCGCTGGGGCAGCTGCGGCTCCGCAAGAAGGGCAGCCCGGGCACGCACAACGGCCTGCGCAACATCGTGCAGGAGCTGGGCACGCAGGACTTTGCGCGGCTGCGCGTGGGCGTGGGCGCGCCGGGGCTGAGCGGCGATCTGGTCGACTGGGTGCTGGGCCGTCCCCGCACGAATGAGGAGGCCGCCCTGATGGCCGAAGGCCTGCGCAGCGCCGCCGACTGCGCCCGCGCCTGGCTGGAGCAGGGCATTGACCGCGCGATGAGCATTTACAACCGGAAGACTGCCGAGAGGAAGGCCGATGAATCAAGCACTGTTGGAGACAATTGACGCGTCTGCGCTGCGCCCTGTGCGGGAGAGCGTGCAGGCGCGGCAGACCCTGGCCCTGACCGGCATGGCGGAAGGACAGACCGGCTTCATCGCGTCGCGGCTGGCGGCGGATGGGCTGCGGGTGCTGCTGGTGACCGGCAATGACCTGCAGTCCGCCGCAGCCGCAGCCGATTCGCGGCAGCTGATGGCGGAGGGTGCGGTCTCCCTGCCCGGCGGGGAGCTGGATCTGGTGCGCGGCGCCTCCAGCCACGAGAGCTCCTGGCAGCGGATTGCCGCCCTGCGCGGTGCGCTGAGCGGAGAGACCAGGCTGCTGAGCTGCTCCATGGACGCCCTGATGCAGCGGATGGGCGCGCCGGAGCCCTTTTCGCGCGCCGTGCTGCGCCTGCGTCCGGGCGACCGGCTGGCCCCGGACGAGCTGACGCGCCGCCTGGTGCGGATGGGCTACGAGCGTGTCGATCTGGTCGAGGGCCGCGGGCAGTGCGCGGTGCGCGGCGCGATTGTGGACGTGTTTTCCCCGGGCGACGGCCAGCCCTGCCGCATCGAGTACTTTGACGATGAAATCGATACCATCCGCGCCTTTGATCCGATCAGCCAGCGCAGCCAGGAGCAGCTGGACGGCGCGGAGCTGATCCCGGCCAGCGAGATTCTGCTGGAGGAGGCCGAGGCCCCCGGCGCCGCCGAACGGATGCGCGCCGCTGCCGCAAAGCTCTCGGGACGGCATGACAAGGACGGCCTGCTGAGCGATCTCCCGCCGCTGCCCGAGGACGAGCCGGAGGATGAGCCGGACGCGGTTGCGGCGGCGGAATTCATAGATCAGCTGCACCATACGGCCGATCTCTATGCCCGGACGGCCGAGATGGCCGCGGACTGCGACCTGGTGGAGGCGGGCGTTCCCTTCCGCCGCATCCGGACCTGGCTGCCGGTGCTGACCGATGAAGTCCGGACGCTGCTGGACTGGTTCCCGGCGGACGTCATCGTACTGTGCGACCCGGATGCGCTGCGGCAGCGGGCGTCCGAGCGGCAGAAGGGCTTCGCGGAGGATCTGGCGAACGCTGTGGAGCACGGCGACGCAGTGCAGGCGCAGGAGAAGCTGCTGCTGCCCTGGGAGGAGCTGCTGCCCCGGATCGCGCAGGGACGCGCGGTGATCGCGGCTGCCAGCCTGACCAGGGGACTGGGCGGACTGAAGCCCGACACGGTGCTGAACCTGGATTCCCTGACCCTCACCGGCTACCGGCAGCAGCTGCGGGATCTGGCGGCGGATGTGCGGGGCTGGCTGGAGCAGCATTACGCCGTCGCCCTGCTCTCCGGCGGCGAGGCCCGCGGCGAGCGGCTGCAGGCAGCCCTGGCGGAGCTGGGCGTGGAGGCCGCGTTCAGCCCGGACGCGAAGGCACTCACCGGCGGGCAGGCCGTGATTCTGCCGATGTCCCTTTCCCATGGCTTTGTGTGGCCGGAAGCCCGTCTGGCGCTTGTATCCGATACGGACATCTGGGGCGCGGGATACCGCCGCTCCAAATCCCGCCGCAATTCCGGCGAGCGCATCGCGGCCTTCACCGACCTGGCGGTGGGCGACTATGTGGTGCATGAGGATCACGGCGTCGGCATCTATCAGGGCACGGTGCAGCTGAGCACGGAGGGAACCAGCCGGGATTACCTGCTGATCCGCTACGACGGCGACGACAAGCTGTATGTGCCCATCGACCAGCTGCAGCGGGTGCAGCGCTATATCGGCAATCCGAATCAGCGACCGAAGCTGAACCGCATCGGCTCCGGGGACTGGAACCGGCAGAAGGGGAAGGTCCGCGAGGGACTCAAGGAGCTGGCCTTCGACCTGGTGCAGCTCTATGCCCAGCGCGAGAAGACCGAGGGGCACGCCTTTCCGCCGGACACGCCCTGGCAGCGGGAGTTCGACGATGAATTTCCCTACGAGCTGACGCCGGATCAGCAGCAGAGCGTGGCAGAAATCACCGCGGACATGGAGTCCCGCCGGAACATGGATCGCCTGCTGATCGGCGACGTCGGCTACGGCAAGACGGAGGTCAGCCTGCGCGCGGCCTTCAAGGCGGTGGTGGACGGCAAGCAGGTGGCGATCCTTGCGCCGACAACGATCTTGGCGCAGCAGCACTATATGACCGTGAAAAAGCGCTTCGTGCACTTCCCGGTGCGCGCGGAGGTGCTGTCCCGCTTCCGCACGGCGAAGGAGCAGAAGCAGATCCTCGCTGACCTGGCGCAGGGGAAGATCGACATCCTGGTCGGCACCCACCGCCTGCTGGCCAAGGACGTGAAATTCCGCGACCTCGGCCTGCTGGTGGTCGATGAGGAACAGCGCTTCGGCGTGCAGCACAAGGAGACCATCAAGAACCTGAAGCATCAGGTGGACGTGCTGACGCTGACGGCCACGCCGATTCCCCGCACCCTGCATATGTCGCTCAGCGGCATCCGGGACATGTCCGTGCTGCAGACCCCGCCGGAGGACCGCCTGCCGGTGCAGACGCGGGTGCTGCCGTACTCCGACGCGCTGGTGCGCGACGCGATCCTGCGGGAGCTCAGCCGGGGCGGCCAGGTGTATTTCCTCTACAACCGCGTGCGCTCCATCGAGAAGTTCTACGAGCGGCTGCACGCCCTCGTGCCCGAGGCCCGCATCGGCGTAGCCCACGGGCAGATGCGGGAAAACAGCCTCGAGGACGTGATGATGGATTTCTACGCCGGCAGCTATGACATCCTGCTGTGCACCACAATCATCGAGAGCGGCCTGGATGTGCCCACGGCCAACACGCTGATCGTGTTTGATGCGGATCGCTTCGGCCTCAGCCAGCTCTATCAGCTGCGCGGCAGGGTGGGGCGCTCCAGCCGCCAGGCCTACGCGTATTTTACCTTCCGCGAGGACAAGGTTCTCTCCGAGACCGCGCAGCAGCGGCTCAGCGCCATCCGCGAATTCACCGAGTTCGGCGCGGGCTTCCGCATTGCCCTGCGCGATCTGGAGATCCGCGGAGCCGGCAACCTGCTGGGCCCGCAGCAGCACGGCCATCTGGAGACGGTGGGCTACGAGATGTACTGCCGCCTGATGGAGGAAACCCTGCTGGAGGCCCGCGGAGAGATCAGCACCGCCTCGCTGGAAACCCGCATCGACCTGCACGTGGACGCCTTCCTGCCGCAGGACTATATCAGCGATGAGCACCAGCGGATGGAGATGTACAAGCGGATTGCGTCCCTGCAGACTGCCGCGGACCGGGAGGATATTCTGGACGAGCTGGTGGACCGCTTCGGCACGCCGCCGCCGCCAACGCTGGCGCTGCTGGACATCAGCGAGCTGCGCGCCCTGTGCAACCGCGTGGGCATCCAGCAGGTCATGATGCGCCAGGGCGTCTTGCAGATGCGGATGGACGGCCGCTATGTGCCCAAGCCCATGCTTCTGTTCCAGAGCATGCGGGAAACCGATCCCCGCCTGGCCTTCACCCGGGGCGCGCAGACCGCCATGGTCCTCAAGGACCGCTGGCCCAGCGAGGCCCACGCGCTGAAGGACGTGCTGCGCGTGATGCAGCGGCTCAACCGGCGGCTGGATGAACTGATTCAGGAAGACAAGCGCCAGAGCGCGGAAGAAGGAGAAGCAACATGACACAGGAAAAGAGCTGCGGCGCCGTGGTATGGTACCGGCAGGAAGACGGGATCCGCTATCTGGTGGAGCACATGGCGCAGGGGCATTACTCCCTCTGCAAGGGCCACGTCGAGGGCAGCGAGACAGAGCGGGAGACCGCCGCCCGGGAGATTCTGGAGGAGACGGGCCTGCGGGTGCGCTTCCTGGATGGCTTCCGGGAAACCATCTCCTACAGCCCCCGGCCGGACTGCATGAAGGAGGTCGTGTTCTTCCTGGCCGAGGCCGGCGGCGCGGAGACGACCGCCCAGCTGAGCGAGGTGCACGAGATCCTCTGGCTGTCCCTGGACAAGGCGCTGTCCGTGCTGACCTACGAGGACGACCGCCGGGTGCTGCTGGCCGCCGCCCAAAAGCTTTGATGCGCCGCGCTGCCCGCAGAGAGGAGGAGGCGGATGGAGACCATCGAATGCACGGTGGAGGGCACCGTGTTCCGCAATGAGGACAATGGCTATACCGTGCTTTCTGTCCGCCTGAACAACCGCACCCGGATGGTGGTGGGCAATCTGCCTGCCCTCTCGCCGGGGGAGAAGGTGCTGCTCAGCGGTGAGTGGACGGAGCACGCGAAGTACGGCCGCCAGTTCAAGTGTGCCTCCTGCGAGATCCGCAAGCCGGACAGCCTGCAGGGGATCGAGCGCTATCTGGGCTCGGGCCTGATCCGCGGCATCGGCCCGAAAACGGCAAAGCTGATCGTCGCCGCCTTTGGCAAGAACACGCTGGAGATTCTCTCGGAGCACCCGGAGCGCCTGCAGGAGCTGCCGGGCATGGGCAAAAAGCGCTGGGCGCAGATCGCGGAGAGCTTCCACGCCCAGGCCCTGGAGCGGGAGGCCATGATCTTCCTGCAGGGCCTCGGCATCTCGCCGGGCATGGGCGCGAAGATTGTCCGCACCTACGGGGAGCGAACGGTCGAAACCATCCGGAAGAATCCCTACCGGCTCTGCCTGGACATCGAGGGCATCGGCTTCCTGACCGCCGACCGCATCGCGATGTCGGCCGGCATCGCGGCGGACAGCCCCTTCCGCGTGCAGGCGGCCCTGATGTACGTGCTGCAGACCGCGGCATCCGCCTCCGGCCACGTCTTTCTGCCCCGGCAGGAGCTGATCCGGCAGACGGCCTCCATGCTCTCGGCGGATCCGGCCTTCTGCGGGGATCAGCTGGATCAGATCGCACTGGAGCGGCTGCTGATCCGCCGCAGGACGGACGAGGGCGAGCAGATCTACCTGCCGGCCTTCAACCGGGCGGAGCAGGAGGTGGCCGCACGGCTGTGCGAGATGATCGCCGCAGCCGGAAAGCGCCGCATCCCCCATGCCGCCGCCAAGATCGACCGTTTCGAGCGCGAGCACGCCATCACCTTCAGCGAGCGCCAGCGGCAGGCCATCGCCTCTGCGGCGGAATTCGGCGTGCTGGTCATCACAGGCGGGCCCGGCACCGGAAAGACGACGATCATCAACTGCATCATCGAGCTGATGAAGGAGTTCGGCACCGTCACCCTGTGCGCCCCGACCGGCCGCGCCGCGAAGCGGATGACGGAGGCCACCGGGCTGGAGAGCAGCACGATCCACCGCATGCTGGAATACGGGGGAGAGAACGCCAGCTTCTCCCGGAATCAGGACAATCCGCTGGAAACGGACTGCCTCATCGTGGACGAGATGTCCATGGTGGATCTGCTGCTGATGCGCAGTTTGCTGAACGCGCTGCAGCCGGGGACGCGCCTCATCCTGGTGGGCGACAGCGACCAGCTGCCCAGCGTAGGCGCGGGCAACGTGCTGGGGGACATCCTGCAAAGCGGCGTCGTGCCGGCGGTGCGGCTGACGGACATATTCCGCCAGGGCGAGCACAGCAGCATTGTCGTGAACGCCCACCGGATCAACCGCGGCGAGATGCCTCTGCTGAACGAAAAGGCGTCCGACTTTTTCTTCGTCCGGCGCGACAATATGAGCGACACCGCGCAGACAGTGGTGAGCCTGATCACAGAGCGGCTGCCCAAATACCTGCAGGTCCGCCCGGAGGACCGCGTGCGCTCGATTCAGGTACTCTCCCCGATGCGCAAGGGCGCCTGCGGCGTGGAGACGCTCAATGAGCTGCTGCAGACGGCGCTGAATCCGCCTTCGCCCCGCAAGCCGTCCATTGAGCACGGCGATCTTTGCTTCCGCCTCGGCGACAAGGTGATGCAGATCCGGAACAATTACGAGATGGAATGGACGCAGGGCGGGGAGGACGGCTCCGGCGTGTTCAACGGGGACGTGGGCTTCATCGCGGCCGTGGACAAGGAGGAGCGGACACTGACCGTCGCCTTTGAGGATGGGCGGGAGGCAGTCTACCTCTCGGACGACCTTGAGGACCTGGATCTGGCCTACTGCCTCTCCGTGCACAAAAGCCAGGGCAGCGAGTTCCGCGTCGTCGTGCTGCCGGTGGTTGGCGGGCCGCCCATGCTGCTGACGAGGAACCTGTTCTACACCGCCATGACCCGGGCCAAGGAGCTGGTGGTGCTGGTCGGCTCGGAAAACTGCATCCGCCAGATGGTGGAAAACAACAGCATCGTGCGCCGCTATACCGGCCTGCCGGAGCGCCTGCGGCAATCCGGCAGCGCGCTGCTGCGGACGGACGAGTGAGAGGATGCCGATGGACAGACAGCGAATCCTGCGATGGCTGCGGCGCGTCGGGAACGGCGTGGAGGACCTGCTTTTCCCGGACCGGTCGGAATGCGTCTGCTGCGGCGGCTGGTCCGGCGGCGCGTATCTCTGCGGAGACTGCGTGCGGCAGCTGGAGCAGCTGCGCATGGTGTCCCAGCCCGCGAAAAAGTGGCTGCATCCGCCTGCCGGCGGAGCGGATCCCATGCGGGTGTACAGCGTGTGGATGCATGTGCATGAGGCCCGCCGGCTGGTGCTGAAGCTGAAATTCCGCCACCACAGCGCCGCGGCCGGTGTCATTGCGCCCTACATGGCCGAGATCATCCGGCCCTGCAGCCCGGACACAGTTGTCACCTGGGCCGCCACAGCGCCGGATCACGTGCGGCAGCGCGGCTGGGATCACGGGGAGGAGCTGGCGAGGGCAGTAGCCAAGGAGCTGGGCCTGCCCTGCGAGCCGCTGCTTGCGCGCGTCAACACGAGTCACCTGCGCGCCCAGCGGGGATTGACTGCGGAAAAGCGCATGAAGAACGTCCGGAACACCTACGCCAGCCTGCGCCCGGTCACAGAGCCGGTGATTCTCGTGGACGACGTCATCACCACCGGCGCGACTGCCCTGGAATGCGTGCGCACGCTGCAGCGCGCCGGCTGCCCCGATGTGCGCGTGCTGACGGCGACCCAGGCCGTGATGAAATAGGAGGAAAAGGCCATGTATGAGGGAAAGCTGGTGCGCCTGCGCGCCTTTGAATCAGGTGACCTGGACGCCTGCCACGCCTTTGTCAACGATTATGAGACCGTGGCTTCCATGGTCAAGGGACTGCCGCTGCCCTCCTCCTACGATGATGAGCGGCAGTGGCTGCAGCATCAGACCACCTACACCCGCGGAGAGTATCAGTTCGCGATCGAGAATGGCGACGGTGACCTTGTGGGGCGCTGCGGGCCGGTGAGCGTGGACTGGAAGAACCGCCTTGCGGAGCTGGCGATCATGATCGGCACGCCTTACCGGGGACGGGGCTTCGGCACGGAGGCGATTTCGCTGCTGTGCGCCTTCTGCTTTGACGAGATGAACCTGCGCCGGCTGAAGATCAGCGTGCTTGCGGACAATACCGCCGCAATCCGCTGTTATGAGAAGAACGGCTTTGTCCGGGAAGGACTGTGGCGTGAGGAGGTCTACCGCGGCGGCCGCTGGCAGGATGTGATCCTGATGGCGAAGTTCCGCCCGAATCCCGCTTGACAGATAAGCCCGCCGCGCGTATGATGGACGGGAGCACGCTCAGGAGGCTGATGCACATGCAGACCAGGACGATTGTGACGAAATTCGGCGGAAGCTCGCTGGCGGACAGCGGCCAGTTCCGCAAGGTGAAGGCCATCATCGGGATGGATCCCGCCCGCAAATATGCCGTGCCCTCCGCGCCGGGCCGCCGCTTTCCGAAGGACGACAAGGTGACGGATCTGCTCTACGCCTGCCACCGCCGCCAGGCTGCGGGGGAGGACTGGCAGGAAGTGTTCGACCGGATCACGGAGCGCTATGAGGAGATCGCGAAGGATCTCTCCCTTGGCGTGGACATCGGGGCCGCGCTGGCCGAGGTGCGGCTGCGGATTGCCGCCGGTGCGGACGCGGATTACTGCGCCTACCGCGGCGAGTATCTCAACGGCCTCCTGCTG
>CAMNHF010000079.1 GCA_946538975.1 uncultured Clostridia bacterium | reverse complement strand
TCCTCTCGCTCTCATTCTCTCAGCTACCTGCGTCATTTAAACTTGCAATTTTCCGAGGGGGAGATTTTCGCGGAAACTTGTTGCGAAGGCGCGGGGAACGTGTTATACTCTGTGTATCAGCTTCGGCGGACTTGAGCGAGAAGGAGGCTTCCGGAATGAAGGAAAAGAAGAGAATCGGCATATTGACCAGCGGCGGCGACTGCCCCGGCCTGAACGCGGCCATCCGCGGCGTGACCCGCGCGGCCTATGAGATGTTCGACGCGGAGATCATCGGCATTCACGACGGCTACCGCGGCCTCATCGAGGGCGATTACAGCGTGATGACCCGCGAGCAGTTCTCCGGCATCCTGACGCTGGGCGGCACGATCCTGGGCACGGCCCGCACCCCCTTCCGCAACATGCTCAAGGTGGGCGAGGACAATGTGGACAAGGTCGCCGCGATGAAGAAGACCTACAAGGATCTGCGGCTGGACTGCCTGGTCACCCTGGGCGGCAACGGCACCCACAAGACCGCGAATCTGCTCAGCAAGGAAGGCCTCAATGTGATCGGCCTGCCCAAGACCATCGACAATGACATCTACGGCACCGACTTCACCTTCGGCTTCCACACCGCGGTGGACATAGCCACCGAGGTCATCGACCGCATCCACACCACCGCCGCCAGCCATGGCCGCACGATGGTGGTGGAGATCATGGGCAACAAGGCGGGCTGGCTGACGCTGTACGCGGGGGTGGCCGGCGGCGCGGACGTGATCCTGCTGCCGGAGATTCCCTATGAGATCGAGCGCGTGGCCCGCGTCATCGAGAAGCGCGCCGAGAACAGCAAGGGCTTCACGATCGTCGCGGTGGCGGAAGGCGCCATGAACACTGAGGAAGCCAAGATGCGCAAGAAGGAGCGCGAGCAGAAGCGCGCCGCCGAGCATTACTCCGCCAGCGCGGACGTGGCGCGCAAGCTCAGCGACATGGTCGGCGTCGAGGCCCGCGCGGTGGTGCCCGGCCACATCCAGCGCGGCGGTTCGCCCAGCGCGTACGACCGCGTGCTGTCCACCCAGTTCGGCGCCCACGCGGCGGAGCTGATCCGCAAGGGCATCTACGGCGTCACCGTGGCGCTGAAGGGCAACACGATCACCCACAACGCTCTCAAGGACATCGCCGGTGTGCCCAAGCCGGTGCCGCTGGACGACCAGATGGTGACGACGGCCCGCATGATGGGCATTTCGCTGGGCGACTGACATCGGACAAGCAGCGGAGGGGATGCGCTGTCCCCTCTGCTTTTTTCTGCCGCAGGAAGGGAGGCGCGCGCGATGGAGACGGAGCTGCTGCCGGGGGAAGAGGTGCACGATCTGCACCTGAACGGCCTCAGGATCATCCAGAAGCAGGGCGGCTTCCGCTTCGGCATGGACGCGGTGCTTCTGGCGGATTTCGCGCGGATCCGCGGCGGCGACACGGTGGCGGACTTCGGCACCGGCGAGGGCGTTCTGCCGCTGCTGCTGCGGGGCCGGGGCAAGGGCGCGGCCTACGAGGCCTTTGAGATTCAGGAGGAGATGGCCGAGCTGGCGCGGCGGAACTTTGCCCTCAACGCGCTGGCGGGCCGCGTGTGGACGGCGCCGGCGGAGCGGGCCTGGGAGCAGCTGGGCCAGCACAGCGTGAACGCGGTGATCTGCAATCCCCCCTATGGGCGGAGCGGCACAACGGTGGTCAACCCGGACGAGCGCCGGGCGACGGCGCGGCATCAGGGGCCGGAGGGCATCCTGCCCTGGCTGAAGAGCGCGGAGCGCATCCTGCGGGGGAACGGGCGGCTGGCGCTGATCTATCCTGCGGGGGAGCTGCCGGAGCTGCTGGCCTCGCTGAACAGCTGCCACCTGACGCCCAAGCGGCTGCGGCTGATCCACCCGCGGGCGGACCGGCCGGCAAAGCTGGCGCTGATCGACGCCGTGAAGGGCGCCCGTCCCCATCTGGAGGCGGAGCCGCCGCTGATCGTCTTCGACGCAGAGAACCGGTGGACGGACGAGGTGCGGCGAATCTATCACATGCAGGCGGACGGGGAGGCTTGAGATGCGGACAATCATCGTGGGCGGCGGCGCGGCAGGGCTGGCGGCGGCGGTGACGGCGGCTTCGCTGGGAGACCGGGTGCTGGTGCTGGAGCGCATGGATCGCGTGGGCAAAAAGCTGCTGGCCACCGGCAATGGCCGCTGCAACCTGATGAACACCGGCGAGGCGCGCTACCCCGGCGGGGCGGATTTTGCGCGTGCGGTGCTGGCCCGCTGCGGCAGGGCGGAGCAGACTGCCTTCTGGCGGGCGCTGGGCCTGCCCCTGCGGGAGGAGGCGGGCGGCCGGGTCTATCCGGCCAGCGGCATGGCCTCCACCGTGCTGGACACGCTGCGCCTCCACCTGGATCGGCTGGGCATCGGCGTGGAGACGGGCTGCGAGGTGACCGGCCTTTACCGGGAAGGCGAGGGCTGGACGGTGTGCGCGGACAGCCGGCGCCGGGCCTGCGAGCGGGTCATTGTGACCGGCGGCGGCTGTGCCCAGGAGAAGCTGGGCAGCAACGGCACAGCCTGGGGGCTGCTGGAAAAATGCGGCCATCACAGGACGGCCGTCCGCCCCGCGCTGACGCAGCTGGAGACGGACACGGCCCCCCTGCGCGGCCTCAGTGGCATCCGGGTGCGCTGCACGCTGACGGTGGAGACGGGCGGCAGGCCGGCCTTCAGGGAGAGCGGCGAGATCCTGTTCACGGATTACGGCCTCAGCGGCATCTGCGCGATGCAGGCGGCGCGGTTCTGCACGGCGCGGAGCACGGCGGCGCTGAACCTGGCGGAGGCGATGGGCTTTCCGGAAGCCGGGCAGCTGCGGACGGAACTGCGCCGCCGCGTCCGGGAGTGGGCGGAGCTGCCGGCGGGCAGGCTGCTGACCGGTCTGTGCGCCCAGCGGCTGGCGGACGCGGTGCTGCGGCAGAGCCGGGTGGAGACAAGGGGCCGAAGCGCCGGCAGCCTGAGTCCGAAGGAGACGGAGGCCATCGCGCGGTGCGCGGAGGCCTTCAGGCTGGAGGTGCGCGGCGTGAAGGGCTTTGACAGCGCCCAGGTCACCGCCGGCGGCATCCGCTGCGCGGAATTTGATCCGGAGACGATGGCCTCGCGGCTGGCGCCCGGGCTGTACGCGGCGGGCGAGGTGCTGGACGTCGACGGGGACTGCGGCGGCTTCAACCTGATGTTCGCCTTCGGCAGCGGCATTCTCAGCGGCGCCGCGGGCCGCGGCCTGCCCTGGTAATGAGTGAACAACCACGAAAACAGAGAGGATCTGACGGGATGAATTTTGCGGTTATCATCGCCCGCGAGCTGGGCATTCAGCCCTGGCAGGCGGAGGCGGTCATCAAGCTGCTGGACGAGGGCGGCACGGTGCCCTTCATCGCCCGCTACCGGAAGGAGCAGCACGGCGAGCTGGACGACCAGAAGGTGCGCGAGGTCAGCGAACGGCTGGAGAGCCTGCGCAAGCTGGACGAGCGGCGGCAGGAGATCTCGGAGCTGCTGAAAAAGCAGGAGGTCTGGACGGAGGAACTGCAGCGGGAGCTGGACGCGGCTGCCACCGTGGGCCGGCTGGAGGACATCTACCGCCCCTACCGCCCCAAGCGCCGCACGCGCGCGATGATCGCCCGGGAGAAGGGGCTGGAGGGGCTGGCGAACATCCTGCTGCTGCAGCTGCCGGACAAAAAGACGCCGGAGCAGCACGCGCAGGCCTACGTGGACGCGGAGAAGGGTGTGAGCAGCGTCGAGGAGGCCCTGCAGGGCGCGATGGACATCATCGCCGAGCAGGTCAGCGACGACGCCAACGTCCGCGCCCGGCTGAAGAGCTGCTACCAGGCCTCCGCCGTGGTGCGCACCGCCGCCGCCAAGGAGGAGGACAGCGTCTACCGCATGTACTACGACCGCGCGGAGCCCCTGCGCCTGATGGCCCCGCACCGGGTGCTGGCGGTGAACCGCGGCGAGAAGGAGGGCTTCCTGAAGGTGTCGCTGGAGGTCGACGAGACGGCCTGCCTGCGGCTGATCGGCGAGGACTACCTGATCGGGACCGGCTCCAAGTGCACGGAGTACGTCCGCCGCGCCTGCGAGGACGGCTACAGCCGCCTGATCGCGCCGTCGCTGGAGAACGAGATGCGCGCCATGCTGACCGAGACCGCGCAGGCCTCGGCGATTCAGGTGTTCGCGATGAATCTCCGCCCCCTGCTGATGCAGCCGCCCCTGCGCGGCAAGACGGTGATCGGCCTGGATCCCGGCATTGCCCACGGCTGCAAGGTGGCGGTGGTCGATCCCACCGGCCGCGTGCTGGACACGGCGGTGATCTACCCGCTGCCGCACCAGAAGCAGGTGGAGCGCGCGAAGACTACGGTGAAGCAGCTGATCCGCCGCCACCATGTGGAGGCCGCCGCCATCGGCAACGGCACCGCCGGCAAGGAGACGGAGCTGTTCTTCGCCGAGGTGATGCGCGAGATGCCGGAGACGCCGCTGGGCTATATGGTCGTCAGCGAGGCCGGCGCCTCGGTCTATTCTGCGTCCAAGCTGGCCGCGGAGGAGTTCCCCCAGTTCGACGTGAACCTGCGCTCGGCGGTGTCCATCGCCCGCCGCCTGCAGGATCCGCTGGCGGAGCTGGTCAAGATCGATCCCAAGGCGCTGGGCGTCGGCCAGTACCAGCACGACGTGAAGGCCAGCGCCCTCGACGCGGCCCTGGACGGCGTGGTGGAGGCCTGCGTGAACCAGGTGGGCGTGGACGTGAACACGGCCAGCGTGTCCCTGCTGAGCCATGTGGCCGGCATCAACGCCACCCTCGCGAAGAACATCGTGGCCTATCGCGACGAGAACGGCCCCTTCGCCAGCCGCGCCGCGCTGAAGAAGGTGCCCCGCCTGGGCCCGAAGGCCTTCGAGCAGTGCGCGGGCTTCCTGCGGGTGCCCGGCGCGCGGGACGCCATGGAGAACACCGGCGTGCACCCGGAGAGCTATCCGACTGCGAAAGCCCTGCTGCAGCGCTACGGCCTGACCGCGCGGGACGCCGCGGAGGGAAGGCTGCGCCCGCAGGTGGAGGCCGAGGGCTATGAGGCCGTCGCTGGGCAGCTGGGCTGCGGCGTGCCGACCCTGCGAGACATCGTGCTGGAGCTCTCCAAGCCCGGCCGCGATCCCCGCGATGAGCTGCCCCAGCCGCAGCTGCGCACGGATGTGCTGTCCATGGAGGACCTGCAGGCGGGCATGGCGCTCACCGGCACCGTGCGGAACGTGACGGACTTCGGCGCCTTTGTGGACATCGGCGTGCATCAGGACGGCCTGGTGCATCTCAGCCAGCTGGGCCGCCGGGTGCGCCATCCCTCCGAGGTGCTGCGCGTGGGCGACGTGGTCACGGTGTACGTGCTGAATGTGGACATCCCGCGCAAGCGCATCGCCCTGACCCTGCGCAAGCCGGAGACGCCGCCCCAGCCCAAGGCGTGACAAGGGGCTGCCGTCAAGTGATCCCATGCGGGGCTTTCCTCTGCCGTGAAGACGGAGGGGAGCTCCGTTTTGCTGCGGCGCGGGCCTCAAAATTTGCAGAAAATAAAAATCCCCCTGCGTCGGCTGTTGCTCGTGACGCAGCGTCATGTGCTAAGCTGAGCGGGAAAGGAGGTGGAAAGCTGTGTCACACTACACGACCGGAGAAGTGGCGAAGGCCTGCGGCGTCACCGTCCGCACGGTGCAGTTCTACGACCAGAAGGGCCTCCTGATCCCGAGTGCGCTGAGCGAGGGCGGAAGGCGGCTGTATTCCGGGGAAGATCTGAAGCGGATGAAGATCATCTGCTTTCTGCGGGATACGGGGCTGAGCCTGGACACCATCGGCCAGCTGCTGCGGGAGGAGAACCCCGGCAGCGTGATCTCCATTCTGCTGGAGCAGCAGGAGAAGAGCCTGCTGGAGGAGATCGCGGAGCGGCGGGAAAAGCTGAACCGGCTGCAGGAGCTGAAGAAGGGCGTGAAGAGCGCTTCGGCATTCTCCATCGAGACCATCGGTGACATAGCCGCCACAATGGAAGGCAGGAAGAAACTGAGGAGCATGCGCCGGACGATGCTCCTGACAGGAATCCCGGTGACAGCGCTGCAATGGTTCTCCATCATCCTCTGGATCGTCCGGGGCATCTGGTGGCCCTTCGCCGTCTGGCTGGCGGTCGCTGCCGTCTGGGGGACGCTGGTCAGCCGGCATTATTACCGCCATGTGAAATACATCTGCCCGCAGTGCCACGAGATCTTCAGACCCGCGCTGAAGGAAGCCTTCCTGGCGAGGCACACGATGACGGCCCGCCGGCTGACCTGCACGGCCTGCGGCCGCAGGGGCTTCTGCGTGGAAACCTGGGGAGGCGAGGAGAAATGACGGAATTTGCAAGGATCGTCATCGGCGAAAGCGCCATTCCCTCCCTGGCCGTCACGGTCCTGCTGATGATCGCGATCCCTGTCGCGGCCTGCATCCTCTGGCGCGCGCGGCACAGGGAGCGGACGGGGATCGGCTGGCTCATTGCCGGCGCCGTCGGCTTCCTGGTTTCCGCCCGCGTGCTGGAGCTGGGCGTGCACTATCTCTGCGTCCTCGCGGACAACCCCGTCTCCCGCTTCATCAACGGGAGCACGGCCGCCTTCGTGCTGTACGGCGCCGCCATGGCGGGCGTTTTCGAGGAAGGCGGGCGGCAGATCACGCTGAAGTACATCCTGAAAAAGCACCGCACCCGGGAAAACGCGGTGCTGTACGGCATCGGCCACGGGGGCATCGAGATTCTGGCGGTGGTCCTGCCGACCATGATCCTGTCCCTTGTCTCCGCAGTCCTCTTCTCGCGGGGAACTGCCGCGGATGCGATGCAGGCGCTGAACATCACGGAGGAAACCGCCGGGGCCGCGCTTCCCGCCGTTCAGGCCGCGGCCGCGTTTGATTACGGCATGATGGCATTGAACGTGATGGAGCGGCTGCTCGCGATGCTCGTCCACATCGGGCTGACGGTCATCGTGTTTGAGGGCGTGGTCCGCGGGAGGAAGGCGGCACTGCCGCTGGCGATCCTGCTGCACATGCTGACGGACGCCTTCCCCGCGCTGTATCAGAGGGGCGCGGTGCCGCTGTGGTCGGTTGAGGTCTGGCTCGCCTGCTGGACTGCCGTCGTGGGCATCATTGCCCTGAGACGCTATCGGTAACTGGGAGAACTGCCATCGGAGGGGAGCGCTCCGGAGACGGATGCCGCTCGCTGAGGCAAAGCGCCATCGCAAAGGGACTGCCGCAGATTCGGATGCTTCTGCGGCAGTCCCTCTTTTGGGCTGTCCGGCGGCTTACTTGCGGCCGCGCTTCTTGTGGTCGGCCTCAACCTCGGCCTTCCACGCCGCGTCCTCTTCGGCGCGGGGCGACGCGGCGGTGCGGAAGGCGCGGGTGGCGCGGGCCACCGCCCCGTACTGCAGGGGCGTGCCGATGGCGTCGGACATGGCGTTCACGGCGCGGTTCGCGCTGATGCCCATGGACTCGGCGGTGCTGATGGCGTCGATGTTCGCGCCGAGGAAGAGGAAGTCCCAGCCCTCCTTGCGGTGCGCTTCGATCATTTCGCGGATCTGGGGCAGGGTGTACTCATGGCTGGCGTTCTCCATGCCGTCGGTGATGATAATGAACTGCACGCGCCCGGCCCGGTATTCCTCCGGCACCCGGCGGCGGACGCCGTCCACCCGCGTGATCGCCGTGCCGATGGCGTCCAGCAGGGCGGTGCACCCGCCGACGCGGTAGTCCGCGGAGGTCAGCGGCGCGACCTGGGCGACCGGCACCGCGTCGTGCAGCCACTTCAGCTGGTCATCGAAGAGCAGCGTGGTGATGAGGGCCTCGCCGGGCATCTCGCGGTTTTCGTCCATCACGCGGTTGAAGCCGCCGATGGTGTCCGCCTCCCGGCCATGCATGGATCCGGAACGGTCGAGGATGAAAATGAGTTCGGCTTTGCTGTTGTTCATGGCTGTCTCCTTTCTGTCCGCTTGGGGGCGGCTCTCCCTGACTTGCATCCCCATCATAGCACAAAGAGGGCTGCCCGTGGTCGCCTGCCAGGCGACAGTTTTCAGACCGCGCCCAGCATCGGCAGGCCGAAGCTGCTGAGCGTCATGTTCAGGCTGAACACATCCCACTCGCCGTGGCTGATGCACCAGCAGACCGCCCGGTCGCGGCGGCTGGCGTCGGAGAAGCTGTAGCCGGCGCTGCGCATCAGCTGGTCGGCGGCCGCCTGATCCAGCCGCAGCGCGAGGCAGAAGGCCATCACGGTGCCCTTGCCCGGCTGGTAGTCCTCGCGGGAACGGATGCGGGAGAAGTGCCGCCGGTCGATGTTCGCGCGCTTGTAGACGTCCGAATCCTTCTCGTTCCGCTCGTCGATCAGCCGCAGCAGCATGTGGCTGAAGCTCTCGCCGGGCTTGTCGCTGCGCAGCATGCGGCTGAGGGCGGAGGAATCTTCCTCGGCGAAAATGTGAACCTTCGGCATGGACGGAGCCGCGCCAGCCGGGGCCGGCGCGCTGCCCGCCCTGCGGGGCGGCGCCTTCGGAGCAGCATTGGGGCGAGGCTCGTCCGCTTCCGCTTCGGGCATCGCACCCGCCCCGCAGGGCATTGCACCGCCCCCGCAGGGCATGGCGTCCGTCTCGCGCCGGCTGTACCGGATATAGACGTCATAGGGGGAGGGATCGGGTTCCGGCAGCTCGCTGAGGTAGCGGCCCAGCGGCGACACGCGGTCCCGCCGGGGCTTGCCCAGGATGGCCACCCACACTTCCATGTCCTCCTTGTCCTCCTCCAGCAGGAAGCGGCGGATCTCCCGGACGGCGGCCTCGGCGGACATTACCGGCGGGCAGCCGAAAATGCCGGCGGAGATCAGCGGAAAGGCGATGCTGTGGATGCCGTGCGCGGCGGCAAGGCGCAGGCTTTCGCGGTAGCAGCTTTGCAGCAGCTCCATCTCTTTGCCGTGGCAGCTGCCGAAGACCGGGCCCGGCGTGTGGATGATCCACTTGCACAGCCGGAAGCCGGGCGTGATGACGGCCTTGCCGGTCTCGCAGCGGCCGATGGCGCGGCAGGCCCTGGTCAGCTCCTCGGGGCCGGCGGCTTCAAAGATCGCGCCGCACACGCCGCCGCCCTGGGCGAGGCCGGTGTTGGCAGCGTTGACAATGGCCTCCACCCGGAGGCTGGTGATATCCTGATAGACAAAATGCAGCGGCATGGGCAATCCTCCTTATCGCCAGGCCAGCAGGGTGACCGGGGCGGCCTGGGTGCGGGTCAGGTGACAGACGGGCCAGCGCGCGCCGAGCCGGGCGGCGGCCTTCTCCGCGGGCCGCTTCCAGGCGAAGATGCCGAAAACGGCGGAGCCGCTGCCGGACATCTGCGCCACGGAGGCCCCGGCGGCGAGCAGGGCGTCGATGGCCTCGGCGATCTGTGGGCGCAGAGGGATGCTGACCGCCTCCAGCACGTTGCCGGGGCGCCGGGGCACGTCGCGCAGCCGGCCGGAGGTCAGCGCGGCCTTCACCGCGGCGGTATCGGGATGCGCGATGTCCCGGGCGCTGTCAAACAGGCGGAACACTTCGCCCGTGGACAGCGCCTCGCAGGGCTGCACGATCACGCAGGGCAGGCTGAGCCCGTCGCCCAGCGGCAGCACATCCTCGCCGATGCCCCGCACCCGGCTGAGGGCCCCGGTCAGGCAGAAGGGGATGTCCGCGCCCAGCGACAGGCCGATCCCGCACAGGCGCTCCAGCGGCCAGCGGATCCCCCACAGCAGGTTCAGGCCGATGAGCACCGCCGCCGCGTCCGCGCTGCCGCCGCCCAGCCCCGCCCCGCTGGGGATGTGCTTCTCCAGCGAGATGGCCGCGCCCGCTTCGCAGCCGGCGGCGCGCCGCAGGGCCTCCGCAGCCCGCAGCGCCAGGTTGTGCTGATCCGCCGGGACAGCGGGCGTGCCGCTCACGGAGAGGGTGAGCTCCGCCGCCGGCTCGATCGTGATGACATCGGCCAGCGCGATGGGCTGCATCAGCATGTCCATCAGGTGATAGCCGTCGTCCCGCCGGCCGGTGATGTCCAGCGTCCAGTTGATTTTCGCGTGCGCGAGCCAGCGCATCGGATCGCCTCCCATAGAAACTGTCTGTGTCTGTTCACGAATATTTTACACAGAAACGGGGCCTGTGTCAAATTGCCGGCTCCGGCCGTCCGAACGGGGGACGCGGGGTGCGTTCATTCGAATTCATTCGCGCCGGCGCACTCTTGTTTTTGGCGCGAAAACCGTTATAATGATAATATACCAGATTATGCGCGGGGAGGTGAGCGGGTGTACGCGCAGGTCATTGTGGACATTGTGCACGAGAATGTGGCGCACACCTTCACCTACCGCGTCCCGGAGGGGATGGCGCTGGCGCCGGGGCAGCGGGTGCAGGTGCCCTTCGGGGCCCGCAGCCGGGAGGGCGTGGTGCTCTCCCTGAGCGATGCCACCGACGTGCCCGCGGAGAAGCTCAAGGACGTCCTGGCCCCGCTGGAGGATTACGCGGCGATCCTGCCCCCGCTGATGGACCTGGCCGCGCGGATGGCCGAGGAGAACCACTGCCCGCTGGCGGAGACGCTGCGGCTGATGCTGCCGGCCCAGATGCGCGGCGGCCGCGTGCGCGTGAAGGAGGAGACCGTGGCGCAGCTGGCCGTGCCCATGGAGCAGGCCAACGCCGCCGTGCTGCAAGGCCGCTCCCAGAAGCGGCGGATGCTGCTGACCCTGCTCTCCGACGGGGAGCGCCACCCGACCGCCGACCTGAAGCTGCTGGTGCGCGATCCGCTGCCGGTGCTCCGCCAGATGGAGCAGGAGGGGCTTGTCACCCTGCGGCAGGAGGAGGTGCTGCGGCGGCCGGCCGGCAGCGCCGTGCCCACGGAGGACTGGCCGCTGACGCCCGACCAGCAGGAGGCCGTGAACCAGATTGTGCCCTTCCTGGACCGGGGCGAGGGGAGATTCCTGCTGCACG
Source organism: uncultured Clostridia bacterium (assembly GCA_946538975.1). Classification (GTDB taxonomy): domain Bacteria; phylum Bacillota; class Clostridia; order Christensenellales; family Aristaeellaceae; genus RUG11272. The sequence continues at coordinate 1,310 of CAMNHF010000079.1, read as the reverse complement.
GGGTCACCGGCAGCGGCAAGACGGAGGTGTTCATCCACCTGGTGCGGCGGGTGCTGGCCCAGGGGAAGGACGCGCTGATCCTCGTCCCGGAGATCGCCCTGACCCCGCAGATGGTCGCCTGGTTCCGCGGGCGCTTCGGTCTGGGGGCGGCGGTGCTGCACTCGCGGCTTTCCCCGGGGGAGCGCTTCGACGAATGGCGGCGCATCCGGCGCGGCGAGGCCCGCGTGGTGATCGGCGCGCGCTCCGCGGTGTTCGCCCCGCTGGCGAAGCTGGGCCTGATCGTCGTGGACGAGGAGCATGAAACCACCTATCTGAGCGACCGCCATCCCCGCTATGACGCGCGGGACACGGCGGCCTGGCGCTGCGAGCGCGAGGGCGCCTGCCTGCTGCTGGCCAGCGCGACGCCGAGCATTCTCTCCTTTGCTCGCTGCCGCCGGGGGGATTACCGCCTGCTGGAGATGCCGAACCGGGTGATGAACCGGCCGCTGCCCGAGGTGGAGATCGTGGACATGCGGGAGGAGCTGCGCCAGGGCAACCGCTCGCCCTTCTCCGCCCGGCTGCGCACGGAGCTGCAGCGCTGCCTGGGCGCGGGCGGCCAGGCCATGCTGCTGATGAATCACCGGGGCTACCACTCCGCGGTGGCCTGCAGGAGCTGTGGCTACACGGTCAAGTGCCCCAACTGCGACATCTCCCTGTGCTACCACGTGGGCGCGGACGACGTGCTGCGCTGCCACTACTGCGGCCACACGGAGCCGCCGCCGGACATCTGCCCCAGCTGCGGCTCCCGGCAGATCCGCTATTACGGCGCGGGCACGCAGAAGGTGGAGGAGGAGCTGAAGCGGCTCTTCCCGGACGTGACCGCCGTGCGGATGGACACGGACACCACCTCCGGCAAGGACGGCCACGCGAAGCTGCTGGACGAGTTCCGCTCCGGGCGCGCCCGCGTGCTGATCGGCACGCAGATGATCGCCAAGGGGCTGGACTTTCCCCGGGTGACGCTGGTGGGCGTGGTGCTGGCCGATATGACGCTGAACCTGCCGGACTACCGCGCCCGGGAGCGCACCTTCCAGCTGCTGACGCAGGTGGCGGGCCGCGCGGGCCGGGGCGAACAGCCGGGCCAGGTCATCATCCAGACCTACAAGCCGGAGGATCCGACGATCCTGACCGCCGCCGCGCAGGACTACCGCTCCTTCTTTGAGGCGGAGTTTGCGCGCCGCCGGACGGGACTCTACCCGCCCTTCACGGTGCTGTGCCGCCTTCTGGTGGAGGCGCCGCAGGCGGCCGCGGCGGAGCGGCAGGCCACGGCGCTG
>CAMNHF010000078.1 GCA_946538975.1 uncultured Clostridia bacterium | reverse complement strand
CTTGCGCGTGGGCCCCCCCAGACCCCCTGCGAGCGCTTTTGGACACGGGATCACGACTGAATAAAGCGCAGGTCGCAAATCTTGCTGCCCAATAAGAGTCAGGCCGTCGCAGGGTGTGGGTTGGTGCGGATGCCGCCTGCTGTCGCGTTCTCAATGAAAAATAAATTCTTCCCCAAAACGGCCTTTTCGGAAGGATGGGGGGCTGGGGGAAGGAAAGCCCTTTTCGGCCACGAAAAGGGTTTCCTTCCCCCAGAAGCTGCGCCCTAACAATCAATCTGACATTTTTTCCCGGCAAAGCGCACATTCCGGTGCGAAGTGTGCTATCATTGAAGCATGGTTCCGAATCTGTAAGCATCGGGGGCTGAACGCATGGACGCACAAACCGTCTTCAATCTGATCCTGCGCATCCTGATCGGCACTGATCTGAATGCGCCGCTGGGGCTGCCGCTGCGGGCGCTGACGCTCTTCGGCCTGTGGGGCATCTTCCGCAAGGCAAACCTGAAGGGCTGGAAGGCGCTGCTGCCCTGCGTGCGCGAGGCGCAGCTGGGCGTGGCGGCGGGGCGCGAGCCCGAGGGCCGCATCGCCGCGATGCTCAGGGGCGGCGCCATCATCTGCGATGTCGTCGACGTGCTGGTGACCCTGCTGTACTACCGCCGCAACGGCATCGAGCGGGACATCACGGTTTTCGACGTGGTGACGGTGGTCATCAACCTGGCCCTGATCATTTACCAGATCCGCATCTACCTGGGCCTCATCGAGGTGTACGGCCGGAAGAAGGCCTGGGTGCTGCTGTGGGTGGTGGCGGACTGGATTCCCGCGCCGCTGTGGGGCTGGCTGAAAAAGTACCAGCCGCAGTGGACGACCGCGGAGATGAAGACTGATGCGAGCACGTTCTTCTCCAGCTCCCGGGCCGCCGTGCTGGATCAGGGCCTGACGGTCAACCTGGAGGAGCGGACCGCCACGGAGCTGTTCCAGAAGAAGTACCTGCTGCGGGACATCCACATGTACATCAAGCCCGGCCGCATGGTGCTGCTGCTGGGCGGCTCCGGCGCGGGCAAGACCACCTTTCTCAACGCGGTCAACGGCTACGAGCCCGCGCGGGCGGAGGTTGTGCTCAACGGGCGCAACATGTACCGCAATTACAAGGAGATGCAGTACGAGATCGGCTTCGTGCCGCAGCAGGATCTGATGCGCGGCTCGGACACGGTGTACCGCACGCTGGCCGACGCGGCCTCGCTGCGCCTGCCGGTGGGCTTCACCATGGCCCAGCGCGCGGAGCGGGTGGAAGAGGTCATGCGCATTTTCGGCCTGATGCCGGTGAAGAACAGCCTGGTCAGCAAGCTCTCCGGCGGCCAGCGCAAGCGCCTCTCCATCGCGATGGAATTCATCTCCAACCCCGCCCTGTTCATCCTGGATGAGCCGGACAGCGGCCTGGACGGCGTGATGGCCCGGGAACTGTTCCAGCAGCTGCGGCAGATCGCCGACCAGGGCAAGATCATCATCGTGATCACCCACACGCCCGACCGCGTGATCGACCTGTTCGACGACGTGATCGTGCTGGCGAAGGACGCGAACCGCACCGGCCGGCTGGCCTGGTTCGGGCCGATCGCGGACGCGCGGGCCTTCTTCGGCAAGGAGAAGATGGAGGAGATCGTCAGGGCCGTCAACCGCCAGGAGGAGGGCGGCGAGGGCCGGGCGGACGAGTTCATCATGAAGTACGCGGAGGTGCAGCATGTCTGAATCGAGCGCAAAGCAGGGCCGGCGGGCGTGGCGCGTCCGCCACAAGGGCCGTGCCAGTCAGGTGCTGATCTACCTGGGCAAACAGCTCCGCTTTTTCATCAATGAGAGCGACTGGAAGGTGCTGCCCATGGCGGCGGTCATTGCCGCGCTGGTGGGCATGGTCGTCCGCAGACGGTTCTTCATCACGATGGAGGGCAGCCTGATCGGCGGCTTCGCCCTGACCTGCACCGCCATCTGGAACGGCTGCTTCAATTCCATTCAGTCCATCTGCCGGGAGCGGGCGATCGTCAAGCGGGAGCACCGCTCCGGCATGCACATCTCCGCCTATATGGCCGCGCACATGATCTACCAGCTGCTGCTGTGCACGGCGCAGACAGGCCTGAGCATGTACGTGCTGCAGCTGATGGGCGTGCAGTTCCCCGCCCAGGGCTTCATGACGCCCTGGATGATCGTGGATGTCGGCATCAGCATGCTCCTCATCTCCTACGCGGCGGACATGATGAGCCTGTTCATCTCCAGCCTTTCGCACACCACCACCGGCGCCATGACCGTGATGCCCTTCGTGCTGATCTTCCAGCTGGTTTTCTCCGGCGGTCTCATCCCCCTGCCCGCCTGGAGCCAGAACCTGTCCAACTTCACCATCTCCAATTACGGCGTCCGGGCCATCGCCGCCCAGTCAGGCTACAACGAGCTGCCGATGGCCGCCGTCTGGAACACGCTGGACGGCATGCGGGGCACGGAGGTCGGCGGCACCTTCACCCTGGGCCAGGTGCTGGATCTGCTGGACAGCCCCGCGGTGGAGAAGCGCCGGGACATGGAGATCATGCGCTCCTGGACCGTGGGCGAGGCGGCGGAGGTCCTCAGCGGCGCCGAGGAGAGCCTGCACCTGCGGGACCGGGTCGTCGCGCAGCCTGTGACCCTCCGCGACGCGCTCAGCTTCATGAAGACCAGCCCGCTCCTCGCGCAGCTGCGCAGCCGCGTCCTGCGTCCCGCCGAGGGTGACCAGGCCGCGCTCACCGTGGAGACCCTGCTGGACGATCTGCTCGGCGCGGACGGCATGGAAGAGCTGCTGGACCGGGAGTTCGTCGCCACCGTCACCCTGGGGCAGGTGCTGGACTTCCTCCAGACGGAGGAGCTGGCCGCCTCCATGAGCGATGAGGTGCTCAACGCGCCGGTCACCCTGGGCGAAGCGGCGGATTTCCTGCGCGGCAACGCCGTCCTGCAGGCCCACCGGGAAGACGCCTTCACCTTCAAAACCAGCATCGGGGATCTGCTCGACCTCTTCGGCGAGGACAATGTGCGCACCCTGATCCAGACGCGGACCGCCGCGGCCAGCCAGAAGGCGGAATATGCCCGCACCGCCCCCAACATCCGGGGCAACTGGCTCATGCTGGCACTCTTCGCCGCCGCCTTCGCCCTGCTGGCCACCCTGGCCCTGGAATTCATCGACAAGGACAGGCGCTGAGCGGAATACCGCCCCAACGCCCTTCCCTATGCCCTCGCTGTGCGCGGGGGCGTTTTCATTGGGGATGAGGCTTGCGGGAGGGAAGGGGGGGCGTGCGTGCTCACGCGCAGGCCCTCTCCGCCCTTCTTCTTGCATTCCCGTAAATTCTTTTCCGCAATTCTTCCATATTACGCGAAATTGTAGTATCATATATTATGCCGCAGTATGCGGAGGAACGGAGAAAGCCCATGTACGACTTTTATGCCTATATGGCGCGGATGAAGCTGATCCGGCGGTGGAGCCTGATGCGGAGCGTGCAGCCGGAGAACGACGCGGAACACAGCCTGCAGGTGGCAATGATCGCCCACGCGCTGGCGCTGATCGGCAGGGAGCGCTACGGCCGGGAGGTCAGCCCGGAGCGCGCGGCCCTGCTGGCGGTCTATCACGACGCCACCGAGGTGCTGACCGGCGACCTGCCCACGCCGGTGAAGTACCACTCGCCCGGGCTGCGGGACGCCTACCGCCGCATTGAGGACGACGCGGCCGGGCGGCTGCTGCGGGCCCTGCCGGAGGACTTCCGCAAGGAGATGGCGCCCCTGCTCGCGGGCGGGGACGGGCCCGAGGCGGCCCTGGTGAAGGCGGCCGACCGCATCAGCGCCTATGTGAAGTGCCTGGAGGAGCAGCAGGCCGGGAACCGCGAGTTTGACGAGGCCGCGCGCACGATCCGCGAGAGCATCGACCGCATGGAGCTGCCGGAGGCGGCGGACTTCATGGCGGAGTTTGTGCCGGCCTTCCGGCTGACGCTGGACGAGATCGGCCGCGGCGGAAGCACTGAACCACACGATGAAAAGCGCAATGGAGGAGCATGAGATCATGAAAAAGGCGATGAAAACCCTGAAGCGGCTGGGGGCCCTGCTGCTGGCGCTGGGCCTGCTGTGCGGCGCCGCTCCGGCGGAGGACTGGGTGCCGGAATGGGAGGATGAGGAGGAGGAGGAGCTCTCCATCGTGGAGCTGGAGGATATCCCGCTGACCGACGAGGATCTGGACGCCATGTTCAGCAGCGACCTGTCAGACGAGCAGTCCGAGGAGCTGGCCCTCCTGGACAACGAGATCGACACCTCCATCAACCCGGACGACCTGGAGATCAACCCCCGGCTGCCGGACAACGTCATCAACATCCTGCTGATCGGCATCGACTCCCACGACAAGGACATCAACGAGGAGAAGACCTCCCACCTGAACGATGTCAACATGATCCTCTCCATCGGGCTGGACGACGGCTCCATCAAGCTGACCAGCATCCTGCGCGACACCTATGTGGAGCTGCCCGGCTACCGCAACAAGGCGCGGCTGAACGAGTCGTTCTACCGCGGGGCGGGCCAGCTGGCCATGCGCACGATCAACCACAATTTTGAGCTGAACATCCAGCACTATGTGGTCATCAACTTCTACGGCGTGGCCTCCATCATCGACCAGCTGGGCGGCATCGACATCGACATGACGAAGACCGAGGCCCGCGCGGTGAACGCCTACCTGCGCAACGCCTACAAGTCCCGCAAGTTCACCTACGACACCCGCGACCGCTCCGAGCGCGTGGAGCTGGAGGCCCGCGACGGCGTGCAGCACTGCGACGGCATTCAGGCGCTGATCTACGCCCGCCTGCGCAAGATCGACAACGACTTCGCCCGCACCGCCCGTCAGCGCCACCTGATGGAGCTGCTGCTCAAGCAGGTCATCTCCGACATCGATGTGGACCGCCTGGTTGGCCTGCTGGAGACCTGCCTGCCCTATGTCGGCACGAACATGACCGCCTCGGAGATCGCCAATCTGGCCATGCTGGTGCTGCGCAGCGGCGTGCTCGCCAAGGCCTCCGCCGGCGAGAGCCTGCTCCAGCAGCACCGCGTGCCCATGGACGGCATGTACGGCTACCTCGACGTGAACGGCTCCTCCGTCATCAACATGAACGCGAGGAACTTCCAGCTGAACCGCGAGTCCATCCACTACTTCATCTACGGGGAGTACTACCCCGCCAACTGACCCGGGAGGAAGCATGAGCAAACCGATTGTCGCCGTCATCGGACGACCGAATGTCGGCAAATCCACATTTTTCAACAAGGTGGCCGGGCGGCGCATCAGCATTGTGGAGGACACGCCCGGCGTGACCCGCGACCGCATCTACACCGATGTGGAATGGCAGGGCCGCGTCTTCACCATGATCGACACCGGCGGCATCGACCTGCACTCGGAGGACGTCTTCCTCGCGCAGATGCGCCGCCAGGCCCAGATCGCCATCGAGACCGCGGACGTGATCCTCTTCTTCGTGGACGGCCGCGCCGGCATGACCGCCGAGGACGCGGAGGTCGCCGACATGCTGCGCAAGGCCGCCAAGCCGGTGCTGCTGGTCGTCAACAAGATCGACTCCATCAGCCAGAACGACGATATCTACGAGTTCTACAACCTGGGCCTGGGCGACCCGTGGCCGGTCAGCGCAGCCAACATGATGGGCCTGGGCGACCTGCTGGAGGAGATCTGCCGCCTGCTGCCCGCCCGCCCCGGCGAGGAGGAGGACGGCACCCACGTGATCCAGCTGGCGGTGGTCGGCCGGCCCAATGTGGGCAAGAGCTCCCTGGTGAACCGCCTGCTGGGGCAGGAGCGCACGATGGTCTCCGACATCGCGGGCACCACCCGGGACGCCATCGACACCCTCTACCGCGCCCCGGACGGCACGCAGTTCAACCTGATCGACACCGCGGGCATCCGCCGCAAGAGCACCGTGCCGGACGAGAGCATCGAGAAATACAGCGTGCTGCGCGCCATCGCGGCCATCCAGCGCTGCGACGTGGCCCTGCTCATGATCGACGCGAACGACGGCGTGACCGAGCAGGACACGAAGATCGCCGGCATCATCCACGAGGAGGGCAAGGCCGTCGTCGTCGTGGTGAACAAGTGGGACGCCGTGGAGAAGGACACGAACACGATGGAGCGCGTCCGCAAGGAGGTGCTCTCCAGCCTGAAATTCATGGACTGGGCGCCGGTGCTCTTCCTGTCGGCCCTGACCGGGCAGCGCACCCACAAGGTGCTGGAGACCGTGGATCAGGTGTGGGCGCAAAACAGCAAGCGCATCCCCACCGGCGTGCTCAACGACGCCCTGGCCGACGCCACCGCCGACGTGCAGCCGCCCGCCCAGAACGGCCGCCGGCTCAAGATCTTCTACGTGACCCAGCAGGGCGTGAACCCGCCCACCTTCATCTTCTTCGTCAACGACGAGAAGCTGATGCACTTCACCTACCAGCGGTACCTGGAGAATTACTTCCGCAAGATTTTCGATTTCACCGGCACGCCCCTGCGCTTCATCATCCGGGAGCGCAAGCGCGACGCCTGAGGAGGAGCAGCCATGTCCGTACCTGTGCAATGCGTGCTGCTGGCCATCGCCGGCTATCTGCTGGGATCCATCTCCTGCGGCCTCATTGTCGCGAAGCTCGCCCACGGCCCGAACCTGTATGAGGTGGGCAGCCACTCCACCGGCGCCAGCAATGTGCTGCGCTCCATGGGCGTGAAGTGGGGCCTGGTCACCTTCCTGGGCGACTATGCCAAGGGCCTCCTGGCGGCAGGGCTCGGCTGGCTCGTGACCGGCGAGGTCTGGGGCGCCATGCTCGGCGGGCTGATGTGCGTCATCGGGCACAACTGGCCGGTGTTCTACGGCTTCAAGGGCGGCAAGGGCGTGGCGGTGAGCACCGCGGTGGCCCTGGTGTGCTTCCCCGTGCCGGCCCTCATCAGCTACGCGGTGACCATCGCGGTGATCGCCCTGCTGCGCTACATCTCCCTGGGGAGCATGATCTTCGTAACGCTCTACGGCATCCTGGTGATCGTCACGAAGGCCCAGGGCGACTGGCGCGTCATCGTCTGGGCGATCCTGATGGCCGTCATCTGCATCGCGCGGCATCACGCGAACATCGGCCGGCTGATCCGCGGCGAGGAGCGCAGGATCGGCCAGCGCATCGAGGATGAGAAGGCCTGAGCCCGCCTGTCTTGAAAAGGAGAGAATCGAATGACCGCCGCGAAGAGCTGCTTTGAAAACCGGGAGCTGTCCTGGCTGCGCTTCAACGAGCGCGTGCTGGAGGAGGCCGAGGACAGCCGCGTGCCGCTGTGCGAGCGGCTGACCTTCCTGTCCATCTTCCAGAGCAATCTGGACGAATTCTTCATGGTGCGCATCGGTTCCCTGCACGACCAGATGCTGCTGGACAGCGAGGCCCGGGACAACAAGACCCACATGACCTCCGCCGAGCAGATCAGCGCATGCCTGGAGCGCATCCGCGCCCTGTGCGTGCGCCGGGACGCGGCCTACTCCACCCTGCTCAAGCTCCTGCGCGACCAGGGCGTCACGCTGGTGGACTTCCGCCACATCAGCCCCCAGAGCGAGAAGTACCTGGGCGCGATGTTCCTGCGGGAGTTCGCCCCGCTGCTGTCCACCTACGTCGTGGGCAAGAAGCAGCCCTTCCCCTTCCTCAACAACAAGGACATCTACGCGGTGGCGGTGCTCTCCACGCGCACGGAGAAGGAGCGCATCGGCATCGTGCCCTGCTCCGTGTCCGTGTTCCCGCGGCTGATTGCCGTGCCGGAGCGCACCGGCTGCTACATGCTCTCCGAGGAGCTGATCCTGCACTATCTGCCGCGGCTGTTCGCGGGCTACACGGTGACCAGCAAGACCCTCGCCCGCATCACCCGCAACGCCGACATCGACGCCGACGCCATCTGGGACGAGGACCTGAACTACCGCGACCACATGGCCGAGGTCATCAGCCGCCGCAAGAAGCTCTGCCCGGTGCGGCTGGAGCTCTCCCGCGTCATCGAGCCGCAGGTGACCGAGCGCCTGTGCGCCCAGCTGGGCATCGACGCGGCCCGGGTGTACCGGAACAAGTCCCCGCTGGACCTGGGCTTCTTCTCCGGCATCCGCGACGGCCTGCGCGCGCACGCGGAGCTGTCCTACGCCCCGCGCCATCCCCAGGACAGCCCGGACATCTCCGAGAGCGAGCCGGTCATCGACCAGATCCTCCGCCGGGACGTGCTGCTGCACTATCCCTACCAGTCCATCCGCCCCTTCCTGCGCCTGCTGAACGAGGCCGCCCGCGACCCGCGCGTGAAGGCCATCCGCATGACCCTGTACCGCCTGGCCCGGGACAGCAAGGTGGTCGAGGCCCTGGTGGAGGCCGCCGAGAACGGCAAGCATGTGGACGTGCTGGTGGAATTGAAGGCCCGCTTTGACGAGGCGAACAACATCGAGTGGAGCCGCCGCCTGGAGCAGGCCGGCTGCAACGTGATCTACGGCATCGAGCACCTGAAGGTGCACAGCAAGCTCTGCGTCATCACGCTGGACACGCCCGAGGGCGAGCGCCGCGTCGTGCAGATCGGCACGGGCAACTACAACGAGAAGACCGCCCGCCTCTACACCGACCTGAGCCTGATGACCGCCCGGGAGGAGATCGGCGAGGAGGCCATCAGCGTCTTCGAGGCCCTGCTCAAGGGCGAGACCGTGGATCACACCCGCAAGCTGCTCGTCGCGCCGCACTGCCTGCAGGACAAGCTGCTGGACATGATCGACGGCGAGATCGAGAAGGCGAAGGCCGGCCGGGGCGGCCGCATCCGGCTGAAGGTCAACAGCCTGACCGACAAGACCCTGATGGACCGGCTGATCGAGGCCAGCCAGGCCGGCGTGCAGATCGACATGATCGTCCGCGGCATCTGCTGCCTGACCGCCGGCGTGCCGGGCCTGACGGAGAACATCCGCACCATCAGCGTCGTCGGCCGCTATCTGGAGCACAGCCGGATCTACATCTTCGGCGAGGGCGAGGAGGCCCGCTTCTACATCGCCAGCGCCGACTGGATGACCCGCAACACCCTGCGCCGCGTGGAGGTGGCCGCCCCCGTGGAGGATCCGCAGCTGAAGGCCCGCCTGGCCGAGATCTTCGACATCATCTGGCGCGACAACGCCTCCGCCCGCGACCAGCTCTCCGACGGCAGCTATCAGCGGCGCTTCCCCGGCAGCGAGGAGGCCCGCAGCTGCCAGAACCTGCTCTACGAGGACGCCTGCCGCCGCGCGCAGAAGACGGAAATTCCCCCTGCCAATGCTTGACAATCCCCGGGCCGCATATTAAACTGTATACAGTTATGCACATGTTCATAAGGAGGTTCGGCTGAATGAGTACCGAAACGAAGCGCTCCGGCAAGAAAGCAGCCATCATCGCGGTCATTGCGGTGGTGGTGGTCATCGCGCTGATTTTGCTGCTGTGGAAGGTGATTCTGCCGAATCAGCGCTACAGCGCGGCTGAAAAGCTGCTCAGCGAGGGCAAGTACGAGGAGGCCGTCAGCGCGTTCACCGAGCTGGGCGATTTCCGCGACGCCCCCGACCGGGTCACCGAGATCCGCATGGCCCGGGGCGAGGCCTTCCTGGATGGCGGGGACTACGACCAGGCCATCCGGCTGTTCACCGAGGCCGGCGCCGCGCAGCGGGTGAGCGACGCGAAGGCCGCCAAGGCCGCTTCGCTGCAGGCCGCGGGCCAGTTTGACGAGGCCATCGCGCTCTACACCGAGCTGGGCGACGAGGCCGCCGTCACCGCTGCGAAGTCCGCCAAGGCCGCCTCTGCGCTGGCGGGCGGCGACTGGGAGAGCGCCCTCAGCCTCTACACCGAGGCGGGTGACGCGCAGGGCATCACCGCCGCCAAGACCGCCCAGGCCGCCAGCCTCCATGACGCGGGCCAGTTTGACGAGGCCATCGCACTCTACGCCGAGGTGGGCGACGAGGCCGCCGTCACCGCTGCGAAGACCGCCAAGGCCGCCTCTCTGCTGGCGGGCGGCGACTGGGAGGGCGCCCTCAGCCTCTACACCGAGGTCGCCGACGCGCAGGGCATCACCGCCGCCAAGACCGCCCAGGCCGCCAGCCTGACCGCCGAGGCGAAATACGAGGAGGCCGCCGCGCTCTACACCGAGCTGGGCGATGAGGCGAACGCCGCCGCCGCGAAGACGAGCTGGGCCGCCACGCTGCTGGAGGGCGGTCAGGCGGACGAGGCGCTGGCGCTGTATACCGAGCTGAACGACACGGAGGGCATGGCCGCCGCCAACCGGGCCCGCGCCGCCGCCTTTGCCGCGCAGAGCCAGTTTGCCGAGGCCGCGGAAGCCCTCACCGCCGCGGGCGACACCGAGGCCGCCGCCGAGATGCGCAAGCAGCACGCGGACGCCCTGCTGGCCGCCGGCGACTGGGAGCAGGCGCTCACGGTCTACACCGAACTGAACGATGAAATCGGCCTGGCCGCCGCCAACGCCGCCAAGGGCAGCGCCCTGCTGGCCGCGGGGGATCTGGAGGGCGCGCTGGAGGCCTACACCGCCGCCGGCGACGAGGACGCCGCCCAGGCCATCCGGGAGGAGATCGCCCGGAAGCAGGAGGAGGAGGCCGCCGCGGCCTTCCAGAGCCTGCTGGACGCCGGCGACTGGGACGCCGCCATCGCCCTGGCCACCGAGCAGGGCAATACCGACCGCCTGCAGACCGCCTGGGCGCAGAAGGGCAGCGCCCTGCTGAAGGAGGGCAAGACCGCCGAGGCCGTCGCCGCCTACGAACAGTCCGGCGATGAGGCCGCCCTGCAGGAGGCCCGCGACGCCCTGGGCACCGAGCTGCTCAAGAGCGGCGACTGGGCCGGGGCCATCGAGCTGTTCACCCTCACCGGCAACGAGGAGCAGCTGGCCGCCGCCGAGGAGGCAAAGGCCGCCGCGTACCTGGACGCCGGGAACTATGACGAGGCGATCGAGGCCTATACCGCCGCCGGCAACACAGCCCAGGTCAGCAATGCCTGGAAGCAGAAGGGCGACGCCCTGCTGGAAGAGAAGAACTATGACGCCGCCATCGAGGCCTACACCGCCGCAGGCGACACGGGCAGCGTCAACAAGGCCTATACATTGAAGGGCGACGCCCTGCTGGAGGAGAAGAACTACGACGGGGCCATCGAGGCCTACACCGCCGCAGGCAACACCGTCCAGGTCAACAGCGCCTACAACCTGAAGGGCGACGCCCTGCTGGAGGAGAAGAACTACGACGCCGCCATCGAGGCCTACACCGCCGCCGGCAACACCACGCAGGTCAACAGCGTCTACACCCTGAAGGGCGACGCCCTGCTGGAGGAGAAGAACTACGACGGGGCCATCGAGGCCTACACCGCCGCAGGCAACGCCACGCAGGCCAGCAACGCCTACACGCAAAAGGGCGACGCCCTGCTGGAGGAGAAGAACTTCGACGAAGCCATCGAAGCCTACACGCAGGCCGGCAATGAGGAACAGGCCAGCAACGCCTACACGCAGAAGGGCGATTCCCTGCTGGACGAGGGCAAGTACACGGACGCCATCGAGGCCTACGAGGCCGCCGGCGACACCGAGAAGGTCGCCCGGGCCCGCTGCCTGCTGGGCGATTCCCTGCTGAGCGAGGGCAAGTATGACGAGGCCATCGCCGCCTACGAGGCCGCCGGCGACACCGAGAAGGCCGCCCGGGCCCGCTGCCTGCTGGGCGATTCCCTGCTGAGCGAGGGCAAGTATGACGAGGCCATCGCCGCCTACGAGGCCGCCGGCAGCGCGGATCAGGCCCGGGCCGCCCTGGCCGCCAAGGGCAATGCCCTGCTCAACGCGGGCGACTACGAGGGGGCCATTGCAGCCTACACGCAAGCCGGCAATCCTGAATTGGTCAACGCCGCCTGGACCGCCCGGGGCGAGGCCCTGCTGGCGGCCGGCAGCTATGACGAGGCCATTGCCGCCTACGAGGCCGCCGGCAACACAGCCCAGATGAACGCCGCCCGCACGGCCAAGGGCAACGCCCTGCTGGACGAGGGCAAGTACGACGAGGCCATCGCCGCCTATGAGGCCGCCGGCAACACGGAGCAGGTCCGCGCGGCCTGGATCGCCAAGGGCGAGGCCCTGCAGCAGGCCGGCGACTATGACGGCGCTGTGGCCGCCTTCACCGCCGCCGGTGACACGGACGGTCTGAAGAGCGTCTATGCCCAAAAGGGCGACAGCCTGATGGAGTCCGCCAGCTACGATGACGCCATCGAAGCCTTCACCAGCGCCGGCGACACCGAAAAGCTCAAGGACGCCTACACCAAAAAGGGCGACAGCCTGTACGCCGCGGCCGACT
>CAMNHF010000077.1 GCA_946538975.1 uncultured Clostridia bacterium | reverse complement strand
CGTTTTTTCAAAGAAAAATTTTCTTCCGTAACACTTTTGTAATTTTCCGAACGTACTATTATATAGCCCTCCGCATCGGTGGCTATAAGCCGAACATTCCTGACAGCTGCGCCGTTCTTCGTCTGTCAGGCAAAATCTGCCAAACAGAAAAGGAGGCCGGCACGCCGGTCCTCCCCTTCTGCTCAGCGGACGCCGAAAACCCGGCGGGCGGTCTCGGCGGCTTCCCGCGCATCCTTCGCGTAGTGATCCGCGCCGATCGACGCCGCCCAGGCCGCGGTCACCACGGCCCCGCCCACCATCACCGCGCACTCCGGCGCCTCGGCCTTCAGCAGGCGCACGGTTTCGGCCATGGCCGGCAGCGTCGTCGTCATCAGCGCAGAGAGGCCCGCCAGCCCTGCCTTCTCCTCGCGCACCGCCCGCACGACCGCCTCCGGGGGCACATCCCGTCCCAGGTCGATCACGGTGAAGCCGTAGTTCTCCAGCACCGTCTTGACGATGTTCTTTCCAATATCATGAATGTCGCCCTGCACCGTGGCCAGCACGATCCGGCCCAGCGACGGCCGCTCCTCGCCGGTTTGCAGCACCCGCAGGCGAATCTCCTCGAACACGCCTTGGGCCGCCTGCGCCGCGCTGAGCAGCTGCGGCAGAAACACCCGGCCATGCTCATAGGCCTCGCCCACCTCGTCCAGGGCCGGGATCAGCTCCTGCTCCACCAGCGTCATGCCCGGCATCGTCTCCAGCGCGGCCCGGGCCAGCCCGGCAGCCTCGGCGCGGAGCCCCCGCAGGATCGCCTCCCGCAGCGTCGCCCCCTTCGCGGGCACGGCCGGATTCTGTCCGTCAAGCGGCACGCTCCCGGCGAAGCGGGCGATGTAGGCAGCGCAATTCGCATCCTCGCCGTTCAGCACCCGGAAGGCGGCCAGCGCATCCATCACCTCCCGCTGGTTGGGATTCACAATCGGCAGCGTCAGCCCCATCGACAGGGCGCGCAGCAGAAAGGCCGCCGTCATCAGCGGGCGGTTCGGCAGGCCGAAGGAGATATTGCTGACGCCCAGCACCGTCTGCAGGCCCAGCCGTCCGCGCACCAGCGCCAGCGCGCGCAGGGTTTCCTCCGCCTGGTTCTGCTGGGCCGACACCGTCAGCGTCAGGCAGTCCGCCCACACGTCCTCCCGGGGAATGCCGATGCGCTCCGCCTCGCGGACGATGCGCTCCACAATCCGGAAGCGATCCTCCGCGGTCTCCGGCAGGCCGGCCTCGTCCAGGGCCAGGGCCACGACCGCAGCCCCGTACTTCCTGGCCAGCGGCAAAATGGCCCGCAGCGATTCCTCCTTGCCGTTCACCGAATTGATGACCGCCTTGCCGCAGTACACGCGCAGCGCGGCCTCCAGCGCGGCGGGATCGGTCGAGTCCAGCTGCAGCGGAAGATCCGTCGCGGCCTGCACCGCCTTCACCACCCGGGGCAGCATGGCGGCCTCGTCGATGCCGGGCATGCCCACGTTGACGTCGAGGATCTCCGCGCCGGCATCCTCCTCCTGCACCGCCACCCGGACGATCCAGTCCATGTCGTTTTCCAGCAGCGCCTGCTGAAAGCGCTTCTTGCCGGTGGGATTGATCCGCTCGCCGATGGCCGTCACGCGGGTCAGCGCCTGCGGCCGCGTCGCCGTGCAGACGAAGGGCAGCGGCTCGAAGGCGCTCTCCGCCGCGCGCAGCCCGGCAGTCTGCCGCCACAGCTCCGCGATAAAGGCCGGATCCGTGCCGCAGCAGCCGCCGACGGCCGCCGCCTCGGCCAGCAGCGGCTTCATCGCCTCGCCAAAGGCCCGCGCGTCCATGCTGTAATGCCCGTCATCCGGATCGGGCAGGCCCGCATTGGGCTTCACGATCACCGGCAGGCGGGTGTGGCGGCGAATCTCCCGGACGATCGGCAGCAGTTCCGTCGGCCCCAGGGAGCAGTTGACGCCTACCGCGTCCGCGCCGAGGCCCTCCAGCACGCGGGCCATGGAAGCCGCCGCCGTCCCGGTGAAGGTGCGGCCGCGCGCTTCGAAGCTCATCGTCACGGCCACCGGCAGCCCGGTCTGCTCCTTCGCGGCCAGCAGGGCTGCGCGGGCCTCCTGCAGATCGGTCATCGTCTCGATGACGATCAGATCCGCCTCCGCCCCGGCGCGCATGATCTCCGCGAACTCCTCATACGCTTCCTCAAAGCGCAGGGTGCCCAGCGGCTCCAGCAGCGCGCCCAGCGGCCCCACGTCCAGCGCGACGCGGGCCCGTCCGCCGGCCGCCTCCCTGGCCAGCTTCAGTCCCGCCCGAATGACCTCCGCGCAGCTGTGGCCGCTGCCTCGCATGCGCCGCGGGCTGGCCCCGAAGGTGTTGGCGTAGAGGATCTCGCTGCCGGCCTCCACATAGGCGCGGTGAACCTCCCGCACCGTCTCCGGCCGGGTCAGATTCAGCAGCTCATTGCAGCCGCCCGCCGCGCCCGCGCGCTGCAGCATCGTGCCCATCGCGCCGTCCAGCAGGGTGATTCTATCTCTCTCAAACAGCACAGCTTTCTCCCTTCCGCCGCAGCCGGCAGCTCTCCCGCAGATTGCAGTGCGCGCAGCCCCGCACCCGGGCCGGCTGGGGCCGCTGCGACAGGCCGATCACCGCGGTGACCGTCTTGGCCGGATTCAGCAGGAAGCTGTCCGTCACCGTGACGCCCAGCAGCTTCTCCGCCTCCACGGCCGCCGTCAGCGGGGCCTGCACATGCAGCGGCAGATCGCCGTAGCCGGGGCTGAAGCGATCCGTCAGATGCAGCGGGGCATAGCGGGCGGCGATCTCCTCCTCCGCCCGGTCGCAGGCCGCTTCCACCATGGCGCTGCCGCAGGCGTCCGCGACGACGGCCTCCGCCATGCTCCGCGCGGCCAGCTGCCGCAGACGGGCCGCGAAGCGCGCGCCCAAGGTGCACACCAGCAGCACTGCCTTTTCGCAGTCCCCAAGCATCCGGGACGCCAGCTCCCCCGGCAGGGCCAGATTCATGTTCGGCAGGGTCATCCCGCCAGCCGCGGGGAGCACCCGATCCAGCCGGAAGGCCCAACGCGGCTCCGCCCAGGCCTGCAGCTCGCGCGCCGCGCGGCAGGCCTGCGCCGTCAGCTCCGGCCCCGCGCCGGCCGCGCCGAGATACCGCAGGGCCTCGGCGGCAATCCGCTCCTCATCCCAGTTTACCGCAGGCATCGGATCCCCTCCATCAGCCTCGTCACCAGCTCCACCCGGCGGAAGGGCGTCACGATGTAGAAGCCGTCCACGGCGTCCAGCACGCTCCGGGCCGCGCGCAGGCCGAACTGCAGGCCCAGCTCCTCGCCCTCCTCCCGGTTCAGCCCCTCGTAGGCGGAAACCATTTCGTCCGGCAGGCGCATGCCGTTCACCCGCTGCAGGAAGAGGGCATTCCGGTAGCTGACCGGCGGATACAATCCGCCCAGCAGGTTGCCGCGCAGCTTCTCCCGGGCGAGGTGCAGATTCCGCGCCGCCGTCTCGCTGGACACCGGCTGGGTCAGGAAGGCGCGGATGCCGGCCTCCTCCTTGCGCTGCGCCTTCTGCAGCTCGGCGGCAAAGTTCGCCGCGTTCACGTTCAGCGCCCCGCAGAGGAAGAAGTCCCCGGTCTGTCCCGCCTCGGCCAGGCCCCGCACCCGCTCGCACAGGCCGGCGGCGTTGTACTGGAAGACCGTCTTCATCTGCCCCCGGTCCTCCTGCGCCACCGGATCGCCGGTGACCAGAAGGAGCTGGCGCACGCCCTCCATATCCAGCCCGAGCAGCAGCGCCTTGGCCGCGTTCCAGTTGCGGTCGCGGCAGGCCATGTGGGGCAGGGGCTCGATGCCCTCCTCCCGCTTCAGCTTGGCGGCCAGCATGCAGGCGTCGATGCTGGCGCGGCCGGTCGGGCAGTCGGCGATCGTGATGATGTCCGCCCCCGCGGCCGTCAGCTTCCGCGCCCCCTCGACAAAGGCCGCCGGGCCCTCGTCGCGCGGCGGGTCCAGTTCCACCAGCAGCGGACGCCGGCCGTCGGCCAGCAGGCTTTTCAGATTCGCCATGCTCTCCCTCCGTATACGGGAAGCGGGAAACGCGTGCCGCGCCTCCCGCTCCGTTGCTGTCGCCGTGCCCGGCTCACTTCAGTGTCAGCTTGACCACCTTGCCCTTGCGCTCCACGGACAGCACCACCTTGCCGCCGCCGGCGATGACCGACTTGGCGCGGTCGATGATCATGGGATCGTCCGCCCACATCACGCCGTCCACCGCAAAGACCAGATCGCCCTCCTTCAGCTTGGCCTTGTCCGCCCGGGAGCCGCTGCTCACCGAGGTCACCCACAGGCCGATGTGCTCAAAGCCGTAGTGCTCCGCAAAGCCGCTGACCAGCTCCACGCTGTTGAAGCCGAATTCCACCTGCGTGGCCAGCTCGCGCTCGCGCTCCTCAAGGCTCACGGCCTCGGCGGCGTCGCCGGCGGCAGGCAGCTCGCCCACGCCGATCTCAAACCAGCGCAGGGAATTCTCCGGCACGCTGTAGCGCACGCCGTCCAGCGTGGTGAAGCCGTCCACGGCCACCCGCAGGCCCTTCGCCTCCGTGTAGCCCTCATGCAGGCTGTCACCGGTGACCACCTGGCCGCCGGGCGTCACGGTGCTGACAAAATCCTGCGCGACCACCTCGCGGGCGTAATCGTTCCGCCCCTCGGCGCCGACAAAGAGCTGGCTGCCGTCCTCGCCCAGGAAGACGCACCGCAGCCCATAGGTGGTCACCGTCTCCGCGCCGTGGTTGACCAGCGTCGCGGAGAAGCCGCCGTCCGTCAGAACCGCGTCCTCCACCGCCAGGATCTCCGCGGGCGGCAGGATGTTCTCGATGCGCACGGTCAGGGTCAACGGCGTCTTGGCGCTCTTTTTGTCCTTGATCACGATGGTGCCGGTGCCGATCGCCTTCGGGGTGACGTTGATGACGACGCTGTCCTCCGTGAAGGAGGAGGCGATCTCGAAGTACTTCGTGCCCTTGTTGGTGACGGTGATGTTCCGGCTGAAATTGGCCGCGCCGCCCAGATACTCCAGCACGATGCCGCCGCCCTGCTTGAGGGCGATCACCTGCTCCGCAGAGTCCGCGGCCAGGGTCGCGACGTACACGGTGACGCTCGCCTTCTTCTCGCTGCCGTCCGCCGCCGTGGCGGTCACCTTCGCCGTGCCGGGGGCCACCGCCGTGATCGTGCCGTCCTCGTCCACGGTGGCGATCTCCTCATTCGCGCTTTCGAAGGTCAGGGTGGGATCGCTCACATCCTCCGGCTTGCAGGTGAACACCGGCGTCCAGCTCTCGCCGGGCATCAGCACGACCGTTTTCTTGTCCACGGCCACGCCGGTCATCGGCACCATCACGGTCAGATTGGCCTCCGCCGTGTAGGTGATCTCGTCCACGGTGACCGAGCACCAGATCTTGCAGGTGCCGCCGCCCTTGGCCGTGACGAGGCCGTTCTTCGTGATGCCCGCCACGGAGGTCTTGGACACGGACCAGGTATAGCGCGTCTTGCCGCTCAGGCGGAAGCCGTGGGCCACCGGCTTCATGGTGACCTTCTTGCCCTTGTTCAGCACAATGTCCGTCTCCGTGAAGGTCAGGTAGCGCTCATCCTCCGGCGTGGCCGTGGGGGTGGGCTCCGGCTCCGGCGTGGCCGTGGGCGCGGGCGTTTCCGCCGGGGTCTGGGTGGGGGCCTCGATCTCCTCCAGCGTCACAATGCTCAGGCCCTGCGGCAGCGGCGTCTCCACCGCTTCCTCCGCAAGAACCGCCAGCGGCATCAGGAGTGCCAGCAGCAGCGCCGCCATTTTCAGGAAACCGTTCATCATCGTACACCTCTTCATTTTGCTCCGTATTTCGCCTCAAAACGGCTGACAATGTCCGTCTGCTCCGCATCGAGGAAGCGCAGGCCTTGCCGCCGCAGCTCCTCCGGGATGCCGAAGAGCGCCTCCGCCATGCCGCCGCAGATCGCCGCGATGGTATCGCTGTCGCCGCCCACAGAGACGGCCCCGCGGATGGCGTCCTCATAGTCCGCGGCCTCGAAGAGCGCCTCCAGTGCCGGCGGCATGGTGCCCATGCAGCTGACGTCGAACCGATAGTCCGGGCGGATCTCGTCCAGGGTCTGCGTCAGCGGATACCACCGCTCCGCCTCGGCCCGCAGCGCCGCCGCCGGGGTGCCGGTCCGCGCCAGGAAGATCAGCGCCGCCGTGCATTCCGCCGCCTTCAGGCCCTCCGGGTGATTGTGCGTCACCGCGGTGACCCGCCGCGCGATCAGCCGCGCCTCCTCCAGGCTCTGCCCGGCCCAGCCCGCGGGGGAAACCCGCATGGCCGCGCCGTTGCCCCAGCTGTTGTAGGGCTGCGGCGCGTCGCTGTTCAGCCAGCTCCGGAAGCTGCCGCCGTAGCCGGCCCGCGGATAGCGCCGCCCCTGCCGCTGCAGGCACGCGACCGCCGCCGTCTCCAGCCTGTCCCAGTCGCCGTCCGCCTCCAGAATCGCCTCGGCCACCGCGATGGTCATCACCGAATCGTCCGTGGGGCGGCAGCTCGGGTGCAGCAGCTCAAAGTCCTTCCGCTTGCAGTTGTTCCACTCAAACCGGGATCCGGCGATGTCGCCGATGATCGCGCCAAGCAAGTGCTCTCCCTCCCGTCATCGAATCTGGCCCGCGCCGCGCACCACATACTTGTAGGTGCACAATTCGCGCAGCCCCATCGGCCCGCGGGCGTGCAGCCGCTGGGTGGAGATGCCCATCTCGCAGCCCATGCCGAACACGCCGCCGTCGGTGAAGCGGGTGGACGCGTTGACATAGACCGCCGCGCTGTCCACCGCCCGGGTGAAGCGCTCCGCCGCCGCCGCGTCCTCCGTCACGATCGCCTCGGAGTGGTGCGTCGAGTGCCGCGCGATGTGCTCCGCCGCCGCGTCCGTGTCCCGCACCACCGCCACCGCGAGGATGTAGTCCAGGAATTCGGTGTCGAAGTCGCCCTCGCCCGCCGCCTCGCCCTCGATGATCGCCGCCGCCCGCGGATCCAGCTTCAGCCGCACCGGCGGCTTGCCCGCAGCGGCGCGCGCCGTGACCAGCCGTTCCCGCAGCTTCGGCAGGAACTCCGCCGCGATGGCCTCGTGCACCAGCAGCACTTCCTCCGCGTTGCACACCGAGGGGCGGGAGGTCTTCGCGTTCTCAATGATGGAAAGGGCCATGTCCTGATCCGCCGCCGCGTCCACATAGACGTGGCAGATGCCCGTGCCGGTCTGGATGCAGGGCACGCGCGCGCCGTCCACACAGGCCTGAATCAGCCCGGCGCCGCCCCGGGGGATCAGCAGGTCGACCAGGCCGACCGCCTGCATCAGCTCCGCCGCGCTCTGGCGCGTGGTGTCCTCCACCAGGTGGATCAGCCCCTCCGGCAGGCCCTGCGCGGCCAGCGCCGACCGCATCGCCGCCACGATCGCCCGGGCGGAGCGGTGCGCCTCCTTGCCGCAGCGCAGCACGGCGCAGCTGCCCGCCATCAGGCACAGGGCCGCCGCGTCGCTGGTCACATTCGGCCGGGACTCGTAGATGATCGCGATGACGCCCATGGGCACCGCGCGCTTCTCCAGCCGCAGGCCGTTCGGGCGCTCGCTCTCCTCCAGCAGGGCCCAGACCGGATCCGGCAGCTTCGCCACATCACGCACGCCGTCGGCCAGGCCGCGGAGGCGCGCGGGGGTCAGCAGCAGCCGGTCCAGCATGACGTCGCTGATCACGCCGCGGGCCGCCGCCATGTCCTTCGCGTTCGCCTGCAGGATGGCCTCCTGCGCCGCCTCGAGGGCGTCCGCCATCGCGGAGAGGGCGCGCACCTTTTGCGCCGTGGTCAGGGCCGCCGCCGCCGCGCGCAGCGCATGCGCCTCCTGCAGCATTTCCCTCGTCGTCATTCGCTGCCGCCTCCCGTCCTTTTGCGGAACCGGGTGCCCACCGGGGCGCCCGCCGCGATGTCGTAGAGCAGCATCGGCTGCTGCCCCTGGGCGATCACCATGTCGATGCCCGCCGCCGTGGCGATCTCCGCCGCGCGCAGCTTTGTCGCCATGCCGCCGGTGCCCAGCGCGCTGCCGCTGCCGCCGGCCATTGCCCGGATCTCGTCGGTAATCTCGTCGATCTCGTGGATCAGCCGGGCGCCGCTGTCCCGGCGGGGATCGGCGGTGTAGAGGCCGTCGATGTCGCTGAGCAGCACCAGCAGATCCGCCCGGGCCGCCACCGCCACCAGGGCGGCGAGGGTATCGTTGTCGCCGACGGATATCTCCTCCGTGGCGACCGTGTCGTTTTCATTGACCACCGGCAGCGCGTCCTCGTCCAGCAGGCGGAACAGCGTGCTCTCCAGATGGCTGCGCCGCGCCGGGTCGCGGAAGTCGTCCGCGGTCAGCAGCAGCTGCGCGCTCACATGGTGATACTCGGAGAACAGCCGGTCATAGGTGTACATCAGCTCGCACTGACCCACCGCCGCCGCGGCCTGCTTGCCCGCCATATCCGCCGGACGCCCGCGCAGGCCCAGCTTGCCCACGCCCATCGCGATGGCGCCGGAGGAGACCAGAATGATCTGGTGGCCGGCGTTCTTCAGGTCGCTGAGCACCTTGCACAGCGCCTCCGTCCGCCGGATGTTCAGCCGGCCCGTGGCATGGGTCAGCGTGGATGTGCCTACCTTTACGACAACGCGCATTGTTGCGCCTCCCGCCTGTCAGTCAAAGGGATACACGACGCCCCACTGCGCGCGCAGCTCGTCCATCTGCCGCATCACCCGCAGGGTTTCGGCGTGGGGCATCTCGGGGCATTCGCAGGCATGGGATTCCAGCGCCCGCGCGCAGGCCTCGACCTCGTACTCGTAGCCGGTGATCTGCTCCGGCACGTTCAGCTTCCGCCGCTTGCCGCCGTCAGTGTCGAACACGGTGATCCGCTGCGGATTGTTGATGTTGTCCACCTGAATCCAGCCGTCGGTGCCGTAGATCAGCCCGCGGCGGTTCGTGCGGCACATCGCCGTGGCGAACAGCTCCGCCTCGCAGCCGTTCTGATAATACAGCGTGATGTGGTCGGAGATGTCCACCCCGCCGCCGGGCAGGCGCTTGCAGGAGCTCTCCGTGCGCGCCACGTCCGTGCCCAGCACCATCGCCGCGAAGTTCAGGCAGTACACGCCCAGATCCAGCAGCGCGCCGCCGGCCAGCTCCGGCTTCACGATGCGCTGCTTGAACATGATCGGGTAGCCCAGATTGCAGCTGAGGTGCCGCACCTCGCCGATCTCCCCGGTGTCGATCAGCTCGCGGATCATCGCCCGCGCGGGCTGGTAGCGCGTCCAGATCGCCTCGGTGACCAGCACGCCCGCGGCCTCCGAGGCCGCCAGCGCCGCCTCCGCCTGCTTCGCGTTGCCGGTAAAGGCCTTCTCGCACAGCACCGCCTTGCCGGCCTGCACGCACATCTCGATCTGCGCCCCGTGGAAGGCGTGGGGCGTGGCGATGTAGATGAGGTCCGTGTCCGGATCCTGCAGCAGGGCGTCATAGCCCGCAAAATGCTTCTTCGCGCCCTCCGCCTCGGCGAAGGCCCGCGCCTTGTCCCCGTCCCGCGACGCAATGCCCCAGAGGCAGGCGGAACCATCCTGCTCCTCCATCCCCCGCAGCGTCTTTGCCATCGTTCGCGCGATGCTGCCCGCGCCGAGAATACTGACCCGCAGCATGATTCCGCCTCCTCAGAATTTTCGCCTCAGCAGCCGGTCACAGGTCCGCCGCGATGTCGATGTTCACGCCGGTGAGCGCCTGCGCCGCGCCCTGGGCCGCCTCGCTGCTCTCCGGATGGGCCAGCAGCCACTTGTTCCGCGCCCAGAGCATGCTGTCCAGCGGGTTCGCGCCGCCCTCCGGGCGGAAGTCGGTGTTGGTGTCCTTCGGCAGGGCGACCATCACGCGGAAGCCCTTCGCCGGATCCGTGTGGCAGGGGGCATAGTGCAGCGTGGTCGCGTAGACCTCCACCAGCACGCCCGCCGGCACGCGGAAGGCCTTCACCTTCGCCGTGTCCAGCTTGTCGTCGGTGATGTCGTCCTGCTTGGCCAGGAGGAGGATGAAGTCCTCGGTGCCCAGGTTGAACTCGCTGTCCCGGTGGAATTCCAGGCAGTTCAGCTTCGTGTTGTGGCCGTTGCACCAGCCCAGCTGGAAGGGCATGCCGCCGTAGAGGCCCTCACCGACCTGCGCGGCCTCTTGCGCCTCATGCAGCACCGGATCGTCCGGCACATAGTCCGTGCCCGCGGGCAGCGGCGTCTTGCCCAGCTGCTCCAGCAGGCCGGCCACCGGATAGCCCGTGACCACCCGGCCGTAGGGTTTGAATTCCGCGTCATACACGCTGCAGATTTTCATGGTATCGTCCTCCTTATCACTGCACGGCCGCGCCGTGTCTTTTCCGCTGTCAAAACAAGCGCGAATGCTTCCGACCATATCTTACAACGATAGCGGGAAGCGGTCAAGGATTTATTCTGTTTTTCCGCTGGCGCGGCCCGTCTTGCAAACATTGGCAAACCGTGGTATAACAGTCACGTGCCTGCTCATCTGTCACGCAATGGAGGGAGCCCTATGTCGAAAAGCAGAACCGCCCAGCTGATCTTTCAGTCCTTCTCCTGTGCCTTCGGCCTGATCGGCGTCGTCGGCAGCGTCGGACTGTTCAATTATGCCCTCTACTGGGATTTCTACACGTATTTCACCAACATCAGCACCTTTCTGTGCGTCGGCGTGATGGCGGCGGAGCTGGTGCAGACGGCCCGGAAGCGGGAGGACAGCTATGTCACCGTGGCGCCGCGGCTCCGCTTCATCAGCATGCTGGGCGCGCTGCTCACCTGCCTCGTGTTCAATCTGCTGCTGGCCGGGGAGGAGGGCCGCGATCCCGCGCTCAATTACCGGGTCGAGAGCATCATGTGCCATGTGCTGCTGCCGGTGCTGTATACCGCTGACTGGTTCCTGTTCTATGAGCGGGGCCGCACGCGGTGGTCCTGGCCGCTGCTGTCCGCCCTGTTCCCGCTGGCCTACTGCGCGCTGGTCTGGGTGCACGCGCTGATCCTCCGCTTCGACAGCTCCATCATGAACTATAACGGCACGGATCCGCTGATTTATCCCTACTTCTTCCTGAATCCCGACCAGCAGGGCGCTGCCGGCATCGCCCGGTGGATCGGCATTCTGCTGCTGGCCTTCATCGTCCTGGGCTATCTGCTGTATGCGGCGGATCATCTTCTCCGCAGGAAAGCCGGACGGCGCTGAGCGGTGTCCTTTCCCCAAAAGGCAGACAGGCTGCCTTTTTTCGTGCCTGTTTTTCACTCCTTTTCTATGGGATCAAAAAGCTCCCCCGCCTGACGCAGGGGAGCCGTGGGGTTCACAGGGGATTGGCTCAGGCCTTCTTCTCCATCTTTTCCATGATGGCGGCGTGCGCGGCAGCCAGACGGGCGATCGGCACGCGGAAGGGAGAGCAGCTCACATAGTTCAGGCCAACCTTGTGGCAGAACATGATGGAGCTCGGGTCGCCGCCGTGCTCGCCGCAGATGCCCAGCTTGATGTCGGGGCGGGTCTGACGGCCGAGGGTGGCAGCCATCTTCACCAGCTTGCCCACGCCGTCCTGGTCCAGACGGGCGAAGGGATCGCTCTCGAAGATCTTGTTGTCGTAGTAGGCGCCCAGGAACTTGCCGGCATCGTCACGGGAGAAGCCGAAGGTCATCTGGGTCAGGTCGTTGGTGCCGAAGGAGAAGAACTGCGCTTCCTCGGCGATCTCGTCTGCGGTGACAGCCGCGCGCGGGATCTCGATCATGGTGCCGACCTTGTACTCGAGGGTCGTGCCCTGCTCCGCGAACACTTCGGCCGCGGTGTCGTCCACGATCTTCTTGACGAAGGCCAGCTCCTTGCGGGAGCCCACCAGCGGGATCATGATCTCAGGCACGATGTCCCAGCCGCATTCCTTCTTCACGTTGATGGCAGCCTGCAGCACGGCGCGGGTCTGCATCGCGGCGATTTCGGGATAGGTGACCGCCAGACGGCAGCCGCGGTGGCCCATCATCGGGTTGGACTCGTGCAGGGCGTTGATCTTCTGGCGCACGGCCTCGACGGTCATGCCCAGGTTCTTGGCCAGCTCCTCGATCTCCTCGGTCATGTCCAGGTGGGGCACGAACTCATGCAGCGGCGGATCCAGATAACGCACGGTCATGGGACGGCCTTCCAGCGCCTTGTACATGGCCTCGAAGTCGCCCTGCTGCATCGGCAGGATCTTCGCCAGCGCATGCTCGCGCTGTTCCTTGGTGTCGGCCAGGATCATCTCGCGCACAGCCGCGATACGGGTGGCCTCGAAGAACATGTGCTCGGTGCGGCACAGGCCAATGCCCTCGGCACCGAATTCCACAGCCTTCTTGGTGTCGCGCGGGGTGTCCGCGTTGGTGCGCACATGCAGCGTGCGGGCGGCGTCGGCCCAGCCCATGAAGCGGGCGAAATCGCCGGAGATGGAGGCGTCCACAGTCGGGACCAGGCCGTCATAGACCTTGCCGGTGGAGCCGTCGACGGAGATCATGTCGCCCTCGTGGTATTCCACGCCGTTGATGGTGACAGCGGTCTCGTCCTCATTGAACTTCAGGTCGCCGCAGCCGACGACAGCCGCACGGCCCATGCCGCGGGCCACGACAGCCGCGTGGGAGGTCATGCCGCCAAAGGCGGTCAGGATGGCCTGGGAGAAGTCCATGCCCTCGATGTCCTCGGGCGTGGTTTCCTTGCGGACCAGGATGACCTTTTCCTTGTTCTTGCCGTGCTCGGCGGCCTTTTCAGCGGTGAAGTAGATCGCGCCGGCGCCGGCACCGGGGGAAGCGG
>CAMNHF010000076.1 GCA_946538975.1 uncultured Clostridia bacterium | reverse complement strand
GCCGCGCTGGCAGCTGGTCATGTTCATCGTGGACGGCGTGGCAGCCGCGGGCCTGGTCGCCTGGCTCGTGACGGCCAATGTCCGCAGAAAGAAGCAGAAGACTGCGTAAACCGATCCCCCTGATATGCGCCCCCTGAAGTAGACACTGGAAAAAGAGAAACCAGTGGACTTCAGGGGGTATTCATGCAGAGACGGTGGTGAGTCTTTCCAAGGGCGAACTATTGAGCAAGCCCGTCCGCGTCGGGTTCTCCCTGGAAGCCCTGGACACCTCCTGCCTGCTGAATGACGCTACCTACCAGCAGATCAAGGATTACGTTCTTGCGCACACCGGCCTGCATGTGTCGAACCTTTATATTGCCCAGGTGAAGGCGAAGCATGGCATCATTGAACGGGAGTGCTACAACAAGGCGAAATCAGATGGCAGCAAAGTGCCGCAATGCCCGCCGGAGAAGGAGCAGGCCATTGAGGAAGCGCTGAGGCACTTTCGGATGATTCCGGCCGCATCAGATAGCCCGGAAAAATAACCCGACGAAAAAAACCATACGGCAGCTGCACCCCTGCGATTGCCGGAATGCAGCATGACGTATGGTTTTCGTTTATGGAAGGAAGGGCTGCCTGTCACAGAGCCGTCCGTCCCGCCGGATCGCCTATTCTGCCTTTCCCATGCAGGGCACGGTCAGCGTTTCCTCCCCGAAGGGCGACCGGGCCGTCAGCGTCACATCCCCCTCCGGGCGGATAATGGCCAGGGCCTCGCCGTAGTACGTGTCCGTGGTGTCGGTGAGGTAGCCGCGGGCGTTGTAAGAGCAGGCATTGCCCAAGGCCAGCAGGGTGCCGCCTGCCACCGTGACGCGGATCTCGCCGCGGGCGCCGGGCTTCACGGTGCCCTGCTCGTCCGTGTAGCGCAGGTGGACGTAGAGCAGCCCGTCCGTGCGGACGGTTTCCGTCTCGGGCAGGAGGGTGAGCTTCGTTTCCTTGCCGGCGCTGCGCAGGCTGGTGCGGGCGGTCTCCTGGCCGGACTCGTCGCGGATCACTGCGGTGAGCTCGCCCGGCTCGTAAGGCACGCGGAACTTCGTGGTGCCACCCTGAGGAATGGGCTTGCGGTCGACGCTCTTCCCGTTCAGGAGCAGCTCCGCCTCCCGGCCCCGGGCATAGACCTCCACGGCGGCCATCCGGCCTTCGCAGCCGTCCCAGCTCCAGCTCTCCATCGCATTGGAGACGCGCCAGGCGGCGGGGCTGTGCTTCTCGCCGGAGAAGCAGACCGGCTCCACGGCGATGCGGACGGGACTCTGCCCGAAGGCCACCTGTGTGTAGGCCATCTGACCCGTCTCCGTGCCCGCCAGGTCGATCGAGCCGCAGCCCGCGGTGAGCCAGCCGGGGCCGTGCTCGAATGCCGGGGCGTAGGTGCTGTACTCCCAGGCGCCCAGCCCCACCTCTCCCAGATAGTCCAGGCCGGTCCAGACGAAGTCGCCGATGAGGGCGGGGTGTGCTTTCGCCAGATCATAGAAGGCCACCGCGTCCCCCGCGAAGGTCTCACTGCCCAGGATCACCCGGTCGGGATACTTCTTCAGATCATGGCGGTAGCGGTTGATGCCATAGTTGTAGCCTGCCACGTCCAGCACCGCGAACACGCCGCGGGTCTTCACGTCGCTGCCGTGGAGGGTGGCGCCGAACTTCATGAAGCCCGCCCCCAGCAGGCCGGCGATGTTGTTGATGAACTCGCTGCCCACGGCCTTTTTCTTTTTCTTGCCCTTTGCCTTTTCGGCCTTCGCGGCCTCCTGCTCGGCCTTCTTGTCGGAGTAGACGCCGAAGCCCAGGGAGCTCAGGAAGTTGAAGAAGATGTTGACGCCGCAGGTGACGGGGCGGCCGGGATCCAGCTCGTGCAGACGGCGCACCATCTGCTCTGCCAGGGCGATGCCCTTGGGCTGGGCGGTCTCGCTGACCTCGTTGCCGATGGAGAACATGACCACGGAGGGGTGATTCCGGTCCTTCTCCACCAGGAGCCGCAGGTCGTCACGCCAGCGCTGCTCGAAGAGGGAGGCGTAGTCGAACTGGGTCTTGTGGATGTACCACATGTCCACATACTCGTCCAGCACCATCATGCCCAGCTCGTCGCAGGCGTCCAGAATGGCTTTGCTGACCGGGTTGTGGGCCGAGCGGATGGCATTGTAGCCGGCCTTTTTCAGCAGCGCAATCTTGCGGCGCTCGGCGAAGGGGTGGCCCGCGGCGCCCATCATGCCGTTGTCGTGGTGGATGCAGGCGCCCAGCAGGATCACCCGCTCGCCGTTGATGCGGAAGCCCCGCTTCGCGTCCACCTCCACCGTGCGGATGCCGAAGCGAACCTCCTGCACATCCTCCCCGCAGGTCAGGCGGCAGACGCAGAGGTTCGGGGCGGACGGGCTCCACAGCGGGGCGTCCGGGATCTCCAGCTCCATGGCGCCCGTGGACTCCCGGCTCGCCAGCACCTTGCCGCCGTGCAGGATCTCCGCGCGCACCACGGCAGGCTCGCTGGCGGTAAAGTCCACGCGGATCCTCCGGGCCTGCCAGTCCAGGGTGCGGATGGCGATGCTCTCGGGGATGATGTGCTTTTTCGGCAGGCAGACCAGCGTCACGGGGCGGTAGATGCCCGCGCCGGAGTACCAGCGGGAGGAGGGCTGCTCGGCGTTGCGGGCGATGACCCGGATCGTGTGCTCCCCGGCGGTCACCGGCACTTTGAAGCCGAAGTAGCCGTTGGGGTGAGCGGGCATGGATACCCCGTCCAGCGTCACCTCCGCCCGGTGGTACACGCCCTCGAATTCCAGATAGGCCGCGTCCTCCGGGGCGGTGAAGGTCTTCTCGTACACATAGTCGTGCGCCTCAAAGAAGCCGGTGTTGGTGCCGCCGGCGCTGTCCTCGCTCCGCGGCTCGGCGAGCATGGCGTCGTGGGGCAGGGTGACGGCCTGCCAGTCTTCCTTCCCCAAATGGGCATACCGCCAGCCGGTGTTCATTCGGATGATTCTCATGGCGTCCTCCAATCAGCAGAAGGGCCGCCGCAGGGTGTCCCGCGGCGGCCGGTGATTCACTGGGCCTTCTCCTTCTTCTTCATGAAGCAGGCAATGATGCTCAGCACACAGGCCACGAACGACATGGCCATGTACGCCGCCACCAGCGGGAAATTGCCGCCCTGGAAGCTGATGTCGTTCATCTTGTCCACCACCACGGCCAGGCCCTCGTTGACGATCATGCCGAAGCCCGCCGAGAAGCAGACGGAAGCCAGCAGGGGCAGGAAATCCCAGTCGACGAACAGGTGCACCGTCACCAGCGCCGCGCCGGCGAGCAGGGAGGCGGTCAGCAGCGGGCTAAAGCTGGTGTTCAGGGTCATCGCGTTCTGCGTTGCACCGAGGATGGCGGTCACGACGGCCAGCACCGCGGCCACCGCCAGGAGGACGAGGTACAAGCCTCTTTTCTTGATCAGATTCATCTTGTTACCTCCTCAGGCTTGCTTCTTCTTCGCGAAGTAAGCGTTCTTGACGTACAGCAGCAGGGCGATGAGGGTCAGCAGACCGAAGAAGCCCTGCAGGCCCATGATCGCGTACTGCCACCAGGCGATGAAGTCGGAATACGTGGCAGCGGGAGCCGGGGTTTCCGCCTCGGTTTCCGGCGCGATCAGGTTCATCATGCTGGAGCGGGTGTAGGTCCACAGCACGCGGTGCGCACTCTCCTGGGCCGCCTTCAGCAGGGCGCTGTCCTTCTTGCGGGAGATCAGCTGCTGCAGGCTCTTGGAGCGGTCGTTGCCGCCGTAGATGTTGGTGCCGCGCATCATCATGTCGGCGGTCACCGCGTAATCGCCCTCGGCGATGTAATCGGTCATCGTGTAGCCCTGGTAGCCCCACTCTTCCCGGAGCAGCTTGAACTGCACCACCGGGTCCGCCGCGCAGTAGACCGGGCCGATGCGGTTGTAGGAGGTCATCATGCCGATGCCGCCCTTGCCGGTGACGCCGCCCTCATAGGCGCGCAGGTAGATCTCGCGGATGGCCTGTTCGTTGGAGAAGGTCGCCACACCCTGGCGGTCGTACTCCTGCTCGTTCAGGAAGAAGTGCTTGAAGTTGTTGACCAGGCCCTTGCCGGCCATGGCGGTGTTCATCACATCGCCCACGTTCCAGCTGATGACGCTGTCCTCGGAGAAATACTCCGCGGTGCGGCCGGAGAAGGGCGTGCGGTGGGTGTCCGCGCCGGGGCCGTGGATGGTGTGCACGCCCGCGAACAGGGCGTCCTCGCCCACGAACTCACCGTAGCGCCGCTGCACGCTCTCGTTCCAGGAGGCGGCCATCAGGGTGTTGGAGGCGTAGCCGGTGGCGATATTGCCGCCCCCGAACTTGTAGCGCTGGGATACGCCTTCGGATCCCTCGGAGGTGACCGTCGGCGGCTTGCCGATGCTCTCCACGGAGCCCTGGCCGTAATTCTCACTGGTCAGCGTACCCAGTTCCGCCAGGGTGAGCTGCTTGATGAAGGGCTCCCACCGGGGATCGTCATAGTCGGAGCCAATCATGTCCGCCAGCTTCAGCGTGCCCTCCACGGCGTAGTCCTCACCCTTGATGGGCGCCGGGGTAGCGTCGTCCTTGACGTAGGTGCCGGTCTGCAGCGCGTCGCGGAGCTTCTGATTCATGGCCAGGGTCTCGCCGGAGGACCAGGTGCCCTGCCAGTCGCTGCGGCTCAGGTAGGTGACCGGCGCATCGTCATAGTAATAGTTGGCGTCAGCGTAGTCGAAAAGGTTGTGCACCTCCGCGTCGGTGTGGACGCTCTTGAGGTAGGCCGTGTCGTCCAGGACGTCCAGGTGGTACACCTTGGCGTTGGCGGCCTTGCCGGCGGCGGGATTGCCGTCCTGATCCGTCATGCCGGAAGCGCCCTTGGCGGCCAGCACGTTGTTCAGGGCGTCGTGCGCGTTGTCGCCCACGGCGATATAGTAGTCGCCGGCGTCCAGGATGTAGCCGCCCTGGCCGTCGTGAGCCGTGACGTCATAGCTGGCCATCAGATAGCGGGGCAGCTCCAGCTTCACGGTCTCGCTCTTTCCGGGCTCGATCACGTTGGTCTTGCCGTAGCCCAGCAGCTGGATGGCGGCCTTCTCCACATGGTGTTCCCGGTCGTAATCGGTGTAGGGGGTCTGCACATAGACCTGCACGGGTACCTTGCCGGCCTTGCTGCCGGTGTTCTTCACGGTGACGCTGATCTTGAAGCTGTCGCCGGCCGCGTCATACTGGACGCTGTCGAGGTTCTGCTCGAAGGTGGTGTAGGAGAGGCCGTAGCCGAAGGGGTAGACGATCTCGTCGGCGTAGTTCCACTTGCCGTCCTTTGAGGCGAACACGCCCGCGTCTCCGTCCGCATTGCCCCGGCCCAGCACGGCATCCTCATAGCGGGTTTCATAGTACTTGTAGCCCACATAGATGCCTTCCTGGTAGACCACGAAGCGGTTCTGGTAGGTTTCGACGCCGTCGGCTTCCGTGAAGCGGAATTCGCCGAAGTTCTGCGCGGCTGCGGAAGACAGGGAGTCTGTCGCGTAAGTGGCCACCAGGCGGCCGGAGGGGTTCGCCTTGCCGGTCAGGATGTTGACCACGCCGGGCAGGCCGTAGTAGCCCGGGTTGCCCATCCACAGGCAGGCGTCCACCTTGTACTCGTCCAGCCAGCCCAGCTCCAAGGGATAGACGCTGTTGACCAGGACGATGATTTTGCTGAAGGCGCCGGAATCCCGGATCAGGGCCAGCATGTCCCGCTCGTTGGGCTGCAGGGCCAGGGAGGAGATGCCCGCGGCGTTCTTCCGGGACATGTCGGTGCTCTCGCCACCGGCACGGTACAGCACCACAACCGCCGCGTCAGCGTACTGGCTGAAGCTGTCCTTGATCTTATCGGTGTAGAAGCTGACCGGGTCTTCGCCCGTCTCTTCTGTTTCATTGCCGGATTTCACATAGGTCACCTGGCTCGCCGCATAAGAGTCGAACAGGGTGTCATTGACTTCAAAGCCCGCATCCGTGAAGGCTTTCTTCAGGTTGATCTCCCGAGCGGGATCGGCCTGACCGCCGCCGTTGGCGTTGCGGTAGCGGATGTTGGCGCTGGCATGCCCGAAGAGGCTGATCTTCTTCACGGAGCCGTCCAGGGGCAGCACGCCGTCGTTCTTGAGCAGGACGGCGCCCTCCTCCAGCTGTTCGACGCAGAAGGCCATCTCGTCCGCGATCAGCCGCGCAAG
Organism: uncultured Clostridia bacterium; assembly: GCA_946538975.1. Classification (GTDB taxonomy): domain Bacteria; phylum Bacillota; class Clostridia; order Christensenellales; family Aristaeellaceae; genus RUG11272. The sequence continues at coordinate 6,620 of CAMNHF010000076.1, read as the reverse complement.
GCTCTCGTCCGAGAGCTCGCCGTAGCTGCTGGCGAAGGTCCCGTTGGAGGCCACCGCCGTGTTGGCGGAGATGCCCAGGAAGTTGTTGATACCGCCGGCGTTGGAGTTTGCGATCTGCCCGCCGAAGATGGAGAGCAGCAGGAGAAACGCCATGACGGCGGACAGGCCGCGCCAGAGGGATGTTTTCATGTTTCCACCTCAATCTTTCGTATGAAGAATGCCGGCCTGCGACCGCATCGCGATCAGACAGACCGGCATCGTTTCAGCACCGATCATTCATCGCTGCCGTCGCGGGATCAATAGGGGCTGGTATAGTGGCTGACTTCCAGGAAGTCCATGGGGTTGATCATTTCAGCGGGCTTATGGTCGCCGCCAAGAATGATCTCCGTGCCGACGAAGGAATGCGCAGCCAGGGCAGCCGCGTCATCTTCCGTGCCGTTCACCGCAGAGTCATAGTCGCCGCACACAACCCGATCCAGGCTGGTGATGTTGATGATAACGTCGCCCAGGTCCTCGTCGATCTCGGTCACTTCGTAGGTGCCAAAGGCAAAGATGGCAAGGTAAGAAACGGGGTTGTAGGTTTCGCCGCCGTCGGAGGAATAGTTGGTGTTCGCAACCATGGACAGCGCGTAGGTGCCGTCGGGCTGCAGCGTGATGGTGCAGTTGGTACCGGTCATCAGCTTGCCCTGCTCGATGTCGCGGCGGGAAACGTCAGTCATTTCCCAGATGCCGACGGTCGCAACGGCTTCAGCGGAGGCGGTGACGCAGCTGAACAGGCAGGTCAGGGCCAGGCACAGGGCGATGGCGATGCTCAGGATCTTCTTCATGGTGGTTCCTCCTTCTCAAGTACGGTTTGGTGTGTGGTGCTTGGTGCTGGGTCCATCATAGCGGAAAAATCCGGCCGTTCAAGCAATTTTGCCCCACTGGCCGGAACCGCTGCGCGAATGGCGTATCCTGGCTGTTTTTCCGGCACAGTTCGGGACCGGCAGTGCATTTCACGCAGAAAAACCCGCATTTCGTGCAAAACCGGCGAAATTCATGCGGCGTTCTTTGCATTCCGCGCCGGATTATGGTAGAATGAGCGTAGCGAAACAGGAGGAACTGCCATATGACACTGACTGTTGCCCTCGTGGAGGATTCACAGGAGCAGCAAGCGCTGCTGCTTTCGTATCTGGACGGGATCAGGCGGGAAGGCGTGACGCTGAAGACAAGCGCCTTCTCCTCCGCGGAGGATTTTCTGGCGGACTACGCCGCAGGCCAATACCGCCTGATCTTTCTGGACATCCAGCTGCCGCGGATGGACGGGCTTTCGCTGGCGCGGCGCATCCGCGAGACCGACCGGGACGCGGCGATTGTGTTCATCACCAGCATGGCGAAGTTTGCCGTCAACGGCTATGAGGTGGCGGCCGTGGACTTCATCGTGAAGCCTGTGCTGTACGACACCTTCATGCGGAAGATGGACCGGATTCTCTCCTCGCTGACAGCGCAGCGGGAAGGCATGCTGCTGTCGGTGCAGTCCGTGGGCGGCGGCACGGAGTACATCCATACGGACGACCTGATGAGCGTGGAGGTCTTCGGCCACAAGCTGGTCTACCACACGAAGGGCGGCGACCGGGAAGGCTACGGCACCATCGCGGCCCAGGAAGAGACCCTCCGGAAGCTCGGCTTCCTCCAGCCCAGTCGCAGCGCCATCGTGAACCCCCGCTTCATCGAGGCCGTCAAGGGGGACACGGTGCGGGTGGGCGGCGCGGAGATCCCCATCAGCCGCCTGCGGAAGAAGGAATTCCTGTCCGGGCTCAACCGCTGGATCTGCAAATAAGGTTGGAGGCGCGGTTTATGACGCTCAATCAGCTGCACCAATTTGGCATGGTCTGTGTGGATTTCTACTTTAAGGTGCTGCCCATCTTTATGCTGTTTTCCCGATGCAGCCAGAAGCGAAGCCATCCGGTGCTCCGTTTGGCGGCGGCTGTCCCGGCGCTGCTGCTTTACAGCTATCTCCTGGTACAGATTCCGCAGCCAAACTCCGGGGATATATATTTGTTCTTTCTCTTTATCCTGCTGTTCGTGGGTCTTTTCCTGTTCGGACGATTCTTCTATGACGCCTCCGCTTATACTGTACTGTTCAATATCTTAGGTGGGTATGCCCTGAATCAGATTCTGCTGCTGATGCTGAACCTGCTGCGCTTGGCTATACCTCCTTTGGGCGCCCTTCATCAGGCAACGGTGGCGTACTATTCCGTTGAGCTGGTTTGGTTTACCGTGACCTACGCCCTCTGTGATGTCCTTTTTCTGCGGAAGATGACCCAGGAGCCTACTGGACAGACTGATCGGCCGCGCCTTTATATTTCCCTGGGCATCTCGCTGTTCCTGATCGAATTCAATCTGGTGCGGAACTTGGAGATCGAGCGGGGCGGCAAGATCGACATCCTGTGCATCCTCTGCATCATCCTGTTCTATGTGCTGATCCTCATCCTCCGCAGCGGCATCCTGCTGCGCATGCAGAAGGACCGGGAGCTGGCGCTGCGGGAGCAGGTGTGGGCGGAGAAGGAGAAATCCCTGCGGCTCACCCGGGAGGCCGTGGAGACCATCAACATCAAGTACCACGACCTGCGGCACATCGCCAGCCGGATCCGGAAAGGCAAGGACGTGCTGGACCTGGCGGACAGCCTGACGGAGTCCCTGGAGCGCTATGAGCAGAGCTATGCCACCGGCAGCGACACCCTGGACATGATCCTGACGGACATGCATCTGCGCTTTTATCAGGAGGGGATCTCCTTCGTGTGCATGGCGGACGGCAGCGCGCTGGGCTTTATGCCCTCCCTGGACATCATCTCCCTGTTCTCCAACGCGCTGGACAACGCCTTCGAGGCGGTGACCGCCCTGCCCCGGGAGGAGCGGGAGATCCGCATGACGGTGAAGAAGGCCCTGGGCGCCTTGTCCATCTGCGTGGAGAACCCCTGCGCGGCCCGGCCGCAGATGGTGGACGGCATCCCCGCCACCACCAAGAGCGACCGCCGCTTCCACGGCTTCGGCATGCGCAGCATCCGGAGCACGGTGGACAAATACGGCGGCACCATGGACATCGACACGGAGAACGGCCGCTTCAAGCTGATGATCATGATCCCGGTGCCCGCGTAACGGTACCGGAAGGGGGGAAGAAACCATGCTGTCCATCGCCGTGGTGGATGACGAGCAGGCCTTCAGCGACACGCTCATTCGGATGATCCGCCAGTTCGCCGCGAAGGAAAACGTGGAGGTGGAGATCACCTGCTTCCAGGACGGCCTCGACATCGCCGATGAATTCCGCTCCAGGTGGGATATCATTTTCCTGGACATCCAGATGGAGCACCTGGACGGGCTGGCAACGGCCCGGCGGATCCGCGCCTGCGACACGGACGTGGTGCTGATCTTCGTGACAACGATGGCCCAGTACGCCATCAACGGCTATGAGGTGGACGCCTTCGACTACATCCTGAAGCCGCTCTCGTACCCGCAGTTTGCGATCCGGATGGCCAAGGCAGTCCGGGAAGTGGAGAAGAAGAAGGCCCACAGCTATGTCTATCTGAAGAAATACAGCGACGTGGTGAAGGTCTCCACCGACGACATCCTCTATATCGAAGTGGTGGGCCATACGCTGCGTTATGTCACCGCCGGGGAGACCTATGAAAAGCGCGCCACCATCGGGGACGCGGAGAAGGAGCTGGCCGGCCTGCCCTTCGCCCGGTGCAGCCTGTCCTTCCTGGTGAATCTGAAACGCATCGACCGGGTGAGCGGCGACACCGTGGTCATCGGTCCGCACAGCCTGCCCATCAGCCGGAACCGCAAGAAGGAGTTCCTGCAGGCATTCTCGGACTTTCTGGAGGCGGGTTTCTGATGGAAAGCGTGACGATGACACGGGAGCTGCTGCTGAGCTATCTCTCCGGCTTTCCGGAGCAGATTGCGCTGACCGCCGTCTTTTTCTTCCTGCCGCTCCAGAAGAAAGCCCGGTGGTACCTGTTTCTGCCGGTGGCAGCCCTGATGACGGCAGGCATTATCTTCCTGGATCTGTTCCTCTTCCAGCTGCTGCCCATCACCCAGAACACCTCCCAGTACTTCTTTGCGCTGCACTTTCTCCTGTCCCTCGCGGCGCTGGGCGCGGGGCTGTGCCTGATGACGGAGGCTTCGCCCCGGGAGGCGGCCTACTGTATGGTGCTCGCCTACATGACCCAGCACCTCCACCACTGCCTGGGCCTGATCCTTGACCATTTTTGCGGGACGGACGGCTGGTGGAGCGCGGAGATCACGGTGTGGATCCGGCTGGCGCTGGTGGGCTTCCTGGTGTACCTGCTGTTTGTGCGGCGAATCTGCCTGGACGGGCACTATCCCGCCTCCGTGCTCAAGGCCCTCTCCCTGTACGGCCTGGTCATGGCTGTGATGTACTTCCTCAGCATCTATGTCAGCGACCTGCCCGAGGGCTGGCTCCACGGGGTTTACACGGCGCTGCTGATTCTCGTGCTGATGGTGGAGGAGGTGCGCAGCGCGGATCAATTGCGCCTGCAGGCCGAGGCCCAGACCCGGGAGCGCATGGAGTCCATGCACCGGGCCCAGTACGAGATGAGCAAGGAGAACATCGCCCTCATCAACCGCAAGAGCCACGACCTGCGGCGGCAGGTGGCAGCCCTCCGGACCGTGGGCACGCCGGAGGAGCAGGCGGAGGTCATTGCCGGAATTGAGCAGGCGGTGGAGATCTACGACCGCTCCTTTCAGACCGGCAGCCGGCCCCTGGACACGGTGCTGATGCAGAAGGCGCTGCTCTGCTCCCAGCAGCACATTGAGCTGTCCGTGATGGCGGACGGCAGCCTGCTTCGCTTCATCCGGTCCGTGGATCTGTTCACCATGGTCTCCAACATCCTGGACAACGCCATTGAGGCCTGCCTGCGCATCCCCGAGGAGGAGAAGCGCGCCATCCATCTCTCGGTGCACGAGAAGCGGGGGCTGGTGATCCTCCAGTGCGAGAACCCGTATGTGGGCGCGGTGGAGATGAAGGACGGCCTGCCTGTGACGATCAAGGAGGACAAGGCGAACCACGGCATCGGCACCCGCTCCATCGCGGCCACGGCGGCGGAATACGGCGGCGTGATGCGGATCGATCCCACCGGGGGCATGTATGTGCTGCGGATCATTTTCCAGCCCCCGGATGCAAACCAGGACGAAAAAACGACCAGTCAGGACAAAGCCGTGTAACGCGGCTTTTTTTGTGCTATCCTCCGCACATCAGGTACGGACAACGTACCGACTATGAAGGAGGAACACCCCATGAAGAAGATCGCTGCTCTGGTTCTGGCCCTGGTCCTGGCCCTGTCCTGCGTCTCCGCCCTGGCGGACGCCGCCTACACCCATTTCTTCACCGCCGAGGAGCTGGCCGGCACCACCGACATGAACGGCTTCGTGGCCGCCAGCCCCATGACCGAGCTGAACACCGTCGAGCTGAAGGACGACGGCACCTATGTGTACACCAAGCTGCTGGCCACCCTGGACGAGAACTTCGAAGTGGCCGAGATCGCCACCGAGCAGGCTGCCCTGCGCTACGAGATCCGCTATGTCTACACCGGCACCTACACGCAGGACGGCGACCAGGTCACCCTGAATGTGCCCGAGGACTGCGAGTTCCTGGAGGACTGGGGCGTCCTGACCACCATGGGCTACATGTCCAACTCCGAGGGCAAGGCCTCCGAGGGTGCCCGCGTCACCAACTATGAGGGTACCGACTTCGACCCCATGGACAACTTCGGCAGCCAGGTCTACAAGTTCGTCGGCCATGACGCCGCCGTGGTCATCACCGTGAACGCCGACGGCACCTTCACCTACAACGCCGTGGCCTCCTCCGACGACGACTGATTCATCCCATCGCACACCCTGAGCGGGAGGGCGCGGAACAGACCTCCGCCCCTCCCGCTTTCCCTTTCTGAACAGACAGAACAGGCTGCGGCCGCCGCGCCGCACGGGAGGAACCATGCGCAAGGAAAAGCAATACAGCAAGAAATCCTATTTCATCACCCACGGCGCGGTGCTGGCCATTTTCCTGATCATCTGCATCCTGGCCAACGTGCTCACCGCCAAGTGGGACAGCGTGCTGACGGACTTCTTCGGCACGGTGGGCGGCACGAAGACCACCGCCCAGGCGGGGGACTTTGTCAGCGAATTTGCGGGCGAGGACGCGCTGTACGCGGCCCAGCTGGACCACACCCGCCGGGTGGTGGCCGAGGGCGTGGTGCTGCTGCGCAACGAGGACAGCTTCCTGCCCCTGAAGGCCGGTGCGCAGCTGTGCGTCTTCGGCCTCTCCTCCGTCTCCATGGTCACGACGGGCTCCGGCTCCGGCGACATTGAGATCAAGTCCGACACCCTGGCCGGCGCCCTGCAGAAGGCGGGCTGCGGCATCAACGCGAAGCTGAACAGCTTCACCGCCTCCAGCGGTCACAAGCACGGCACCGGCGCGGGCCCCGGCGGCGGCGACGCCATGGGCGAGTGGAAGATCGACGAGATCCCATGGAGTGAATACACCGACGCGGTGAAGGGCACCTTTGCGCAGTACGGCGACGCGGCCATCGTGGTGCTGAACCGCCAGAACGGCGAGGGCAGCG
>CAMNHF010000075.1 GCA_946538975.1 uncultured Clostridia bacterium | reverse complement strand
AGGGGTCTTCCAGCTCGATTTCCTTGGCGATGGTCACGCCGTCGTTGGTGATCAGCGGGCTGCCGTACTTCTTGTCCAGCACCACGTTGCGGCCCTTGGGGCCCAGGGTGATTTTCACGGTGTTCGCCAGCGCGTTCACGCCGCGCTCCAGGCTGCGGCGGGCTTCCTCGCCATACTGAATCTGCTTTGCCATGATGATTGCTTCCTTTCGTAATGCGCTTTTGCCTTATTCCACAACCGCCAGAATGTCGCTCTGCCGGACGATGATCAGTTCCTCGCCGTCGATCTTCACTTCCGTGCCGGCATACTTGGAATAGATCACCCGCTGACCGGGCTTCACGACCATCTTGACTTCCTTGCCGTCCACCAGCCCGCCGGGGCCCACGGACAGCACTTCGGCCATCTGCGGCTTCTCTTTCGCGGTGCTCGTCAGGATCAGGCCGCTCTTGGTGGTTTCTTCAACTTCCACATTTTTGATGACGACACGGTCGCCCAGGGGCTTCACTGTCATGATGCATTCCTCCTGCATGTGATTTGGTCCTGTTAGCACTCGACTCAATCGAGTGCTAACACCAGCATGTGAACTATATACCATTTCCGCGAAAATGGCAAGGGGTTTTTCCCGATTTTTATGAAGATTTGATGAAAACTTGCCCGCAGCTCACTTCAGCGTGACGATCAGGTCGAAGGAGCCGCTCCCGTCGCTGGTGTCGCGGTAGGTGACCGTCATCGCGTAGTGCTTTCCGTCCAGCTCCAGGCCCTCGCTGCGCAGCATCTCGATGGCCATGCGGTCGTTGATGCCGTCCAGCATGTCGAAGCTGGCGGTAAACTGGTTCTCGCCCTTGCCGATGTGCTGGGAGAAGGTCGGCTTCCATTCCTCGATGCGTGCTGCCAGAACGCCGTTGCGGTAGGCGTAGCTGGCCCGGTAGGTCTTGCAGCTGCCGCCCCAGCCGTAGTCCTCGTGGCTGCTGACGCCCTCCAGCGCGAAGTCGGTCACGCAGAAGTAGGTGTAGCCCTCGAAGCCGCCGGGGCCGTCCGGGCCGATCGGGTCGTCCCAGGTCACGTCGATGTGGCACCAGCTGCCGCCGATCTTCGCCATGTTCCACACATGGTTGTTGCCATAGGCCAGCTTGTTCTGGATGCCGACGGCGTTCAGCAGCAGCTGATAGGCCTCCGCGTAGCTCTGGCAGACGCCCTTGCCCTGCAGCAGCACGCCGCTGGGGGCATGGATCTTGTAATCGGTGTCGTAGTTGGCGTTGGCCGTCAGCCAGTTGTGCAGGGCGATCGCCTTCTGATAATCGTTCATGCCGGGACGGATCACGTTGGCGACAATCTCGCTGACCTTCTCCTGCACCGTCCTTGCGCCGGTGCGCTGGGTGGGCGTGGTGCCGCGGATGATGCAGTAAATGCCGTGATCCAGCGCGTAGGTCTCGCCGTAGGAGCCCGCGTCCACGATCATCCGCAAGGCCGGCGCGGGCTCGCCGGTGATGACGATCACGCTGTCGGCCACGTCCACCGTCCAGTCGGCGCCCATCACGGTGTCGTAGCCGAACACGCTCTTCTCCAGCAGGTGCAGCTGCGTGACACCCTGCGCGGCGACCAGCTCGCGCAGCTGCGGGCAGAGCCGGAAGGCGCCGTACTCAAAGACCGTGTCGCCCCGGACGGTGACGCTCTTCAAAGAGGCGCAGCCGCAGAAGGCCTGATAGCCGGCGTTTTCCAGCGCGGCCGGGAGAACCAGCTTCTGCAGGCCCGCGCAGTCCTGGAAGGCATAGGGCCCGATTTTCGTCAGGCTCCCCGGCAGGCTGACGGACTGCAGCTTCGCGCAGCCCTGGAAGGCGCTCCAGCCGATCTCCCGGATGCCCTCCGGGATCGTCACGCTGGCAAGGGCCGTGCAGCCCTCGAATGTGCTGTCGGGGATCAGCGTCATGTGCCCGGACAGCACCGCCGTCTGCAGCGATGTGCAGTTCTGGAAGATGCCGCCGCTGATGGTCTCCATGCTGTCCGGCAGGGTGACGGCCTGCAGCTTCACGCAGCCCTTGAAGGCATTCCAGCCGATCTCCCGGATGCCGTCCGGGATCGTCACTTGGGTGAGGGCCGTGCAGCCGGAGAAGGTCTCCTCCCCGATCCGGGCCAGCTTCTTCGACAGCACCGCCGTGCGCAGGGAGGTACAGTTCTCAAACACATTGTTCCCGAGCTGCTCCACGCTGTCGGGCAGCACGATCCGCTGCAGCTTCGCGCAATTGCGGAAGGCGCCCCACAGGATATCCTTCATGGAGGCGGGAAGCACCACCTCCGTCAGCGTGGCATGATCCTCGAAGGCGCCGGCGTCGATCCGGGTGACGGGGTAGCCGCAGACCGCCGCGGGAATCACAGCCTTCGTGACCCCCTCGGCGCAGCCGGTGATGACCACATAGTCGTCCCAGGAATCCTTGTGGTAAGCAAAATCCCGCAGCTTCGCCACGCAGTGCGACGCCTCGGAGAACTGCCCGTAGGCGCGGGTGCCGTCCGCGTTGTCGATGTAGGCGCGGACGCGGTAATAGCAGTCGGCATCCATGGCCGGCTTCGCGTGGGTGAATTTCAGCACGCCCGCTTTGGTGTTGCCGACCCAGCTGTACACGCCGCCGGTGCCGCCCTCCAGATAGAACACCTGGTAGCCGGTGACGCCGTAGATCCCGCTCCAGCTCAGCTGCATCGCGCCGTCGAAGGAGACCGCGGTGAGCTGCGCCTGCTCCATCACATGGAGCATCACGCCCGGCGAATACTGCCCATAGGCCCGCTTGCCGTCCGGCAGGTCGACATAGGCGCGAACCTTGTAATAGTAGGTGGTGCCCGGCGTCAGCGCGTAGTTCGCCACCTGGGCCGTCGTCGCGTTCTTGACCCACTGGTATTCACCGCTGCCCGCGACGGTGCGGAACACCTGATAGCCGGTGCAGCCCGGCACCCGGTCCCATTTCAGGAAGGCGCAGTTCGTGTCCTTGCCGGTGACCGTGAAGTTCTCGATCTTGCCCAGGATGTGCACCCGGACCGCCTCCGAAAAGGGGCCGAAGCGCTTCACGCCGTCCTCCTCCTGCCAGGGGCGCACCTGGAACCAGTAGTCCGCGCCGGGGGTCAGGACGTACTTGTTCACCACATTGGTCGTGCAGTTCTTGGTCCAGGTGAAGTTCTCCCCGTCCTCGGACCACCACAGCTGGTAGCCGGCGGCGCCGTCCATTTTGTCCCAGGTGATGCGGGCCGCGTTGGTGTCCACGGGCTGAGCCGCGATGCCGGTGACCGCCGTGATCGGCGCGGCCGCCTCCTCCCAGGCCTCGACGGCCTCGACGGCTTCCTCGGTTTGCTCGGGGAGCAGCAGCATCTCTTCCTCGGCGGCCTCCGTCTCCTCCCAGAGCGGCTCGGTCTCCTCGATCGCGAGCGTCAGCTCCTCCTCGACGGCCTCCACCACCTCCTCTTCCCAGAGAAGCCCGGTTTCCTCCGCCTCCACGGCTGTCTCCTCCGCGAAGGCAGCGCCGCCCAGCAGCAGCAGCGCCAGCAGCAGCGTAACGATCCTTGTCATCGCGATTCCTCCCTCGGCAGCCCGCTCATCCGTCGCCTGTCCTTCCTTTGAAAAACGCAGGGCAGAGCTGACTCTGCCCCGCGGGGATTCAGTTCTCCGGGTTCACCGGCACCAGGGCGATGTGCAGCTCGTCCAGCTGCTTCTGCTCCACCGGGCCGGGCGCGCCCATCATCACGTCCTGGGCGTTCTTGTTCATCGGGAAGGCGATCACCTCACGGATGGAGTCCTCGCCCGCCAGCAGCATCACCATGCGGTCGACGCCGGGCGCGATGCCGGCATGGGGCGGCGCGCCGTAGCAGAAGGCGTTGTACATGGCGGGGAACTTCGCCTTGACGTCCTCCTCGCCCAGCCGCACCAGCTGGAAGGCCTCGATCATGATCTCCGGGTCATGGTTCCGCACCGCGCCGGAGGACAGCTCCACGCCATTGCACACCAGGTCATACTGGAAGGCGGTGATGCTCAGCGGATCCACCCGGCCCTCCGCGGCGTCGCGCAGCACCTGCAGGCCGCCGTTGGGCATGGAGAAGGGATTGTGGCAGAACTCCAGCTCGCCGCTCTCCTCGCCGATCTCGTACATCGGGAAGTCGACGATCCAGCAGAACTCGTAGCGCTCGGCATCCATGTGCTCCGGGCAGAGCAGGCCAAGCTGCTTCACCAGCACGCCGGCGGTCTTGATGGCCGCGCCGCGCTTGCCCGCCGCCAGGGCGACAAAGCAGCCCGGCTTCAGGTCCAGCGCCGCCACGATCTCCTCCCGGCGCGGCTGCAGGAACTTCGCCACGCCGCCGGTCAGGGAGCAGTCCTCCTCCACGCGGAACCAGTAGGGCTTCGCGCCGGAGATGACCTCCACGTCCGCGCAGAGCTTGTCGATCTGCTTGCGGGTCGCCTTCATGTCGGTGACCACGACGGCCTTCACCACGGTGTCCTCGCCGTCGAAGGGGCCGAAGCCGCAGCCGCGCATCACGTCCGTCGCGTCGTCCACGGTCAGGTCAATGCGCAGGTCGGGCTTGTCGGTGCCGTACTTCTCCATCGCCTCGCGGTAGGGGATGCGGCGGAAGGGCGCGGAGGAGGCGGTGTGGTACTTGCCGTACTTCGCGAAGATCGGCGGCAGCACGTCCTCCAGCACCGCGAACACATCCTCCTGGGAGGCGAAGGCCATCTCCATATCCAGCTGGTAGAACTCACCGGGGGAACGGTCGCCGCGGGCGTCCTCATCGCGGAAGCAGGGGGCGATCTGGAAATAGCGGTCGAAGCCGGCGGTCATCAGCAGCTGCTTGAACTGCTGCGGCGCCTGGGGCAGGGCGTAGAACTCGCCCGGATGCTTGCGGGCCGGCACCAGATAGTCGCGGGCGCCCTCCGGGGAGGAGGCGGTCAGGATGGGGGTGGTGATCTCCAGGAAGCCGTGCTCGATCATCGCGGCGCGCAGGGCGGCGACCACGTTGCAGCGCATGACGATGTTCCGCTTGACCTCCGGATTGCGCAGGTCCAGATAGCGGTACTTGAGGCGCACCGCCTCGTCGGCCTCGCGGCTGCGGTTGATCTGGAAGGGCAGTGCGTTGTAGCGGCAGCGGCCCAGCACCTCGATGGACATGGGCACCACTTCGATCTCGCCCGTGGGGATCTTGGGGTTCTTGCTGGCGCGCTCGCGCACGACGCCCGTCACGGAGATCGTGCTCTCCTTGTTCAGCGCGCGGATCTCGGCCATCATCTCCGCGGTCTCAATGACCAGCTGGGTGGTGCCGTAGAAGTCGCGCAGGATCACGAAGGCCAGCTCCGCGCCGACCTCGCGCACGTTCTCCATCCAGCCGGAGAGCTGCACGGTCATCCCCACATCGGTGATGCGGAGTTCGCCGCAGGTATGGGTTCTCATCTGCATGATAAATCACTCCTTTGCGGTATCGGTCAGACAGTCTCCTGCCCCTCTCCCCCGTGCAGCCACCTCTCGCAGAGCTTCAGCACAGCCGGGAACAGGGCGACATAGTAGAAGGCGTAGAGGATGGAGAAGACCAGCTTGCCCCAGTGGGAGCCGAGCCAGCCCGTGATCACGGGGCTCAGATAGCTCTTCAGCAGCCACATGGGCACCAGGCCGACCAGGCAGAGCAGCACGCCCTTCCAGGTGAAGCCGGCGGGCTTGAAGCGGATCCAGGTCTTTTCCACATAGCGCGCGATGATGAAGCCGATCATCTTGCCCAGGTCGCCGTAGCCGTCGTTCATCATCTTCTGCGGGTCGACCAGCAGCTTGCCCTCCGCGGTCAGGTCCATCGGGTAGGCCTTCAACGTGATGTAGAGGAGGCCCGCGCAGCAGAAGAGGAAGCCGCCCAGCAGGAACCAGTTCTCCCGCTCCGGATGCGCGTCCAGATATTCAAACAGCTTCGCGGTGCCAATGAGGCTCAGCACGCTCAGCGTGATGGCCACGAACACGTCCTGCGGGGTGTGCACGCCCAGATAGTTCCGGGAGAAGCCGGTCAGCAGCACATAGAGCGCGAACAGCACAGACAGCGGGCGCAGGCGTTTTTCCTTCCAGGTATTGACCGCCATGCCGCCCGACAGCGGGCCCGCGGTGGTCGTGTGGCCGCTGGGGAAGGAATAGCCGGTCGCGGTGGTGATGGCGTCGCCGGCGGGGTGAATGGCAGGCTCGCGGATCCAGGGCCGGTAGATGCAGGCCGTCAGCTTGATCAGCGGCGTCAGCGTCATGCAGATGTAATAGGAAGTCAGCGTGTACAGGCCCTGCCGCTTGTTCCGGTTCCAGTACCAGAACACGGGGATCATGATCAGCCAGGTCGTCGCGAACATGGAGACCCATTCCATGAAGGGCGTCCACGCCTCCTGAATGCTGCCGCGGAAGTCCTGCAGCATGAGCAGATATGAAATATCCATTCGCTTTCCCTCACTTTACCGCCGCCGCGGCCTCCGCCACGGGGACGAGACACTCTTCGCGCGTCTCCATGTTCTTCAACTTCACCTTGCCCGCCGCGGCCTCCTCGTCGCCGATCGTCGCCACCCAGCGCACGCCGGTCTTGCCGGCATACTTGAACTGCGCCTTCAGGCTGCGGCCGCAGTGGTCCATGTCCGCCTTCAGCCCGGCCAGGCGCAGGCGCTGCACCAGGGAGAAGGCCTTCAGCGCGTTGTCGCCCATGTAGGTGACGAACACGTCATACAGCGCGGGCCGGGGAATCTCGATGCCCTCGCCGTCCAGCAGCATCAGCACGCGCTCCAGGCCCATGCCGAAGCCCACGGCGGGCAGCGGATCGCCGCCCAGCTGCTCCACCAGATTGTCGTAGCGCCCGCCGCCGCACACGGTCAGGCTGCCGTCCTTCGTCGTCGTGATCAGCTCGAAAACGGTCTTCGTGTAGTAGTCCAGGCCGCGCACGATGCGCGGATCAATCCGGAAGGGAATCTCCGTCTGCCCGAGGCAGGCCTGCAGCTTCGCAAAGTGCGCGCGGCAGTCGTCGCACAGGTAGTCCAGCATGCTCGGCGCGTCGGCCACGGCGGCCTTGCAGGTCGGCACCTTGCAGTCCAGCACGCGCAGCGGATTGCGCTCGAAGCGGTTCCGGCAGTCGCCGCACAGGGTGTCCAGCCGGTCCGCCAGATAGGCCTTCAGCGCCGCGTGATACTTCGGGCGGCAGTTGGGGCAGCCGATGGAGTTGATATTGACGGACAGATTGCTCACACCCAGGGAGCGCAGCAGGTTGTACGCCAGCAGGATCAGCTCCGCATCCACGGAAGCGTCCTGCGCGCCAAAGCACTCCAGGCCGAACTGGTGATGCTCGCGCAGGCGGCCGGCCTGGGGCGCCTCATAGCGGAAGACCGGCGCGTTCAGATAGTACATCTTGCAGGGCAGGGCGTCGGCGTAGAGATTGTGCTCCAGCAGGCAGCGAACCGCGCCGGCGGTGCCCTCGGGCTTCAGCGTGATGGAGCGGTCGCCCTTGTCCTGGAAGGTGTACATCTCCTTCTGCACGATGTCGGTGGTGTCGCCCACACCGCGCAGGAACAGCTCCGTGTGCTCGAACACCGGCGTGCGCACCTCGCGGTAGCCGGCTTCGGCCGCGGCCAGGCGCATCTTGCTCTCCAGATACTGCCAGCGGTAGCTGTCGGCGGGCAGCACGTCGCGGGTACCTCTCGGGGCTTGCGTCAGCATGCTTTTTCCTCCTTCATCCGGGCGGCGGGAACCAAAAACCCCCACGCAGAAAGACTGCATGGGGCGAATTGCTTCGCGGTGCCACCCGTGCTTCACGGATCGAATCCGTCTCATTCGTGCCCTGCGCGGGCCGCGGCCGGCTTTCACCGGCGGACTCCGGGGTGTCCCCGCTGACTGCGCGCAAGGGCTTCCAGCCAAGGCCCTCTCTCTGGCGGCGCTGCGTGTCGGCGCTGTCCCCTTCATCGTCCTGATTCACCGGGATTGTACCAGCTTTTGCGGGGAAAGTCAAGCGTGCGGACGTCTCATGATGCACCGCTGCGATCATAAAAACCGCTGGCAAAAACCGCTGCAAAAGCCTTGACAAGCGTCTCCTTTCGTGGTACACTGCCTCTGCTTTCAAGCAGAGACACCCGTCTCTCACCCGAGCGGTTCCGCTGCCGGGTCATGGGCAAACAGGCTTCGCGCAGGCGGAGGCCGGGATTGAGACGGACGGGTGTGAGACCCGTATTTTTTATGGCTGCACGAAAGCGAAGAATGTATGGAAGACGGGAAAACCGGGGAGGTGTGTTCTCATCGCAGCGGAGCTGATGATCAACGACGAGATTCGGGCCAGAGAGGTGCGCGTCATCGACGAGGCGGGCGTGCAGCTGGGTGTGATGCCCACGGCGCAGGCAATGCAGCTGGCGGAAGAGCGGGGGCTGGATCTGGCCAACATTCAGCCGACGGCCAATCCGCCGGTGTGCAAGCTGCTCGACTATGACAAGTGGCGCTATGAGCAGTCCCGCCGGGAGCGCGAAAATCGGAAGAATCAGCGTGTGGTGGAGGTCAAGGAAGTGCAGCTCTCCGCCACGATCGAGGAGAATGATGTGCTGACCAAGGCGCGCATGGCCATCAAGTTCCTGGAGAACGGCGACAAGGTGCGCGTGTCCATCCGTTTCCGCGGAAGGCAGATTACCCACAGCGAGATCGGCCTGAAGGTCATGCACGACTTTGCCGAGCGCTGCGCGGAGGTCAGCGTGGTGGAGCGCCGGCCCCTGCTGGACGGCCGCAACATGGTCATGATCCTCGCTCCCAAGGCCGCGAAGGCGTCCTTTGCGGAGAAGAAAGCCGCGCGGGAGAAGGCCCGTCAGGCCCAGGAACCCCAGGCCCCTGCCGAAGAGGGCCAAGCGTAAGTCAACCGTCTGTGTGATCCGATCACACGGTTGTATCCGCCGCCGGACTGGCGTGCGGCTGATCCCATGAATTTCCGATGATCAGGAAGGAGGAAATCCCATGCCCAAACAGAAATCCCACCGCGGTGCTGCCAAGCGCTTCTCTTTCACCAAATCCGGCATCGTGAAGCATAAGCAGATGAACGCCAACCACCAGGTTCGCCTGAAGACGACCAAGCGCACCCGTCATCTGCGCAACAAGGGCATTGTGGACAATGCTGCGGAAGCCCGCACGATCCACAAGCTGCTGCCGTACAAGTGAGGGGTCAGGAGAAAGCGAGAGTTCGCCTGTGAGCGAACGAGGAGGTAGAAAAAGATGGCACGCATCAAGAGAGCTGTCAATGCCCAGAAAAAGCGCCGCAAGGTGATGAAACTGGCCAAGGGCTACTTTGGCGCCAAATCCAAGCAGTACCGCGCCGCTACCGAGCAGGTGCGCCGCTCCCTGCGGTATGCCTACATCGGCCGCAAGCTGCGCAAGCGTGAGTTCCGCCGCCTGTGGATCGTCCGAATCAACGCGGCCGCCCGCGCCAACGGCATGAGCTATTCCATGCTTATGAACGGCCTGAAGAAGCAGAACATCAACATCAACCGCAAGATGCTGGCCGAGATCGCCGTGAACGACGCCGCCGGCTTCACCAAGCTGGTTGAGCTGGCCCGCAAGGCCTGATGTGCAATACAACCCGGCGCCGCGATGGGCTGCCGGGTTTTTGTTCGGGAGAAAAAAGATGAAAGCGTTCCTGTTTGATCTGGATGGTACCCTGCTCAACACGCTGCCGGACATTGCCGCCGCGATGAACTGGGCCCTGGCGCGGCATCAGCTGGCAGTCTTTCCGGAGGACGCGTACCGGCAGCTGGTGGGCAACGGCGCCCGCGTACTGGCGGAGCGCGCCGTACGGGAGCGGCGGGAGCTGGCGGATCAGGTGCTGGCGGACTATCAGGGCCGCTATGAAACCCACTGCACGGAGCGCACCCAGCCCTACCCCGGCATGCCGGAGACCCTGCGCGCCCTGCAGGAGGCGGGGCTGCGCCTGTGCGTGCTCTCCAACAAGCCGGACGCCGACACGCGGCATGTGATCGCCCGCTACTACCCGGAGATCGCCTTCGACGCGGTACAGGGCGGACGGCCCGGCGTCCCGCTGAAGCCCGATCCCGCCGCGGCCCTGGGGCTCTGTGAAAAGCTGGGGCTGACGCCGGCGGACTTCCTCTACGCGGGGGACAGCGGCGTGGACATGACCTGCGCGCGCCGGGCCGGCATGACGGCCGTGGGCGTGACCTGGGGCTTCCGCGATGAGGAAGAGCTGCGCGCGGCCGGGGCGGACCGCATTGTGCATGCGCCGCAGGAGCTGCTGCGGCTGATCCGGGAGAACAAATGAGCAGACTGGAAGAATTGGCCGTACGGGCCAGCGAATCCCATGCGCTGCAGTGCAGCATGGTGAACTTCATGGCGGGGCTTTTGGTGTCCTACGCCGGAGGGAGCCTGACGCCGGCCGGGTTCGCCGCGCAGTTCATGCGGGAGAACCGGAACGCACAGTTTTATTTCAGCCACTTCCCCAGGACAGAGATTCAGCGCAATCAGGAGCTGTTTCACCGGGAATTCGTCCTGGCCGACGCCCTGCGCGATGTCATCGAGCAGCAGGGCAGCATGGAGCAGGCAGCTTTCGACGAGGCCCTCGCGGCCTGCCTTGAGACCTACCTGAGCGCCCTCACGGAAGACGGGAACGACGCGCAAAACTGATGCAGCCCCTGGACACTGCGCAGGAACGATTATCTGGCGTTTGCCGAAATCAAAACGGCGGTCATCGCGGCCGCCGTTTTTGCTTTGTTTATTTGCTCTCGTAGCCCAGGGTGCGCAGGTCGCCGGCATTGTCGCGCCAGCCGGGGCGCACCTTCACCCACAGCTTCAGGTTGACGTGCAGGCCCAGCAGCCGCTCGATGTCGGCGCGGGCTTCGGTGCCGATCTGCTGCAGCATGGCGCCCTGCCTGCCGATGATGATGCCCTTGTGGGACTCGCGCTCGCAGTAGATGGTGGCGTAGATCTCCATGAAGTCGTCGTTCTTCTTCTCCATGGCCATCATCTCCACGCCGATGCCGTGGGGCACCTCGTCCCGCAAGTGGCGCAGGGCCTTCTCGCGGATCATCTCCGCGCAGATGACGCGCTCCGGCTGGTCGGTGACCATGTCGTCCGGGAAGTACTTCGGCCCCTCCGGCAGCAGGGCCGAGATGGCCTTCTTCAGCTCCTCCAGCCCGTCGCCGGTCTTCGCGCTGACCGGGATGATGCCGGCATAGCCCGCCCCGGCGAAGTCGGCGATGATCTGCAGCAGGGCCTCCCGCGGCAGCAGGTCGATCTTATTGAGCACCAGCAGCTTCGGCGCCTTCTTCTGGCCCATCTCCTCGGCCAGCGCGCGGTCCTGCTTGGAGATGGAGCTCACGTCCAGCAGCATCAGCAGCACGTCCATGCCGTCCATCGCGTCGCGGACGGACTGCATCATGAACTCGCCCAGCCGGGTGCGCGGCTGGTGCACGCCGGGCGTGTCCAGAAAGACCATCTGCCAGTCCGCGTCGGTCAGCACGCCCATGATGCGGGCGCGGGTGGTCTGCGGGCGGCTGGAGGTGATGGCGATCTTCTCGCCGATCAGCGCGTTCATCAGCGTGGACTTGCCCACGTTCGGGCGACCGACGATGGTCACAAAACCGGAATGAAATGCTTTCTTTTCCTCAGGCATTCTTTTCTCTCCCATAAAGATGTCATACGGACCGGGTGCCGGTCTCCAACTCCTTCGGGCCAAAGCCGCAGGGAAGCAGCTCGGAAAGCGGCTTTTCGTCGCTGCGGCCGTCCCAGGTCACCAGCACGCGCAGGTTGGGGGCGAACTCGTTGAGCACCTGACGGCAGGCGCCGCAGGGCCACGGTGGCGTCTGGCGGGAGGCGATGGCGATGGCCGTAAATTCCGTCGCGCCCTCGCTGACCGCCTTGAACACCGCGGTCCGCTCCGCGCAGTTGGTCAGGCCGAAGGAGGCGTTCTCAATATTGCAGCCCTGGAACACCCGGCCGTCCGCGCACAGCAGCGCCGCGCCAACGGGCCAGTGGGAATAGGGCGAGTAGGATCGCTCCATCGCCGCGCGGGCCAGGGCCAGCAGCGCCTCATCGGAGACCGGCCGGGCGTCCTCGCCGCGGCTCATGCCGATGCCGTTCATGATTCTTTCCTCCATCGCGCGCATCACGCGCTTCTCGTCTTCTTCCATGTGGTCGTAGCCCATCAGGTGGCACAGGCCGTGCACCAGCAGATAGGTGGCCTCGCGGGCGGGAGAGTGGCCGTATTCCTCGGCCTGGGCGTACAGGTGCGGCACAGAGATCAGAATGTCCCCCAGCATGCACGCGCCGGTCTCGTCGTCATAGTTCTCCCGCAGCGCCCGCGCGCAGCTGCCGGCGGTGCGCCCGGCCGGGTAGGCGGCCAGCGGAAAGGACAGCACGTCGGTCGCGCGGTCCACGCCGCGGCAGTCCCGGTTGACCTCCCGGATTGCCTCGTCGTCGCACAGCCGCACGTGAACCGTGCAGGGCACCGTCACCTGCTCCGCCCACAGCGCCAGATCGGCGGCTGCCTGCATCATCGCGCAGACCGAGGGATCAATTGGGTGATCCATTTCCCACTGCAGGATCATGGGGCGTCTCCTTTCCATCGGCGGGTGCAGGCTTTTCAGTCTGTACAGGCTTCTCGGCGGCCGCGGGCTTCTCGGCTGCCGCAGGCTTTTCAGCAGGCGCGGGTTTCTCGGCTGCCACAGGCTTCTCGACGGCCGCGGGCTTCTCGGCTGCCGCGGGCTTCTCGGCGGGCGCAGGCTTCTCGGCGGGCGCGGGCTTCTCAGCAGGCGCGGGCTTCTCGGCAGGCGCAGGCTTCTCGGCGGGCGCAGGCTTTTCGGCTGCCGCAGGCTTCTCGGCGGGCGCGGGCTTTTCG
>CAMNHF010000074.1 GCA_946538975.1 uncultured Clostridia bacterium | reverse complement strand
ATGAAGCCTGCATCCTGCTCCAGAAAATGCCGAAGAACAACCATTGCAATACCTCGCCAACTCCCGATTTGATGAGCCGAATCCCATATAACAATTCTACCATCCTCGTCAGATTCCTGCAATCAATTCTATGCACCCTGCAAATTGTTTCAGGAGCCGCCTTTTTGTACGTCTGATTCCTGCCCGCATCGAAAAACTGCTGCCGCGGGAGCATATCCTCTGCGGCAGCGGTTGGTTGTGATCGGGCTCAGTGCTTTTCGGCCAGCTGCACGAAGCGGTCGATGTCCTGGCGGATGATTTCCAGGGAGGAGCGCCAGAAGTCCGCGCTGCGCACGTCGATGCCGATGCTGGCGGCGACGCCCGCGACGGAGTCACTGCCGCAGCGGCGCAGCAGCTGGCAGTAGACCGGCACGAAGGCGTCCCCCTGCTTCAGCCACTGGGCGAACACGCCCTTGCCGAACAGCAGGCCGAAGGCATAGGGGAAGTTGTAGAAATTGTAGCCGGAGGAGTAATAGTGGCTCTTGCAGGCCCACATGTAGGGATGGCGGCAGTCGGGGTCGAGGCCGTCGCCGTAGGCGGCGTCCTGGGCCCGCAGCATGGCGGCCTTCAGCTCCTCCACGGTCATCGCGTGGTCGGCGCGGGTATCCACCACCTCCTGCTCGAAGAGGAAGCGGCTGTAAATGTCCACCACGGTCTGCGTGGCCTCCATCAGATTGTTCTCCAGCAGGTTCAGCTCTTCCTCCGGCGCGCAGGAGGAGCGGATCTGGTGGGAGAGCATGGTCTCATTGAAGATGGAAGCGGTCTCGGCCAGGGGCATGGGCTCGTCGCACAGCATGTAGGGCAGGCCGGCCATGCAGCGGTTGTGCCAGGCGTGTCCCAGCTCATGGGCCAGGGTGCTGACGTCGGAGAAGCTGCCCTGGAAGTTGGTCATGACCAGGGAGCGGTCCGCGTAGTGCACGGAGGAGCAGAAGGCACCGCCGGCCTTGCCCGCCCGCGGGAACATATCGATCCAGCGATTCGCGAAGGCGTGATCCATGAATTCCGCCATGGCCGGCGTGAACTTGCCCATCTCCCGCAGCAGCGTGGCGCGGGCCTCCTCCACGGTGTAAACATGGACGCTCTCGCCCACGGGGGCGAAGAGGTCGTAGAAGGGCAGGCCGTTTTGATGCCCCAGCAGGGCCGCCTTGGCCTTCAGATAGCGGCGGAAGTGGGGAAGGTACTCCCGGCAGGCCGTCCACATCGCGTCCAGCGTCTCGCGGTCCATGCGGCTCTGGTGGAGGGTCATATCCAGCACGGAGGCGTAGCCGCGGGCTTCCGCAAGGGTGCGCGCCTCCTGCTTGATGCTGTTCAGGCAGTAGGACATCGGCAGCTCGATCTTCGCGTAGGCGGCGATCTCCGCCTCATAGGCCTCGCGGCGCACGTCGGGATCGGGGTCGTAGGCCTTGCCGCGCACGGCGGCCAGCGGCAGCTCCTCGCCCCGGAAGGGCACGGTGTGCGTGGAGTCCAGCTTGTCGCGCAGCTGGGAGAAGGCGTTGCCGCCGGAGAGGGTCATCTTGAGGATCCACGGCTCGATTTCCGCGGGGATCGTGTGGGCGGCTGTCTCCTTCATCTCGCGCAGGGCGAAGGCCACGGTCTGCAGCTTCTCCGAGCCGGCGATGATCTCCTCCAGATTGTCCAGCCCGCCGACATAGCGGGTCAGGGCGGAGGACAGCAGGCTGGCGTCGTTCTCAATGACATTGAGCCGATCCAGCAGGGCGGCGGCGCGCTCGTTCTCCGCGTCCACCTCCAGGGTCAGCCCGGCCATGGAGCCCAGCCGGTCGAACAGGGCGGACAGCCGCTCACTGTGATCGATGGCGGCTTCCAGCAAGGCTTTCGGATCGCCGCCGGCCTCCAGCAGCTGCCGCCCCTCCTCGATGAGCGCCGGCAGCCGCGCCAGATCCTCCTGCAGCTTCGGGTCGTCAAAATCCTGATACAGATAGCTGAGATCCCAGGTCCAGTCCATGGCGTTTCCCTTCCTTTCGTCAAATGCATCAAATGAATGGCTGTTGATTATGTGTATGACTGTGCGGTGCGGCTCAGGCCCGCGGCGCGTCCATGGGCAGGCGGTCCAGCACGGTGAAGCCCAGGCCGGTCAGCGCGGCCATGCCCTCGTCCCACAGCGCCTGATTCAGCAGCAGCGCGGGCTGATGGGCATCCACGCCGATGATGGCGGGCACGTGCCACTTGGCGATGTACTGCCAGAAGGCGTCCACGGGATAGCAGTTCACCTCGCCGCGGTGACGGCAGTCCAGGCCCAGCAGGTTGTACTCCACCGGCACCCCGGCCTCCAGCGCGCTCTGGCAGATGATGTCCGCGGCCTCCTCGCAGGCCCGGTTGAAGCGCTCCGCGGGCCGGCGGCGCAGATAGATATCCGGGTGGGCGACGTAGGCGAACAGGCCGGTGCCGAGCGCGCGGGCTACCGTGTCGGCATAACGGCGCACCATGTCATCGTCGGCCTCGCAGGCCTGGCTGGTCCAGGGGGAGTCCTCCTCGCTGTCGATCGCGTGCTGGCCCAGGAGGTAATAGCCGATGCCCCGCTCGCGCATGCGGCGCAGATGATCCTCGTAGCGGGGATAGTATTCCGCCTCCAGGCCCAGGTGGATGGTGATCTCGTCCCGGTGGGCCTCCTGCGCGGCGCGCACCTCTTCGATGTAGCCGTCCAGCTCCTCCGGCGCCATGCGGATGCCGCTGACATAGCCGCTGCGGTAGGGCCAGGGTGTGTGGTCGGAGAAGCCCAGTACGTCAAACCCCGCTTGCAGCGCGGCCTGCACGTACTCTTCAGCCGTGCCGGCCGCATGCTTGCAGCGGGGTGTGTGGGCGTGGTAATTGCATTTCATCGCGAAGACCTTCTCTTATCTGTTCTGTTCCTGACGGCGGATGCGCTCCTGCACGGCGGCGAGGCAATTGCGCTTGCTGTCCTCGATGTGCTTGTGCATCAGCTCGCGGAAGCCTTCCAGATCGCGCTGCTCCACCAGCTCCACCAGGCGGTAGTGCTCCTGATGCGCGCCGAGCAGGTTCTTTTCGTTGCGGATCGCGATGGCGGAGAACTTTGTGATGAATTCGTCCTGGCTTTCGATGACGCGCAGGATGCGCTGCTGGCCGCACAGGCGGGTCAGCTCGCTGTGGAAGGCGCGGGTCAGCGGGGACAGGGCCTCGATGTCGTCCCGCTCCATCAGCGCGTCCATGCCGTGCAGCTTCTGCCGCAGCGAAGCGATGTCCTCCGCCCTCGCCTTCTCGATGATGGCGGGCAGGGTCAGCATTTCCAGCGCGTTGCGGATCGTATAGATTTCATCCACATCCTCCACGCTGAAGGCACGCACGACGACGCCGCGGCGCAGCACATATTCCACCAGACCGTCCCGCTCCAGCTTGCGCAGTGCTTCACGCAGCGGCGTGCGGCTGATGTGGAGGCGGTCGGCATATTCCGTTTCGACGATGCGCTCGCCCGCGGGGATCTGACCGGTGACGATGGCGTGCTTCAACACCTCATAGGCGATCTCGCGAATGGGGCGGCTCTGCAGCATCGGCTGAAAATCAATCTGGGGCGTCATGGAATATCTCCTTCCGGGCCTGGGTTGGGCAAAGTGCATTCTGTATGCACTTTGTATCCAAGAATAATACAAATTACAGGAAATGTCAAGCGCGCGGCCCATGTTTTCGCGCGCCCGCGGCGGAGAAAGACGTGCAGAAACGCTATGGAAAACGCCCCTCCGGCCGGAGGAGCGCGGGGTCATCTCACGGTGGCGTGGCAGACCGCGGAGAATTGCCCGTAGGCGCGGCTGCCGTCGGGGCAGTCCACATAGGCGCGCACCTTGTAATACCAGGTGGTGCCGGACGAAAGCCCCGCATGGCTGAAGAAAAGATGGTGCGTGTTCTGCAGCCAGCCGTATTCCTGCCCGGTGCCGGCCTTCACACAGAAGATCTGATAGCCGGAGCAGGCGGGGGAGGGCGTCCAGCTGAGGGTGATCTCGCCCTTCGCGGGGCCGCTGGCGGCGGTGAGGGTCACGACCGCCATGTTCCGCACGGAGACCACCTCCGAGAAGGGGCCGTACTCGCGGCCGCCCTGCGCGTCCTCCCGGAAGGCCCGCACGCGGTACTGATAGTCCGTGTCGGGCGTCAGGGCATAGTTGACGGCCTCCGTGTCCGATGTGTTTTTCAGCCAGACAAATTCCCGGCTGTCCCGGTTCAGGACAAAAATCTGATAGGCGCTGGCGTCCTCGACCGGATCCCAGCGCAGCCGGGCGGCGTTGGTATAGACCGGCTGTACGGACAGGCCGGTGGTCTGCGCGAGGCCGCCCTGTGCCGCTTCCCAGGGCCAGCGGAAGCCGGGAAGCTGCGGCAGCACGGAGGAAGCGATGGCGAGCACCAGCACCAGCCCCAGCATCAGCAGGATGGGCCAGGCCTTTCCTTTACGCTTCTGCGGCTGTGGATCCGGCTGCGGCTGGGGCTTCGGGGGCTGTGGGTCGGGCTGCGGCTTGGGCTTCGGAGGCTGGGGGGCCGGCTTTGGAGGCTGTGGATCCGGCTGCGGCTTGGGCTTCGGAGGCTGTGGGTCCGGTTTCGGGGGCTGCGGAGCCGGCTGCGGGGGCGGCGGCACCGTGTCGCGCACATCCTGGATGCCGATCGTGGGATCCTTCGCGCCGCAGTGGCTGCAGACCGCCGGGTCTCCATCCAGTACCGCGCCGCAGTATTTGCAGTAGCTCATGCCTTCGCCTCCTTTCCCCCTGGTGTCAGTGATATTATAGCCCAATGTATTACAATTTGCAACGATTTGCGCGGACCTCTTTTGACGGCGCTGCCCGCGGCGCTTTCCGGGGCTGCGCGGCGGCTGCCGCGTTTGACGCTGACAGGGAAATATGCTATACTCACGTGGTATCGGTGGTACATTGCAGATGAAGCGATGGATCCCGGCGATCGCCGCGGTGGACGTGCGGCCGGCCATCCGCCTCAGCCGGCGGGACTGGCTTTCGTTCACAGACGACGGCACGGCAGCGCAGCCCTTTGCGCTCCGCCCGGCGCCGCCGATCCGGCAGGCCTGCGCCGCCGATCCTTCACTTGCGTGATCAGACAGGAGAGAATGATGAATATGAAACGACTGCTCACCGCCCTGCTTCTCGCTTGCGCCGTGCTGGCGCTGGGCCAGGCCTTCGCCGAGGGGGAGGCCATGGACGTCACCAGCGAGTGCAAGTTCAAGATGTGCTACACGTCAAAGAAGTACACCCAGCTGACGGACCGCAAGTGGAACACCTACTGGGATTCCAAGAAGATCAAGAACCCGTGGATCGAGATCACGGCCCCGGCGGGCATGCCGCTGCACAGCCTCTATGTCTGCTTCGGCGCGCCGGTCACCTCCTGGGAGGTGCAGACGGAGTCCGGCGGCAGCTGGACGACCCTGGTGGAGGGCGACGCCCGCTTCCTGCACAGCTACGTCGAGTTCCCCGAGGCGCAGACGCACATCCGCCTGGTGGAGACCAGCGGGAACAAGCTGGTGCTGCTCATCAACGAGCTGTACGCCTTCTCCGAGGGCGAGGTGCCGGACTGGGTGCAGCGCTGGGAGCCGACGCCGGAGAAGGCGGATATCCTCTTCCTGACGGCCAGCTCCGGCGACGAGGCGCTCTATTACGGCGGCGCGGTGCCGACCTATGCGGCCGAGCAGCAGCGGGACACGATCGTGGCCAGCGTCACCACCGGCGGCGCCCAGCAGAACAGCGAGTTCCTCAACGGCCTGTGGGACATGGGCCTGCGGCAGTACCCGGTGATCGGACCGTTCAAGTCCGCCTCGGCGAAGAGCGCGGCTGCCGCCTACAAGAGCCACGGCAAGAACAAGGTGCTGACCTGGGTCTGCGAGCTCCTCCGCCAATACCGCCCGGACGTGGTGGTGGCCCCGGCGGCCGACGGCGAGGGCAAGCGCGGCGAGAACGCGATGGTCTCCGACGCGGCGCTCACGCTCTGGGACGCCGCAGCACAGGAGGGCGAATACCTCGATTCCTATCTGACCTGGGGCACCTGGCAGGTGAAGAAGCTCTATCTTCACATGGCCGCGGAGAACCAGCTGGTCTTTGACTGGACTGTGCCGCTGGAGGCGCTGGGCGGCCGAACCGGCCTTGAGGCGGCGGAGGCGAACTGGGCGCTGCACACCAGCCAGGCGAAGTCCAAGCTGAGTGTACAGGCTGCCGGCGACACCTGGGACAGCGGCGTCTTCGGCCTGGTGAAGACGACAGTCGGCGAGGACGAGCGCCACGACGACTTCCTCGAGCACATCTACGACACACCGGCCAGCTTCGAGAAAATCCCCGAGACGCCGACGCCCGCGCCCACCGCAACGCCCGCGCCGGCCTGGGCCTCCCGCCTGCCGGAGCTGAACGAAAAGGGCTTCCTGGACGAAGGCGAGTTCGTGATCGCGGATGAGACCAACGGCCTGTATGTCTACATCAGCCAGACGCTGAAGGTCATCATCGTCCGCCGCTACGACGATTCCGACCGCTCCTACCCGCTGACCTGGTTTGAGGCCGATGTCTACTGCGATCTGGAGGCCGGGGAGCTGCCCCGCACGGTGCAGAAGGATCCGGCCAAGATGGGCAAGGCCCGCGGCGACGCGGCGGTGACGGCCACGGACAATCAGGTGGTCTTCGCCTCCAACACGGACTATTACACCTACCGCCTGGCCTCCAGCGGCTCCCGCCACACCGGCGTGGTGATCCGGGACGGCCGCATCCTCTACGATGACCGCTGGAAGGAAGAGACCAAGTTCTTCCCGAATCTGGACATGCTGGCCTTCTATCCGGACGGCCATATGGAGGTCGCCCACTCCTACGAGAAGAGCGCGCAGGACTACATCGACGAGGGCGCCTACGACGTGTACTCCTTCGGCCCGTACCTCATCAAGGACGGCAAGCTCTCGGAGAAGGCCTGGACCTCCTCCTCGGCGCGCAATCCCCGCTTTGCCCTGGGCATGGTGGAGCCGGGCCATTATGTGGCGATCATGTGCGAGGGGCGGCTGAAGCGCTCCGCCGGCGTCACGATGAAGCATTTGGCCCTGCTGATGCGCGAGAAGGGCTGCCAGGTGGCCATCAACCTCGACGGCGGCCAGACGGCGGTCATGATCTTCATGGGCAAGCAGATCAACCTGATCGGCAAGTATGACGGCAAGACGAACGCCCGTCCGACGTCGGAAGTGCTGGCCTTCGGCACCTCCGAGCTGGTGGGCCACGTGGAATTTGAATGACGGCCGGGCCGGTGGAATCCGGTGCGGCGCACTGTGGAGGTGCCTCATGGAATACAGCGCAGCGTGGCTGTACGACCCGGAGCAGTTTGCCATCGGCGAGCTGCCTCCGGTGTCCGATCACCGGAGCGACGACGAGCGGCGCAGCCTGAACGGCGTCTGGCAGGCCCTGCTGGGCAGCACGGCGGACGCCTTCACCGCGGCGGAGGTCGTGGAGGCGGCGCTCGCGGGCAGAACCGTGCCCATGACCGTGCCAGGCGAGTTTCAGCTGCAATACCCGGACTGGGACGCGCCGCAGTATGCCAATGTACAGTACCCGTGGGACGGCTGGGAGGCGCTGAGGCCGCCGGAGGTCCCCGTGCACAATCCCACCGTTGGCCTGTGCCGCACCTTCTTCCTGACGGAGGCGGATGCGGCGGCGCGGCAGATCGAGCTGCGCTTCGGGGCGGCGGAGTCCGCGCTGGCCGTGTTCGTCAACGGCAGCTTCATCGGCTGCAGCGTGGACAGCTTCGTGCCGCACGCCTTCGACATCACCTCGGCGGTGCACGCCGGCGAGAACACGGTGACGGCGCTGGTGTACAAGTTCTGCGCGGCCAGCTGGATCCAGGATCAGGATTTCTGGCGCTTCAGCGGGCTGCACCGGGATGTGGAGCTGATCCTCCGCCGGGGCAATCACCTGCGCAATCTTGAGGTGGACACGGAGGAGAAGGCCGGAGGCGCCGAATTGCGCTGCCGGCTGCGGCTGGATCTGGCCGAGGGCACGGCGGACGCGGTGCTGCGGGGTGCCCGGGGGCAGATTGCCGCGCACGGGGAAGGGCTGACACCGGACGCCGACGGCCGCATCGAATGGACCGCGGAGCTTGCCGCGCCCCGGCTGTGGTCGGCGGAGGATCCGTATCTGTATGAACTCACCGTGACGCTGCGGGACGCGGACGGCCTGGCCGTGGAGACCAGCCGGCAGGCGGTGGGCTTCCGCTTCATCCGCATCGAGGACGGCGTGTTCAAGCTCAATGGCCGGCGGATCGTCTTCCACGGCGTCAACCGCCACGAGTTCGATCCCGACCGGGGCCGCGTGATGACGGAAGAGGTGATCCGCGGCGACCTTCTGCGGATGAAGGAGCTGCACATCAACGCGGTGCGCACCAGCCATTATCCGAACTGCGAGGCCTTCTACCGCCTGTGCGACGAGATCGGCCTGTATGTCATCGACGAGACCGATCTGGAGAGCCACGGCACCTGGGCGTGGCAGCGCGAGACCGGCCCGGACTACATCGTCCCCGGCAGCTGGCCTGTCTGGCGGAAGACGGTGCTGCGCCGCGGCGAGGCCATGCTGCGCCGGGACCGGAACCACGCCTGCGTGCTCATGTGGAGCTGCGGCAACGAGGCCTGGGGCGGCAGCAATTTCATCGCCCTGGCGGACTGGTTCCGCGCGAATGATCCGTCCCGCTGCGTGCACTATGAGAACGTCTGCAACTGCCCGGAGTGGGCCGATGCCACGGACATCGAGAGCCGCATGTACATGAAGCCCGACGACATCCGCCGCCTGCTGCGCGCCGGTGTGAAGAAGCCCTTCATCAACTGCGAGTACATGCACGCCATGGGCAACTCCATGGGCGGCATGTGCCTGTACCGCGAGCTGGAGGACGAGTTCGAGCAGTATCAGGGCGGCTTTATCTGGGACTGGCTGGATCAGGGCCTGCGGATGAAGCTGCCGGAGGGCGGCACCCGCTGGTGCTACGGCGGAGATTTCGGCGACCGTCCGCATGACGGCAGCTTCATCGCCAACGGCATCCTCCTCTCCGGCCGCGCACCCTCGCCCAAGTGCCAGGAGGTGCGCCATCTGTACAGCGATTTCCGCCTGGACATCGGGGACGACGCCGTGACGGTCAGCTCCCGGCGGGTGTTCACGGCGCTTTCCGGCGGACAGGTGCAGCTGGAATTCCACCGCCCGGAGGGCCTGATCGCCAAAGTGACCTGCCCCCTGGAGGGCGAGCTGCCGCCCGGGGCGCAGCGCCGCCTTCCCTTCGCGCTGCCCGAAGCGCAGCCCGGCTGGACGGAGGTCTGGCTGACGGCGCGGCTGACCGACGGCAGGGGAGGGGAGCTGGCCCATGCCTCCCGCCGCCTGGCCCTGTCGGCGCCGGCCCGGACGGATGAGGCTGCCCCCGCGGACGTGTGCCCCGGCCTGAACAATGTAAGCGCCGTCTCCGCGAATTACCGCGCGATGTTCCAGCACGGCACGGGCCTCATCTCCCTGCGCGCCCCGGGCGGCCGGGAGCATGTGATCGCGCCGCCGCTGCTGTCGCTGTTCCGCGCGCCGACCGACAACGACCGCGGCAATGGCGACGCCCTGCGGCAGGGCGTGTGGCAGTGGATCAGCCGCTCCTCCCGCCTGCGCTGGGACGGCACGGAGGGCCATGTGCTGCGCTGGCACTGGGAGCATCCCGCGCTGAAGGACCGGCCGATCCGGCTGGAGGTTCGCGCGGAGAAGGACGGCCTGGCCTTTGCCCTGCGCTGGGACGGCGCGGAGGAGCTGCCGGATCTGCCCTGCTTCGGCCTGAGCCTGATCCTCGACGCCCGCCTGCGGAACGTGCGCTATTTCGGCCTCGGCCCGGAGGAAAACTATGCCGACCGCCGCAGCGGCGCCGTGTACGGCAGCTGGTGCTATGACGCGCTGACGGAAGGCTTCACGCCCTACATCCGCCCGCAGGAGAGCGGCAGCCGCGGCGGCGTGCGCCGGCTGAGCCTGACCGACGAGGGCGGCCGCGGCATCGAGGTCGCCGCCGACTGCGATCTGGAGATCTCCGCCCAGCCTTATCTGCCCGAGCAGCTGATGGCGGCGGATCACCCGGACGAGCTGCCGCGCCCGAGCCGCGTGGTGCTGGACATCGCCGCCTTCCGCAAGGGCGTGGGCGGCGACGACAGCTGGGGCGCGCCCGTGCATCCGGAATACTGCCATCCCGCGGCCGCGCCCTGCGAGCTGCGCTTTACCCTGCGGTGCATCTGAATGCCCGCCCGAAATGAGAAAACAAGGAGTTCCTTTTCAGCATGAAAACTGCCATCAAGCCTTTGATCCGGCCGCTCAGCTTTGCGCTGGCCCTGGCCTTCCTGCTCATGGTCCTGCTGCCCGCGGCGCAGGCCGTCTCTTACAGCGACCGGGGAAGGTACTGCCTTTACATCATGACCAAGGCCTCCCCGCGCTATGAAAAGATCGCGACGCCCACCGACCTCCCGGAGGACACCTATCTGCCCACCGGCGGCACACTGGCCTCCGGTACGCCGGTCAACCGCGGCGCCAAGGTCAACAGCGAGCTGGTCGCGGTGACCTACTACAACGAGAGCGGCGTGAAGGTCAGCGCCATTGTGGAGAGCAGCGCGGTGGGCGGCAACTATGTGAACATGGATCTGGGCAGCTACGGCAAGCACCCGATCCCCAAGCCTGCCTCGGTCAACGTGGCCTTTATTGCGGACTATCTGCGGGAGTGCCTCGGCATGACCGTCGATGT
Source organism: uncultured Clostridia bacterium (assembly GCA_946538975.1). Taxonomy (GTDB): domain Bacteria; phylum Bacillota; class Clostridia; order Christensenellales; family Aristaeellaceae; genus RUG11272. The sequence goes on along the minus strand of CAMNHF010000074.1, from coordinate 2,128 downwards.
GGAGAAGCTGGCGGAGGAGCTGGAAAGCCACGGCATCGTCTCCGAGGAAGAGGAGCAGAGCCACGAGACCTATGTGAAGCCGGGCATCCGCGTCAGTCACAAGGTGGACGTCTTCTGGCAGGAAACCGAAGAGGCCGAGCCGGTGAAGATCACCCTGTGCGAGCTGGGCACGGTGGTCTCCACCATCAAGATCGGCCGCGAGGAGAAGGTTGTGCCCACCGGCCAGCTCAGCTGGGACACCGACGCGGACAGCGCCCACCGCATTGCCTTCCTCTACGCGCCGCGCACCGGCAAGGTGACCCTCCATCTGACCTCCAGCATGTCCAGCCGGGTGCTGGACAAGTGCATCGGCGGCCGCTGCGTGCTGGTCTATGACTACGCGGAGGACGCCTGCGGCATCGTCTATAACGGCGAGAGCGGCTACGTCACCACGGCGGCCCTGGACTTCCCCGGCGGCAGCGTCATCGGCACCGGCTATGTGGAGCTGAGCCCCGAGCGCAAGCGGGCCGGCTGCGCCCCGCTCAGGGCCAGCGCGGCCTCCGGCAGCAACCGCCAGACCCTGGTCTATCCCGGCGACCGGTTGATCATCCTGCAGAAGGACCGCGGCTGGCTGCAGGTGGAGATCAACGGCTGGCGCGGCTGGCTGATGAAAAAGGATGTGCACGTCGACGAAGCCGACGAGGGCGCAGAGGAATAAGCGGCCCCGGCACATCGCGCCGCGCGGCCGCCCTGTCCATCAGGATCCTGAAAGAAATGACGGCGCAGCTGCGGGAAAACGGCCCGCGGCTGCGCTTTTCGCAAGGACCGGGAAGGAGCCTTCATGATTATCAACACCGGACAGCGCACCGACATCCCCGCCTTCTATTCCGAATGGTTCTGCAACCGTCTGCGGGAAGGCTTCGTGCTCGTGCGCAATCCCTATAATCCCCAGTCCGTCACCCGCTACCGCCTCCGGCCCGACGTGGTGGATCTGATCGGGCTGTGCACCAAGAATCCCGCGCCCATGCTGCCGCACATGGAGCTGCTGCGCCCCTTCGGCCAGTACTGGCAGGTCACCATCACGCCCTACGGACGCGAGATCGAGCCGGGCGTGCCCGGGAAGCGGCAGGTGATGGACAGCTTCCGGCGGCTGAGCGATCTCGTCGGGCCGGACTGCGTGGGCTGGCGGTATGACCCGATCTTCATCAGCGAGACTTACCCGGTGGAGCGGCATCTCCGGGCGTTCGCCTGCATCGCGGAGACCCTGGCCGGCTGCACGCGGACGGCGGTGATCAGCTTCATCGACCTGTACGGAAAGACCCGGCGGAACTTCCCGGAGGTGCGGGCCGTCTCGCCGGAGGACAGGCTGATCCTGGGCCGTGAGATGGCGGAGATCGCCCGCGGCTGCGGCATGACCCTCCGCCCCTGCGCCGAGGGGGATGCGCTGGCGCAGTTCGGCGCCGACTGCAGCGGCTGTATGACCGTCGCCATGTATGAGCAGGCGCTGCACCGGCGGCTGCGGGTGCCGGCCTTTGCCCCCGCGCGGCGGGAATGCGCCTGCTATCTGGGCGGCGACATCGGCGCCTACAGCACCTGCGCGCATTTCTGCCGCTACTGCTACGCGAACGAGGACACGGCGGCCGTGCGGAAAAACCGTGCCCGCCATGACCCTGCCTCGCCGCTGCTGATCGGCCATCTGCAGCCGGGGGATCAGGTGCACGATGCAAAGCAGGAGAGCTGGATCGACGGCCAGATCGCGATGGATCTCGACATGGCGTGAGGCGGCCTGAAGAATAATACAATAAAATACATGTATCATATTGTATTATCGGAGAGAATGTGCTATACTGTCTGACGCAGCGACAAATCAACGACGGAGGGTATGCAAATGTGCGGCATTGTCGGTTATACGGGCCGGGGCAAGGCAGGCCCCATTCTGCTGGACGGACTGGAGCGGCTGGAGTACCGCGGCTATGATTCCGCGGGCGTCGCCGTGGAGGATACGGAGCATCCGGAGCACCCGATTGAGATCGTGCGGGTGAAGGGGCGGCTGCAGGCGCTGCGGGAGATGACCCTGAACGGCGACACCCTGCCCGGCTGCTGCGGCATCGGCCACACCCGCTGGGCGACCCACGGCGAGCCCACGGTG
>CAMNHF010000073.1 GCA_946538975.1 uncultured Clostridia bacterium | reverse complement strand
TGAGGGCATCACCAGCCCCGACGGCCGCGTGCTGGGCAAGATGGGCCACACGGAGCGGGCGGGCCGCGGCCTGTACCGCAATGTGCCCGGCAACCGGTACCAGCCCCTCTTTGAAGGCGGCATCGACTACTTCCGATAAGCGACAATGGAGGTGTTTCGTTTGGCGCACGACGCGTATATCAGCCCGTTTTCGACCCGCTACGCCAGCCGGGAGATGCAGTTCATCTTCTCGGAGGATCACAAGTTCCGCACCTGGCGGCGGCTGTGGATCGCGCTGGCCAAAGCCGAGCAGAAGCAGGGCCTGGCCATCACGGATGAGATGATCGCCGAGCTGGAGGCGCACGCGGAGGACATCAACTACGAGGACGCCGAGCGCCGCGAGCGGGAGGTCCGCCACGATGTCATGAGCCACGTCTACGCCTACGGCCTGCAGTGCCCGAAGGCGGCCGGCATCATCCACCTGGGCGCGACCAGCTGCTATGTGGGCGACAACACGGACGTGCTCGTCATGCGCGAGGCGCTGACCGTGGTGCGCCGCAAGCTGCTCAACGTGATGCGGCTGCTGGCGGATTTCGCGGAGAAATACAAGGCGCTGCCCTGCCTGGCCTACACCCACCTGCAGCCCGCCCAGCTGACCACGGTCGGCAAGCGGGCCGCGCTGTGGCTGCATGAGCTCTATCTCGACTACGAGGAGATCGAGCACCGCATCGGCAGCCTGGCCCTGCTGGGCTCCAAGGGCACGACCGGCACGCAGGCCAGCTTCGTGGAGCTCTTCGACGGGGACGACGAGAAGATTCGCGCGGTGGAGCGCGACATCGCGGCGGCCCTCGGCTTCGAGCGGGTGGTGCCGGTTTCCGGCCAGACCTATTCCCGCAAGGTGGATTATCAGGTGCTCTCCGTCCTCTCCGGCATCGCGCAGACCGCCTCCAAGTTTGCCTACGACCTGCGGCTGCTGGCCAGCTTCAAGGAGATGGAGGAGCCCTTCGAGAAGCAGCAGATCGGCTCCTCCGCCATGCCCTACAAGCGCAATCCCATGCGCTGCGAGCGGATCGACGCGCTCAGCCGCTATGTGATGAGCGACGCGCTGAACCCCGCCCTGACCGCCTCCTGCCAGTTCTTCGAGCGGACGCTGGACGACAGCGCCAACAAGCGCATCGCCATGGCCGAGGGCTTCCTGGCGGTGGACGCGATCCTGAACATCATGATGAACGTCTGCGACGGGCTGATGGTGTACGAGAAGGTTATCCGGCAGCGGGTGATGAACGAGCTGCCCTTCATGGCTACGGAGAACATCATGATGGATGCCGTGCGCCGCGGCGGCAACCGGCAGGAGCTGCACGAGCGCCTGCGGGAGCACAGCCAGGCCGCGGCCCGCAACGTGAAGGAGCAGGGCGGCGCGAACGATCTCATCGACCGCATCTGCGCGGATCCGGCCTTCGGCGTCACCCGGGAGGACGTCATGGCCATCCTGCAGCCGGAGCACTTCACCGGACGCGCCCCGCAGCAGGTGGAGGACTTCCTCCGCGATGTGATCCGCCCCCTGCTCCGGGAGAATGCCGCCCTGCTGGGCGAGAAGCAGGAGCTGCGCGTCTGAGCCGGCTTCCAAAGGCCGCATCTGCACCGACGATTGAAACGCCATCAGAAAAGAGAGAAGCGAACAATGCTTCTCTCTTTTTGGCTTGTCGGGGCGTTCAGTCCTCCGGCGCAGCGGCGAGCTCGGCCAGACACCGCTCCAGGGCGTCCTGCCACGGGGGCAGGCGGCTGAAGCCGGCATTGTCCAGCGAGGCCTTGCTGAGGCGGGAGTTCAGCGGGCGGCGGGCGGCGCTCTTCCACTCGGCGGTGGTCACCGGGGTGACGCGCGCGCGCAGGCCGCTGCCCCGGATGATGGCCTCGGCGAATTCGGCCCAGGAGCATTCGCCCTCATTGGTCGCGTGGTAGACGCCGTATTTCCCGCTGTGCACCAGCGCCGCCAGGAAGGCTGCCAGATCCGGCGCGTAGGTGGGGCTGCCCACCTGATCGCCCACCACCCGGAGCTCCCGCTTCTCGCGGGCCAGACGGCGGATGGTCTTGACGAAGTTGCTGCCCTGCGCGGAGAAGACCCAGGACGTGCGCACGATGTAGCAGCGCGTCATCAGGCTGCGGATGGCGTCCTCGCCCTGCAGCTTGCCCAGGCCGTACACGTTCAGCGGCCCCTTCGGCGCGTCCGTCTCCTGCGGTTCGGTGCCCTGCCCCGCGAAGACATAGTCCGTGGAGATGTAGACCAGGGCGGCGTTGACCGACAGTGCGGCCCGGGCGATGTTCAGCGTGCCGCCGGCGTTGACCAGGCAGCTGGTCTCCGGCTCGCTCTCCGCCTTGTCCACGGCGGTGTAGGCCGCGCAGTGGATGATCGCGGAGGGCTGCGTCTCCTCCACAAAGCTGCGCACGGCGTCGTTGTCGGTGAGGTCAAAATCCTCCGCGTCCACGGGCACGACATGGTCGCCCCGCCAGCGGAGCGCCCGGCAGACCGCCTGGCCCAGCTGGCCCTTCGCCCCGGTGACAAGAATTTTCATGGGGATCGGCTCCTTTTCAGCAAATTCGCTTCAAATGATCATCGCGGTGAGGAGGAAGCCCAGGCAGCAGATGCCGTTGGAGAGCACCAGGCAGGTGTCCTTCTCGCTGTCCTCCAGCTCGTCAAAGGAAACAATCGGCTCGTCCGTGAAGTCGATGAGGTCGCCATAGGCCCGCTCGGGGGTCTTCTTCCGGCGGAAGAGGCGGCGGTCGATGCTCAGAAGCTTCAGGCCGTCCAGCCGCATCCAGGCGCACCAGGCCATCACCGCGCACAGCAGCGCCACGGCGGCGAAGGCAAGCTGCCGCACGTCGCGGGGGACAAAGAAGTCCGCCAGCAGCGCAGCGGTGGTGCCCATGACGGCGCGGGTGAACAGCTGATAGAGCATGGGCCGCAGCAGGATGGGATCCCACTGGAGCTTCGGTTTCTTCGCCATCATGTCACCGCCTTTTCCGGCGCCTTCTCCCGCAGCCGCGCCTCCTCCCGGCGCAGCCTCGGCGCGGCGATCAGCATGTAGGTGATGAAGTGCACCGCGAAGGTCACCGCCCAGGAGAGGGGGTAGGAGATGTACAGGACGTCCAGTGTATGATACTGCGGCTGCGCGAAGATGGTCAGGATCCACACGATGCGCAGCAGGCAGGCCCCGGTCAGGCTGACGATCATCGGCATCACGGAATAGCCCACGCCGCGCAGCTGGCCGACCATGGTATCCATCAGGCCGCAGAGGAAGTACGTCGGCAGGATCACCTGCATGCGCATGATGCCGTAGCGGATGACCTCGGGGTCGCTGTTGTAGATGGAGAGCAGCTGGGGCGCGAAGACCAGGAAGAGCATCCCCAGCCCGAGGCCGATCACGGTGACCGTGCCGAGGCAGTACCACATCGTCTGGCGCACCCGGCTGAACTTGCCCGCGCCGTAGTTCTGGCTGGCAAAGGTGAGCGCCGCCTGATGGATGCTGTTCATCGCCGTGTAGACGAAGCCCTCCAGGTTGCTGGCCGCGCCGTTGCCCGCCATGGCCACGGAGGTGAAGCCGTTGACCGAGGACTGAATCAGCACATTGGAGAGGGAGAACAGGCTGCCCTGCAGGCCCGCCGGCAGACCGACCTGCACAATGGCCAGGAACTCCCGCCCGGTGATGCGCAGCTTTTTCGGCTGCAGGCGGATCGCGCCGTCGGAGCGCAGCAGGCAGATGATGACCAGCGCCGCGCTGATCAGCTGGCTGATGACCGTCGCCACGGCCACGCCCGAGGCGGCCATGTGGAACTGAATGACCAGCAGCAGGTTCAGCAGCACGTTGATGACGCCGGCGATCATGAGATAGTACAGCGGCCGCTTTGTGTCGCCCACGGCGCGGAGGATGGCGGCGCCGAAGTTGTACAGCATGTTGAAGGGCATGCCGAGGAAATAGATCTGCACATAGCCGGTGGCCATGTCGATGACGTCCGGCGGGCTGCTCATCAATTCCAGCAGCGGCCGGGCCAGCAGGAAGCCGAGCACGCCGAGCACGACGCCGGAGAGCAGGGCCAGGCTGATGGTGGTGTGCACCGCGCGGTGGATGCCGCTCTGGTCGCCGGCGCCGAACCGCCGCGCCACCAGCACGCTGGCACCGACGGAAAGCCCCATCAGCACGCTGACCAGCAGATTGATCAGCGAGCCGGTGGAGGAGACGGCCGCCAGGGCCTCCGAGCCCGCGAACTGCCCGACCACCACCACGTCGGCCGCGTTGTAGAGCAGCTGCAGCACGCCGGAGAGCATCAGCGGCCCGGAGAACAGCAGAATTTTCGGCAGCAGGCTGCCGGTGGTCATATCGATTTCATACCGTCTGCTGCGACGCATGTTGACTCCTTGCACTTAGTGGATGCTGCTGGACAGGATGATGCGGGGGATGACCGGGCTGTTGAACAGGCGGAAGGGCTGCCACGGGCAGAGCTTCCCGCAGCCCAGACCGGGGGAGATGTACTGCGGCAGGCCGCTGAGCCAGTTCCAGCCGCTGATGCCCTCGTCGCCGGGGAACCAGCCGAAGCCGTCCCCCCAGACAGGCCCGCCCCAGGGCAGCCGCCAGGGGCCGCCGGTGTAGTGGCCGCTGATGGCCAGGGCCGCGTCCCGCAGGTGGAAGACGCCTTCCTGCGCGTTCTCCATCAGCTGGATGGCCTCCGCGCGGGAGTAGGGCGCGTGCCCCACGGAGATCTGCACGTCGCCGTCCTTCATGCTGCGCAGGCTCTCGCGGATGCGGGCCGCCCGCGCCACCTGATACTCCGCCACGCGCTTCTTCGCCGCCTCGTTCGCGGTGAGGGAGCTGCGGCTGTTCAGGTCGTTCAGCTGGGCCGTGAAGGTGAAGGAGAGGTTGTCCAGATTCAGCGCGTACAGCTCGCGCGGGACGAGCCACAGCCGCGCCCGGTCATTGCGGCCGCGGGTGATGAGGATGGGCTCGTCCAGGATGATGACGCCGCGGTCAACGAGGCGCTGCGCCCAGTCCGCATAGGGAGAGAGGCTGCCGTGGGCGGACGGATCGAGATAGGAGGGATCCTCGTCGCCGCACAGCAGATAAACCGGCGTATTCTTCGGCAGGGCGTCCAGCAGGTCGTACAGGCTATCGGCGCTGCCGTCGGGGCCGCACATGTCGCCCGTCAGCACCACGCAGGAGCAGCTGACGGAGTGCAGCAGCTGGCTGATGCGGCTCTGGCCGCTGCCGAAGGCTGTGCCGTGCAGATCGCTGAGCTGCAGGATGGAGAAGCCCTCCATGTCGGCGGGCAGCTTCGGGATCGTGGCGTACTCCGTCTCCAGGTGCAGATTGTTGGAGGCGATCAGATTGCCCGCGGTGAGCAGAAGAATGAGCAGCAGCGGGAACAGCGCGAGCCGGCGGAAAAAGTCCCGCACGGGATGCCGGTTCAGCGCCGTCGCGAACACATAGGGGTTTTTGCTTCTGCGCATCCGGAGTCTCCTTAGAAAGATTGATGGATCGAAAGATGGATGGATCTGACAGGAGCCATTATATCGGAATCGCGTGAAAAGTGCAACAGGAAAAAGCGGGGAAGAAAAGCAGCCGAAACCGTCCCTGAAACCTTCAGCGGAAGCGGATGTGCCGGATCAGGTCGGCGGGGGTGACGCAGTCCTCCCCGTTTTCTGCGGTGGCGCGCCGGGCGGCGAGGCCGTGCAGCAGCGCGGCGGTCTGCATTTCCAGCAGGGGGACGTCCTCTCCCTGCACGCGGCCGGTCAGCGCGGCGAGGATGCCGCAGAGGATGTCGCCGCTGCCGCCCTTGGCCAGGCAGGGCGAGGTGAAGCGGTTCACGGCGGTGTGCAGGCCGTCGGTCATCAGGCTGCGGGCGCCCTTGAGCATCACCCGGCAGCCGAAGAGGCCCTGCAGGCGGTGCAGCGAGGCCCGCGGCCTGGCGGTCACCTCGGCGGGGGTGACGTGCAGCAGACGGGCCGCCTCGCCGGGGTGGGGCGTCAGCACATGGCTGGCGGGCAGACGGGCCGGGTGCTCGCTGAGGAAGGTGAGCGCGTCGGCGTCCCAGATGACGGGAAGGGGGGCCGACTGCAGGCGGCTGAGCAGGGGAGAGAGCGACGCGTCCAGTCCCAGACCGCAGCCGACGGCGACCCGGTCTGCCTTCTGGAGGGCCTCCTCCAGCACCTGCAGGGCCTCCGGCGCGATGCGGCCGTCCTGCATGGGCAGCGCCTTCGCCATGGCCGCGGGGGTCAGCGTCTGCACGACGGGCAGCACCGGCGCGGGGGTGAGTATGGTGGTCAGCCCGCTGCCGGCCTTCACCGCGGCTGCGGCGCACAGGGCCGCCGCGCCGGCCATGCCGGGGGAGCCCGCGAGGATCAGCGTGCGGCCGAAGCTGCCCTTGTGGCAGTCCGCGGGCCGGGGCGGCAGGACGGCGGGCAGGTCATCGGGTGTCAGGCAGCGCAGGCCGTCCACATTGCCCCAGCCGGCGGGGATGTGGATCGGCTGGACGGTGATTTCGCCGGCGCAGTCCGGCCCGCGGCCCAGCAGCAGCCCCCGCTTGATCCGATGGAAGGTGACGGTTCTGTCCGCGCGGATGACGGCACCGGGCGCGGCGCCGGCGGAGCCCTCCAGGCCGGAGGGAATGTCCGCGGCGAGGATGGGCCGGCCGGAGCGGTTCGCCGCTTCGATCAGCGCCAGGGCAGCGCCCTCGGGCGGACGGGTCAGGCCGGTGCCGTAGAGCGCGTCCAGGATCAGGTCGCATTCCGGCAGCGGCGCGTTCTCGTCCTGCACCTCGCAGGGGATGCCGAGCTGCACGGCCAGGGTGCGGTTCACCGCCGCGTCGCCCCGGGGCCTGTCCGTCAGCTCGCGGATGCAGGCGGAGCCGCCGCAGGCCGTCCACAGCCGCGCGGCCGCGTAGCCGTCGCCGCCGTTGCCGCCCGGGCCGCAGAGCACCAGCACGCGGCCTCCGCCGGGCAGCATCTCCCGCAGGGCCCGGACGAGCCCCTGCGCCGCCTGCTCCATCAGCAGAATCCCCGGAACCCCGGTTTTTTCGATGTAATCGGCTTCCAGCGCCTTCATCTCTTCCGGCGTGATCGTGATCTCCATCGGCCCACCTCCCTGTTTGCTCTTTCCCAGTATAGCGGAAATTGCGCCGCCATGCAAGCGCGGCGGAGAGGCCGCTTTCCGGAGGCCCGGAGCGATGATTCTTTCTTTGATTCATTCTTTGATGTGAAATTCGACCAAAGTGCACAAAAAGTCTTGACGAAACGGCCGAAATGCGGTTAAATGAATAGTGAATGATAGCGGATTCATCCGGGGGCTGATCCCTCCGGTTCCGCTGTGAAAAAGTTCCCCTGCCGCCGGATTGGCCGGAGGCTTGCAATACGCCAGACATCCGCGACGGATGATGAGCAAAGGAGTGTGTAGTCCCCATGATGACAAAGAAAACATGTGTGGCCATGCTGCTGGCAGGCGGCCAGGGCAGCCGTCTGGGCATCCTGACCAAGACCGTGGCCAAGCCCGCCGTTCCCTATGGCGGCAAGTACCGCATCATCGACTTCCCGCTGTCCAACTGCACGAACAGCGGCATTGACACGGTCGGTGTGCTGACGCAGTATCAGCCGCTGGAGCTGAACGCCTACATCGGCAGTGGCGCGCCCTGGGATCTGGACCTTTCGCATGGCGGCGTGTTCGTGCTTCCCCCCTACCAGAAGGGCAAGGTGGGCGAGTGGTACCGCGGCACGGCCAACGCCATCTATCAGAACATGGCATTCATCGAGCAGTATCATCCGGACTACGTGCTGATCCTCAGCGGCGACCATATCTATAAGATGGATTACAACGCCATGCTGAACTTCCACATCCGCCATGGCGCGGACGCGACCATCGCCGTGCGCGAGGTGCCGTGGGAGGAGGCCAGCCGCTTCGGCATCATGAACACGGACACGGAAGACAACATCATCGAGTTCGAGGAGAAGCCGAAGAAGCCCAAGAGCAACAAGGCCTCCATGGGCGTGTACATCTTCACCTGGGAGAAGCTGCGCCAGTATCTGATCGACGATGAGGCGGACAAGTCTTCCTCCAACGACTTCGGCAAGAACATCATCCCGCGCATGCTGGCGGACCGCCAGGTCATGGTGGCCTACTCCTTCGACGGCTACTGGAAGGACGTCGGCACGATCGAGAGCCTGTGGGAGGCCAACATGGATCTGCTGGCGACCCCCATGCCCATCGACCTGCATGACAAGAAGTGGCGCATCTATGCCCGCAACACGGGCTATGTGCCGCACTACATCGCCGAGGGCGCGAAGGTGGTCGACAGCCTGGTCACCGAGGGCAGCGTCATCTACGGCAACGTGCAGCATTCCGTCATCTTCTCCGGCGTGCGGGTTGAAGAGGGCGCGGAGGTGCGCGACGCCGTGATCATGCCCGGCGCGGTGGTGCACCGCGGCGCCGTCGTGCATCGCGCCATCGTGGCGGAGAATGCCGAGGTCGGCGCGGGCTGCATCGTGGGCGAGGAGACCGGCAACATCGCCGTCGTCGGCCACGCCGTGAAGCTGCCGGCCGGGGTGAAGGTCACCGCGGGACAGCAGGTGGACGAGAACACCACATTCTGATACGGCTTTTGTGAGAACAGCCGGAACTGATAGAAAGAAAGAGGTTTGCAGCCATGAAAGACGTAATGGGTGTGATCTACACCGGTGAAAACGACGCCCGCCTGCGCGAGCTGACAATGCTGCGCGCCATCGCGGCTCTGCCCGTGGCCGGCCGCTACCGCATCATTGACTTCCTGATCTCCTCCATGGTCAACGGCGGCATGCGCAATGTCGGCGTCATCATGCAGAAGAACTACCACAGCCTGATGGACCACCTGGGCAGCGGCAAGGAATGGGACCTGCACGGCAAGCATGACGGCCTGCATCTGCTCCCGCCCTTCCTGACCCGCGAGAACGTGGGCGTCTACAGCGGCCTGATGGACGCGCTGCGCTCCAACACCAACTACCTGCTGCGCTCCAAGCAGGAGTATGTGGTCATCTCCGGCTCCGACCTGATCTACAACGCGCACATGGATCAGCTGATCCAGTATCACATCGACAGCGGCGCGGAAATCACCCTGATGTACACCCGCGACCCCGCGATGCAGCGCGAGGATACCGGCACCTACCTGACCGTGGACGAGTCCGGCAACATCACCGACATGGAAGTGGAGCCGACCCATCCCACGCAGGAGTGCACCTTCATGGAGGTCATGATCCTCAAGCGCGACCTGCTGCGCAGCCTGGTCGACCGCGGCGTCGCCCACGGCCAGCATGACTTCATGCGCGACATCGTGCTGCCCATGGTGCACAATCCCGGCAGCCATATCAATGCCTGGGAGTACACCGGCGTGGCCTGGTGGATTGACTCCGTGCAGAACTACTTCCGCTTCAACATGGACATTCTGGACATCGGCACCCGCGGCAAGCTGTTCCTGGACGACCTGCCCGTGTACACCAAGGTGCGCGATGAGATGCCCGCGCTCTATGGCGACAACGCGGTCTGCGTCAACTCCTTGGTGGCCGACGGCTGCATCATCGAGGGCACCGTGGAGAACAGCGTGCTGTTCCGCGGCGTGCGCATCGCCCCCGGCGCGCATGTGAAGAACTGCATCATCATGCAGGACGGCCATGTGCATTCCGGCGCCAGCATCGAGACCTGCATCCTGGACAAGCAGGCCGTCATCAAGCGCAACGCGCGCCTGACCGGTCACAGCGTGTATCCCATCGTGATTGCGAAAAACGTGGTTGTCTGATTGACACCGCCAGCCGCGCCGGAATCAAGCCGACGCGGCTGTTTCTGATGCGCGAAAGAATCAGAGAAAAAGAAACGCGGGAGGTTGAATCCCATGAAAATCCTGTTTACCGCGAGTGAGTGCGTGCCGTTCATCAAGACGGGCGGACTGGCGGATGTGGTTGGCGCGCTGGCCCCGGTGCTGGCGGGGCAGGGGCATGACGTGCGGGTGATGATCCCCCTCTACGGCCAGATCCCGCAGCAGTATGTGGCGCAGATGCGGCATGTCACCGACTTTGAGGTGCAGCTGGGCTGGCGGCGGCAGTACTGCGGCATCGAGATGCTCAAGGCGAACGGCGTCACCTGGTACTTTGTGGACAACAAGTTCTACTTTGGCCGGTCCTACATCTACGGCATGGGCGGCGACGAGTACGAGCGGTTCGGCTTCTTCTGCCGCGCCGCGCTCAATGCCCTGCCCGTGCTGGATTTCCAGCCGGATGTCATCCACGCCCACGACTGGCAGAGCGGCATGGTGCCCGCGCTGCTGAAGATTCAGTACGCGCATCTGCCCTTCTTCGCGGGCATCAAGACCATCTTCACGATCCACAACCTGCAGTATCAGGGCATCTTCGGCATCCGCGAGGTGCAGGACGTGCTGGGCCTGGGCGACAGCCTCTGGACCAATGACAAGCTGGAGTGCTTCGGCTGCGCGAACTACATGAAGGCCGCGCTGGTCTACGCCGACCTGATCACCACGGTCAGCCCCTCCTACGCCGAGGAAATCCAGACCGCCTACTATGGCGAGCGGCTGGACGGCCTGCTCCGCGCCCGCAAGCATCAGGTGTACGGCGTGATCAACGGCCTGGACATCGTGGACTACGATCCCGAGCATGACAAGAGCCTGGCCGCCACCTACAGCGCCCGCGACCTGTCCGGCAAGGCGGCCTGCAAGCAGGCGCTGCAGCAGGAGCTGGGCCTGGACATCGACCCCGAGACGCCGATCATCGGCATGGTGGGCCGCCTGAGCAACCAGAAGGGCCTGGACCTGGTGGACTACATCATGAGCGAGCTGATGGCCGAGCGCGTGCAGCTGGTGGTGCTGGGCATGGGCGAGAGCCGCTATGTGAACCTGTTCTCCTGGGCGGAGAGCGAGTACCGCGGCCGGGTGGCGGCCCGCTTCACGATGGACAGCGCGCTGGCCCACCGCATCTATGCCGGCTGCGACATGTTCCTGATGCCCAGCCAGTTCGAGCCCTGCGGCCTCAGCCAGATGATCGCCATGCGATACGGCACCGTGCCGATCGTCCGCGAGACCGGCGGTCTGCGCGACACCGTGCTGTCCTACAATGAGTTCACCGGCGACGGCAACGGCTTCTCCTTCTTCAACTACAACGCGCATGACATGCTGCACGTGATCCAGCGCGCCATGGGCTACTACCACGACCACAAGGATGTGTGGCACCTGCTGCAGGAGCGCGGCATGAGCGGCGACTACAGCTGGAGTCATTCCGCCGCGAAGTATGTCGCCCTGTACCGCGGCCTGATCGGCGAGACCGAGCTGCGCGACCCGGCGGAGCCCGACGAGCCGGAGGAGAGCCCCGCGGAAGCGGAAAAGCCGGCGGAAAAGCCCAAGCGCACCCGCAAGCCCGCCGAAAAGAAGGCGGAGGAAGCGCCTGAGAAGCCGAAGCGCACGCGCAAGAAGGCTGCCGACAAGGCGGAATAAGCTATCGTCCATGTGCCTCCCTGACTGCAGCAGCCGGGGAGGCTTTTCTGATGCCGCGGCCGGAAGGAAGGAGACCGCGGCAGCCAAAAACCCCTGTCCCTTTGAGGGGGCAGGGGCGGAATGCGGCTGAGAATCAGAGGATGATGTGCCGCGGCAGGCCCGCGATGAACATCGGCGTCAGCTCGGCCTGAATCAGGGGCCGGGCGTAGCTGAGGAACTCGGCGGTCATGTCGGTGCGGTAGCCGTTGATCCAGTCGGTGGGCACCTTCTTCTCCAGATTGGCGACCTTCGCGATGTCGACCAGCTCGGTCGTGCACTGGTAGGGGTCGTTGGAGAGGCGGCGCAGGGCGACCATCTCGCCGGTGTGGCCCTCGAAGGCGGCCTTCGCGGCGGCGCCGCCGACCTGATAGGCCTCGGTGATGTCCGTGCGGCTGGTCAGGTGGCCCGCGCAGCGCTGCAGGGTGGACAGCTCGACGGAACGGGTGCGGGTGTCCATATTGCGGGCGATCAGGTTGGAGAGATAGCGGGCCGTGCCGGTCAGGTTGCGGTGGCCGAAGGCGTCCACAAAGGCGGCGTCGTCGCTCAGCTCGCAGACATAGCGGCCGTCGGGCAGCTTGACGCCCTCGGAAACCGCGATCACGATGGACTCCTTCTCCTTCTGCATGGCCTCCACCTTGGCCAGGAAGCGGTCCGTATGGAAGGGCAGCTCCGGCAGGCAGATCAGGTCGACGCCCTCGCAGTCTTCCCCGCGGGCCAGGGCGGCGGCGGCGGTCAGCCAGCCGGCGTTGCGGCCCATGATCTCCACCACCGTGACGAATTTCGTGCCGTACACCGTGGCGTCGCGGATGAGCTCCTTCATGACGACGCCGATGTACTTGGCCGCGGAGCCGTAGCCGGGCGTGTGGTCGGTCAGCATCAGGTCGTTGTCGATGGTCTTGGGCACGCCCATGAAGCGGATCTCGCTGCCGATGGCTCGGCCGTATTCGCTCAGCTTGTGGATGGTGTCCATGCTGTCGTTGCCGCCGATGTAGAAGAACCAGCCGATGTCCAGGCGGTTCAGGATGGCGAACAGCCGGTCATACACCGCGGGATCGGTCTGGAAATCCGGCAGCTTGTAGCGGCAGCTGCCCAGGTAGGAGGAGGGGGTGCGCTTGAGCAGCTCGATCTCCAAAGAGGAGCCGACCCGCTCGGTCAGGTCGACGACCTGCTCCTTCAGCAGGCCCTGGATGCCGTTGCGCATGCCATAGACCTGGCCCGCGCCCCGCGCCACGCATGCCTCCAGCACGCCCGCCAGGCTGGCGTTGATGACGGCGGTCGGGCCGCCGCTCTGGCCCACGATTGCGTTTCTGCCCATGGTGAACTTCCCCTTTCTGACTGCGATGCGGGTGACTTACCGCATTTCGCCGCGCTCGCGGCAGATTGCCTCCCACAGGCCGTTGATGTAGGCGGCGCCCAGGGCGCGGTCATACAGGCCGTAGC
>CAMNHF010000072.1 GCA_946538975.1 uncultured Clostridia bacterium | reverse complement strand
ACCCTGCGGAGAATCGAGGACACCATCCGCCAGACGATCCGGGAGGAACTCAGGGGACACCACTATGAACCGCACGACGAACAACACGAGTCAATACCACCCATGGACACCACTTCACCGCAGACGGTATCCGACGAGGGCGAGGACGACCACTGGGCTGACGTCGCGGCCTTCTTGGACGCCTTCTGACCCTGGCATCACCGGTGATGCCGCATTCCCCGCCGGAAGTGATGCCAGCATGATGCCATGGCATCAACCTTTATGCCACCGATTCCATTCAGCCGCAAGTTCCTTCCCCATCGGAGAAACCGTATTTCCGGGGCGCTCTGGGCAACCGGGGCGCTCCTCTCTCGGGGGGTCACGGAAGTGCGCACTTCTATACTGTTTGCAACAGTATCTCCGTGCGCCCTCCGGGGGACCTGCCCGCCGCATCAAATGCAGCAGTCAGGTGCGAACCGTTCCGGTTCGTCCAAGGGCTGCGGCCCTTGCGCCGCAAAGCGGCTATCCCGGGGGTGAGACGGGACCCGGACGTTTCCCGGATTTGGGAAACGTCAGAACGCAGGCGCTGCTACGATTCTGCCCCAAGACAGGCGCGGAAAACGAGATCCGCAGCACAGCGTTTGGAAAAGCAAAACATACACGGCGGAAACAAACCCCGCCATCTGGAAAGGAGAACACCACCATACCCAAGGAAACCACAGAACAAATCACTGCCGCCGAGGAGCAGATGGCCCAGGAGCGGCACCGGCTGCAACGGATGGAAAACCGACAGAAGTACCTCGGCGACAAAACACGAAAGCAGCGGGCTCACCGGCTGATCACGAGAGGCGCTGCCGTGGAGAGCGTCTTCCCCGATGTGAAGGATCTCTCCGAGCCGGAGTTCTACGAGCTGGTGGAGCATGCCTCGGAGATTCCGGCGGTCATCAGTCTGGTGATGGACGCGGCTGAAAAGCACAACCAGTCCGTAGCGAAAAAGGAAGTGATCTGACATGGCGCAGTATCACTTCCACGTAACACAAATCAAACGCAGCGCCGGACAGAGCGCCATCGCCTCCGCAGCATACCGTGCCGGGGAACGGCTATATAGCGAGTACTACGGCGAATGGAGCGACTACTCCCGGAAGGGCGGCGTGCTCCATTCGGAGATCCTGCTACCGGGGAACGCACCGGCAGCCTATGCTGACCGGCAGACACTCTGGAACGCCGTGGAGCAAAAGGAGAAGCACAAGAAAGCCCAGCTGGCCTACAGCTTCGACATCGCCCTGCAGAACGAACTGACCGAGGAGGAGAACATCGCCCTGGCCCGCCGGTTCGTGCAGGAGTGTCTGGTCAGCCGAGGCATGATCTGCGACCTTGCTGTACATCGTCCAGACCCAAAGGAAGGACAAGATCCGAACCCGCACTTCCACGTGATGGCCACCATGCGGTCGCTGAATCCGGACGGCAGCTGGGGCGAAAAGCAACGCCGGGAGTATGTGCTGGATGAGAACGGAGAGCGCGTCCCGGACGGCAAGGGCGGTTATGTCTTCAACGCCGTGCACACCACCGATTGGCACACGCCGGAGACACTGGAGGCGTGGCGGGAAGCCTGGTGCCGGATGGTAAACGAGGCATTTGAGCGGAAAGGCATCGAAACCCGGATCGACCACCGCTCCTATGCCAAGCAGGGCGTGGAACAGATTCCCACCGTCCACGAAGGGCCTATGATACGGGCCATGGAGGAGCAGGGCATTCGTACCGACAAGGGCGGACTGAACAGATGGATCCGACAGACCAACCGGATGATCGCCGCACTGAAGGCCAGCAGCACAAAACTGCTCAACTGGATCAGGGCCGCGAAAGAAAAGCTGACGGAAAAGCCTCCGCAAACCCTGCAGCAGATGCTGGCTGACTATTATCAGGAACGCAGCGCCGGAGCCCGGAGCAAAAAGGCGAAAGTTGGCAATGCGAAACAGTTTGCCGATGCGCTGCTGTACCTGTCCCAGCAAGGCATCGAAACTCTGGACGATCTGGAAGCCAGGCTAGATCGCATCGCCAGCCAGGCTGGCAGCCTGAAGGATCAGATGAGCGCCAGCGCCCAGCGGGTCAGCGACCTGGACGAGATGATCCGGCTGGGAGAAACCTTCCTGCGGACAAAGCCCATCGTGGAAGAGCTAAACGGTATTCACTGGAAGGGGCGTCGGGAGAAGTTCCAGACTGCGCATGAGGCGGAACTGCGGGCCTTCCAAGCTGCGCGGCGGGTGCTGAAGGAACGGTACGGGATCACCGGCGCGAAGGGCATCGCCATTCAGGAGTGGAAGAAGGAGAAAGCCCAGCTCACGAGAGAACGCGAGAGGCTTTACGGACAGTACAAGCCTCTGGATGAGGAGATGAGCAGACTGCTGGCCGTGAAACACTGCGCGGAGATCGTGATGAAGGGCGAGCAGGACCGGTACCATCATCAACTGCAGAAAACGATGCCCTGAATGCAACGGCGCAGGTATCCTGTACCCTCTGCCCGACAGAAACAGCCGACCGCTTGCCTGCGTGTCGGCTGAAGAATGGCGATGAGATGGAGGGCCCCGGTCAGCTCAGCTTGAAGCCGTGGAGATTCAGCGCGCCCTCCCCCGTGAAACGGAAGTACAGCGGGTGCACGCCGTCCGGGATGTCCAGGCCGGTGTCCTCCAGGGTGGGCCCGGCGGAAGGACGGATGGCGGCTGTCGCGCAGAGGGCGGAGAAGCCGGGGTCGGTGGAGACCTCCAGCTTTCCGGTGGCCTGGCCGGAGTAGCGCACCGCGAGCCATCTGGTCCCGCGGAAGTCAAAGTACTTGAAACCCGCCACGGCGCCGGAGCGCATGTTGGCGATGTACTGGTCGTCGCCGCCCTCGCGGTCCTTGCCCGTCTGGGTGAAGAAGGGGTGGGCGGCCTTGTCGAACTTCCGGTCATAGCGGGCGGTGCCGGTTTTGCTCCAGAGGTTGCAGGCGATGCGGGCCGGGTACTCCCCCTTGCCCTGAAGGGGGCCGCCGTTGAGGCCGCAGGAGGTGACCTCCGCCTGCAGGAAGCCGCCGTCCGGGGTGCGGGTGAGCCGCTCCGCGCAGGCCTGCCGGCTGTAGGAGTGCTGATTGGTCTGGCGGTGGTAGAAGATGTACCAGTCGCCGTTCAGCTGCACCATGCCGCCATGGGTGTTGCCCAGGTAGTTCAGGGCATGGGTCTCGTCGGTGCGGCCGTCCAGATAGAGGTCCCCCTGGTCCACCAGCGTGCCGCCGAAGCGGAAGTCCCCGTCGGGCCGGCCGCTCACGGCCCAGCACAGCTCGTGGTTGTTGGTGGAGGAGTAGACGAAGACGTATTTCCCGTCGATCTTGCGGATGGAGGAGGCCTCGAAGAACTCGTGGCCCCGGAAATCGGCCGGCGGCGGCGTCTCCGTGTTGGTCTTCAGCGGGAAGAGCAGCTTCGGGCCGGCCTTCACCGTCACCATGTCGCTCTCCAGCTCCAGCACCACGCCGCCGCTGTTTTTGTGCCCCCGGAAGCGGCTCATGATGGCCGGGACATGGGTTTCAAACCCCGAATACAGATACACCCGGCCGTCGTCATCCACCAGCACGCCGGGATCGAAGGGGAACTCGTCGCCCTTTCTTCTCCCCCAGATGGTGCCGTCCGGGTAGTGCACATGGCCGTAGAACTCATATTTTCCGTCCGGCTTGTCGCAGACCGCCACGCCGATGACGCCCAGGAAGTCGAAGGTATAGTACAGGTAGTACCGCCCGTCAGGTCCCTGCGCCACGTCCGGCGCGAAGAGGATCCGCAGGCCCAGGCGGTTCATGGGATCCTGATTCTTCCGGAAGATCACCCCGGAGCAGGTCCAGTCCGCCAGATTGTCCACCGGCGCGGACCAGCAGACATAGTCGTTCAGGCAGAACAGCGGCGCGCCGAAGCGGTCGTGGCTGCCGTAGACATAGACCCGGTCTCCGAAGACGTAGGGCTCGCCGTCGGGGATGTACTCCCAGCCCGGGAGGTAGGGATTGAAGGCCTGCATGCTGCTGTCCCCTTTCTGTCGGGCGGGAGATGCCCGTCTGATGGCGTCGCGGTTCTGTTCTCCACGCCGGAATGCGGGTTTTCTCCCGAAAATGCACAGGGGGATTGTCACCTGGCGGCAATCCCCCTGTGTCTGTCAGTAAATTACGCAGCCGGAGCCGGAGCGGGAGCCGCCTTGTTCTTCTTCGCAGCGCGCACCCACATGACGACGCCCAGCACGGTCAGCAGGAAGCACACGCCGGCAGCGGTATAGATCAGCTTCTGCCACCAGGGCGTGATGGGGATGATCTTCGCGTTGCCGATGTTCATGGCATGGCTGTGGGTCACGTTGTAGGCGATGTTCTTCACGGCCTGCTGCACGGCGGCCACGATGGCGGGATTCTTGTCCAGACCGTCCAGGGTGGCGATGCCCATGGAGTAGCCGTCCCAGAGGTCCTGGCCGGCCAGCACGCCGTAGCGGTAGTCCATGTACTTGGCGTAGACGGAGCAGTCCGTGATGGCCGCGCCGATCATGCCCCACTCGTCCCGCAGGATGCCGGTCATCAGGCCGCGGTGCGCGCCGGACCAGACCACGCCGATGCGGTTGAAGGAGGACATCACGTTGCCGCCGGACTTGGAGATCGGGCCCTCGAAGGCCTTCAGGTACAGCTCGCGGATGGCCTGCTCGTTGGACCAGGTGGCGATGCCGTAGCGGCCTTCCTCCTGGTCGTTGAGCGCGAAGTGCTTCATGAAGACGTACACGCCCTTGTCGCGGATGGCCTTCACTTCCACGGTGGAAACCTTGCCGGAGAGCCAGCCGTCCTCGGAGTAGTACTCGAAGTTGCGGCCGGAGTAGGGAGTGCGGTGGATGTTGCCGCCGGGGCCGTAGAGGCCGGCGTACACCTTGTCCGCGCCCGCCTCGGTGGCGTGAAGGAAGTCCTCGCCGATGCAGCTGCCCATGTCCTCAATCAGTTCCAGATTGAAGGTGGCGGCCATGACGTCCTCGGAGGTGTAGGCCATGGCGGAGACGCCGCCCATCAGGGACGCGGTGAAGCCCTGGGGGCCGTTCTCGTCCAGGGTGCCCGGCAGGTTGATGGAGGGCACGGCCTGGGTCAGGTGGAAGCCGTTGTAGACCAGGTTGGTCATCTCTTCATAGGGAATCTGGCTGACCAACTGGGCCCAGCGGGCATCGTCATACTTTGCCTCGGCCATCTCGCCGGCGTTCAGCTTGCCGGCCACGCCCATGGCGGGCACAGTTTTCACGTCGGACCAGTATTCGGCGATCATCTTGTTCATGATGGCCTCGTGTCCGGCGTCCTCATGGGTCAGGCCGTCCGCCCACATCCTGGGGGTGATGAACAGGGACTGGGTGGCGGGGTACGTGCCGGTCCAGTCCTGACGGCTCAGGTACGTCACGGTCTGGCCTTCCGCGCCGTCGTACTTGTTCAGGTCGGCGTTGTCGAACAGGTTGGTGATGGCGTTGCCGGTGACGGAGGACTTCGCGAAGGTCTCCGCGTCGAATTTGCTGTTGGTCCACTTGGCGGCCAGGCCGGCCTTGCCGTCCACCTGGGCGCCCTTCAGGGCCAGCACGTTGTTCACGGCGTCATGGGCGTTTTTGCCCACGGTGAAGTAGTAGTCGCCGTCTTCAAAGATCCAGGTCTTCAGGTTGTTGGCATCGTAGGAGGCCAGGTCCCTGCGTTCAATGCGGATCTCGAAGTGCTCGGTCTCGCCGGCCTTGATCATCTTCTTGTCGAAGCCGCAGAGCTCCACGGCGGCCTTTTCCACCAGGTGCTGCTTGTCATACTCGGTGTAGGGGCTCTGGAAGTAGATCTGCACGGTGTGCTTGCCGTCCACGCTGCCCACGTTCTTCACGTCCACGGAGGCGGTGAAGCTGCCGTCGTGGTGGGCGTCCAGCTTGAAGTTGCTGTACTCGAAGTCGGTGTAGGAGAGGCCGTAGCCGAAGGGGAAGGCCACGCAGTCATCATAGTTCCAGCTGCCGGAGTTGCCCTGGCCCAGGACGGTGTCCTCATAGCGGGTCTCGAAGTAGCGGTAGCCCACATAGATGCCTTCCTGGTAGACTACATAGTCGGAGTTGCACTTGGCAATGCCGGCATCCGTGTTGTTCTGGGCGGTGGCGGTGTCATACTCGGCGCCGTTTGTCCACTTGTAGGCGCCAAAGTTCGCCATGGCAGGGGCGGAGTGGTTGTCCTTCATGAAGGTGTCCACGATGCGGCCGGAGGGGTTGACCTTGCCGGAGAGGATGTCCGCCACGCCCAGGGTGCCGGTCATGCCCACATCGCCGATCCACAGCACGGCGTCGATGCCGTACTTGTCCACGAAATCCAGCTGCAGGGCGTTGGAGGAGTTCAGCAGCACGACGATCTTCTTGAAGACGCCGTCCTTCTTCAGCTGCTCCAGGCCCTCGAACATGTCGATTTCCTCTTTGCAGAGGCGGAGGTAGTCGCCGTCGGTCATGAACTCGGTCAGCTCAGGCAGGCCGCTGGGCAGGTCCGCGCCCTCGCCGCCGGAGCGGGAGAGCACCACCAGGGCGACGTCGCCGTAGTTGGCCCAGGTGTCCTTCAGCTTGGAGGGATACTTGTCCCACGGCACCTCGCCGATGCGGTACTGGGCCTGGTAGCCGCCGGTGGTGGCGGCGTTGACCCGCTTGTACTTGGTGGTGGCGTAGAACTTCCACTGATCCTGATTGAAGCAGCCCTCGCCGAAGTCCTCAATGAGGGCGGAGCGCAGGGAGACCGCTTCGTCGGCGTTCATGGAGCCGGAGCCCGTGCCGCCGTAGATCAGGTTGAAGGAGGACTGGGAGAAGGGAGTGAACTTGGTCCCCTGGGGCAGGGGCAGGGTGTTGTCGCGGTTGACGAGCAGGGCCGCACCCTCGCCCTCGATGGCACGGCAGAGCTCGTATTCATGGTCCACCAGGGCCTGCTGGTCTTCCCAGGCGGTCCAGTAGTAGATCTTGGCGTTGGGGTCGGCCTCCACCTTCTGGGTCGGGGCGTGAAGGGCGTTGCTGATGATGTCCGAATACCCTTGGGTGATGGGGATCGCCGCGACGAGCACGGCGGTCAGCACCGCGAAGACGGGGGTCAGGATCTTCCAGATCAGGCCCTTCTTCTTCTGCTTGTTCTGCTTCTTCACAGTTTGTTCCTCCCTTGTGTGTGATTCAGTTCATCTGTACAGGGATCGGGATCTGCAGGATCAGTCTCATGATAACGGAGCCCGGCACAGACCTCAACGTTTCTTTCGTGAACTCAGCCTTTTCTTCGTGACCTAAAAGCCAGTGCCGGCGGGAAGAGAGATGATCAGCCGGCTGCCTGTTTCCTGCGCCGCAGCAGCAGGACCACGCCCCCTGCCAGCAGCAGCGTCAACGGCGATCAGCCAGTCGTTTCTTCCTGCTCGCTTTGCTTGTCATCTTCAACACGCCTGTCTTCGGAAAAGAACAGGCCGGAACCGGTGCTCCCGATTCCGGCCTGGCCTGGGGCAAAGGGTCTCAGTCTTCAAAGCGGGTGCCGGACCAGGTGCTGGTGCGGCCGCGAACCTCAGAGGTGCCGGACACATTGCCGTTGGTGTCCACGGTGCCGGTCAGGGTGCCGCCCAGACGGGGCAGCTCGCAGGTGATGTTGCCGTCGATGTCCACGGTGCCCTCGAAGCCGGTCATGCCGGAACCTTCCACAGCGCCGTGCACGGTGCCGTCCTCCTCAATGACGAACTCCTCGAAGTAGGACTCCTGGCCATCCGCGTTGACGTTGATCACGTCATATTCGCCGGCGAAGTCGGCCACGCTGGCGGCGGGAGCGGCGGCGGGCTGCTCCTCCGCGGGAGCCTCGGCAGCGGGAGCCTCAGCGGCGGGAGCGGCGGCCTCACCCTCGAAGTAATCGGCGATGAAAGCGTTGCGGTCGGTGTACTTGATCTCCTCGCCGCCAGCCACGGTGGCGGAACGCATATACTGCATGCCGGGAACGATGGGGAAGCTCAGGTCGAACTCCATCTCGCCCCAGTTGTCATAGGCATAGACGGTGCAGGGGTTGACCTCGGCGCCGGTGTCGTCCACGCAGTGCACGTCGATCTTGAAAGCGTCCAGACCGTCCTTCTCCACGGCCTCCCAGGTGCCCGTCATGTAACCGGCGGCATAGGCGGTATTGGCCGCGAAGTCGGAGTTGTCGCCGGCGGCGAACAGGAAGCGGTCGACGGACACGGTGCCGTCCTCGTAGAGTTCCACCAGGAAGGCGGTGTTCATGCGGGCGGCATACTCGCCGTCCTCGCGGTAGGTGCCCACCAGCTGATACTTGACGGCGGGGCCTTCCTCGGCGGTGACGCTGATGGCCAGGGTGAGGATCATGGCGATGGCAAGGATGAGCGCGATGACTTTCTTCATGGGTGAATCCTCCTTCATTCTGCCGCCTCGGCGGCTCGTTGCAGGCTCATCATATCCGGCGGAACCGGGCGGCGCAATGCATATTTCGTGAACTAAAAACCTTTTCCGCAGACTAAAGAAATCCGTTGACGGCAGGCCGTTCCGGATGGTAAAATGTGCATACCGACAGAATAAACGCGGGGAGGAGATCCTTCGTGCCGATGCTTCCGGATATCGCGGGGCGGGAGTTTGAGTATCATCTGTATCTTCAGATGAACAACGGCCTCCGCATCATCATCGCGTCGCTGATTTTCCTGATGCCGCTGAAGAAAAAGGACCATGCGGCGCTACGCACCGTGCTGGCCGTGCTGCTGTGCCTGGCGGCCGCGGTCGGCTTTGCGTGGATCCGTGCCGGTGCAGACACGCTGTTTACCCGCTTTTTTGTCGGAGCCTGCAAGTATGCGCTGCCTGTCCTGATCATCCTGGCGGTGGCGGAAGGGGGCATGCTGTCCCGTTTCCGGGTGATCTGCGCGGCCATCGCGGCGGGCGAGATCGCCAACTGCCTGTACTACCTCCTGTTGAAGGCCGCCGGAGGCGACGAGCGGACGGGCATCTCCCTCTTCCGCTTTGCGGAGGAAACCACCGTCTGGGACTGGCTGGTTTTCTTCGCCGTCACGACGCTCTTCGTATGGCTGCTCTTCCTGGTTTTCCGCTACAGCCGGTTCGAGGAACTGGACGAAGACAGCCGCACGGCCACCGTCGTCATGACAGTGATCTGTCTGCTGTTTCACCCGGCCGCCGACTGCCTCCGGGCGCTGCTGCTCCGGGACGACCCTTCCTCCCTGCTCCTGTACCGGCTGCACATCATCACGGTTTCGATGTTCATCCTCTACTTCTGCAACGACCTGGCCTTCCGCAGCAGGGCCAGGACGGAAAAGCTCATCATGGACCAGGTGCTCTCGGAGGAGCGGAAGCGTTACTTCCAATTAAAAGAGAACATTGACCTCATCAACATGCGCTGCCACGACCTGCGGCACCAGCTGGACGACTTCGCCGGCCGGCTTACGGACCGGGAGATCGCCGAGCTGCGGGACGCCATGGAATTCTATGATTCCAACATCAAGACCGGCAGCGAGGTGCTGGACGTGGTGCTGCGGATCAACCAGCTCACCTGCCAGAAGGAGAACATCCAGCTCAGCTGCCTGGCGGACGGCGCCTGCCTCAGCTTCATGCGGACCCGGGACATCTACACCCTGTTCAACAACGCCCTCTCCAACGCCGTGGAGGCGGTCAAGAAGCTGGAGGATCCGGAAAAGCGGGTCATCAGCCTCTCCGTGCGGAAGACGGGGAGCCACGCGGAGATCGAGCTGACCAACTTCTTCGACGGCACGACGGTCCGGAGCGGCGGCACCACGAAGCAGGACGCCCACCGCCACGGCTTCGGCACCATGTCCATGCGCTACATCGCCGAGGAGTACGGCGGTTCCATCAGCATCCAGACCCAGAAGGACATTTTCACGCTGATGATTGTGATTCCCCTGCCCTCCGCCTAATCTGCGGAAAAAACCTTTAGTCTGCGAAATTTCGCTTTTTCCCCCGTCTCCCATCCGTTATGATGAGCCCGGAGATACACAGAGACAGGAGGTGACAGGGATGGCCCTGCATGCGGCGATCGTGGAGGACGAGGCGCGGGCGCGGGATATGCTGAAGAGCTATATCGAGCGCTTCTGTGCGGAGAACGGCGTGGGCTTCACCGTCGACACCTACGAGACGCCCCTGCTGCTGCTGGACCGCTACCGGGCGGAGTACAACCTCATCTTCCTGGACATCCAGATGCCGGACATGGACGGCATGGAGGCGGCCAGGCGGATCCGGGCGCTGGACAGCTCGGTGCTGCTCATCTTTGTCACCAGTCTCACCCAGTACGCCGTGGCCAGCTACGACGTGGAGGCGCTGGACTACATCGTCAAGCCGGTGCAGTACTACAACTTCGCGCTGAAGATGACCAAGGCCATGCGCCACCTGAACGACAGCGACGGGGACGCGGTTTCCGTCTCCACCGGCATCGGCACGGCGCGCATCAGCATCCGGGACCTGAAGTACGCGGACATCCAGGATCACCTCCTGACCTTCCACACCTTCGACGGTACCTACTCCGAATTCCGGACGATCTCCGGCCTGGAGAAGGAGCTGCAGGGGAAGGGCTTTGTCCGCGTGTCCAACTACTGTCTCGTGAATCTCCGTTTCGCCGATGGCGTGAAGGGCTACACCCTCTTCCTGATGGACGGCACCGAGCTGAGGATCAGCCAACCGCGGAAGAAGGCCGTCCTGAAGGCGCTGGAGGACTACAGGGCTGCCGGAGGCGCGAACTGACGCCGCGGTGCCGGGAAAACGGAGGTACGGGATGAAACGAAGCATGTGTGTTTTCTGTACTCTTCTTCTGATGGTGAACCTGCTGGCCGCCATCGGGTGGGCCGAGGGCGGAAGCGTCGCTGTCAGTGCTGCTCTGCCCCAGGCGGTCTTCGCCAAGGGGGAGATCGAGGCGGCCGCCGCCGGCTGTGACATCGCCGGGGACTGGACCATCTCCCTGGAGACCATCGACGAAGCCCTCGGGTATGAGGCCTACCGGATCGGGGTGGATGGGAAAACCGTCACCGTCACCGGCGGCGACGCCAACGGCCTGATGTACGGCGGCCTGGAGGTGGCGGAGCAGATCGCCTTCTCGAACGGTCTGGAGGGCGTGCACGCCGCGGAGGGCAGACCCTGTGTCCTGAACCGGGGCATCAAGTTCAACATTCCCCTGGACATGCGCACCCCCAGCTACACCGACGCCGGGGACGCCGCCCAGCTGAACATCGAAAACATGTGGGACATGGGTTTCTGGACGGAGTACATCGACGAGCTGGCCCGGAACCGCTTCAACACCCTCTCCATCTGGAACCTGAACCCCTTCCCCTCCATGGTGAAGCTGGCGGACTATCCGGACGTGGCCCTGGATGACGTCTGGCGGATGACTCTGCCCCTGGACGGCAGCTACAACGGCACCGCCACCGACATGGTTCGCCCGGAGCACTGGGAGAACTATGAGGTGGTGAAGACCATCTCCATCGACGAGAAGATCGCCTTCTGGCAGGACGTCATGGCCTACGCCCACAGCCGGGGCATCAAGTTCTACATCTTTACTTGGAACATCTACACCTACGCCGAAAACGGCAAGTACGGCATCACCGACGACGCGGAGAACGAAATCACCCGGGACTACTTCCGCCAGTCCGTGCAGGCCATGGTGGAGACCTATCCCGACCTGGACGGCATCGGCTTCTCCGCCGGAGAGAACATGGACTGGTCCATGGTTCAGAACAACAATGAGGAGTGGCTGTACGACACCTACGGCCGGGGCATCAACGCCGCCCTGGAGAACAACCCGGGCCGTGCGTTCACCCTGATCCACCGCCGCCACCTGGTGTATGATTTCGAGGAGCTGCGCAGCACCTGGGCAGACTTCAGGGGCGTGCTGGACTTCAGCGACAAGTATTCCTTCGCCCACATGCACTCCTCCACCACGCCCCACTTTGCCGACGACACCCTGAACTCCCTGCCGGCAGATCTCCGCACCTGGCTGGAGGTCCGCTGGGACGACATGTACTATGCCCGCTGGGGCGACCCCGATTTCATCCGGGACTATGTGGCGAACATGCCGGACAGCAGCAAACTGCGCGGCTTCTTCTTCGGGGCGGACGGCTACATCTTCGGCCGGGACTACACCAGCACGGATCCCGAGGAGTACGGCCAGCAGCACATCCGGAAGCACTGGTATGAGTACGCCCTGCTGGGCCGCCTGGGCTACAATCCGGACCTGGACAACGACTGCTTCCGGGCGCTGATGGCGGAGCACTTTGAAGGCGCGGTGCCGCGGGAGAAGACCGATCTGCTGTTCGACGCCATGCTGAGCGCGGGGAAGATCGTCCCCCAGGTGGCCCGCTTCTACTGGATCGACACCGACGCCTACTATCCGGAGATGTGCCTCACCCACAAGACCGCCTTCAAATTCCTCACGGTGAAGACCTGGGCCAACGCAAAGAACAACCTGGCGGGCGGCGGCGTCATGAACATCCCGGAGTGGGCGGAGGCCGTGGCCGCCGGGCAGGAGAGCTTCGAGGAGCAGACCCCGCTGCAGGCGGCGGAGGCGCTGAACGGCTATGCGGCCGCCGCCATGTCCTGCGTGGACGTCCTCCTCGCGGACGAACCGGAGACTTTCACCGGCCCCGCCCAGCGGGAATTCTGGTCCATGGTGAAGGACCAGCAGCTGCAGGCGGAGATGGGCTTCTACTACAGCGAGAAGCTCTACGGCGCCGCCGAGATCGGGCTGTACAATGCCACCAAGGACAAGACCCATCAGGAGGCCAGCGTCGCCCATCTGGAGAAGGCGCTGGAATACTGGAAGACCTACGCGCAGGACTTCGCGGCCCGCTATCGTCCCCAGATGATGGCCCGGCTGCAGCTGGTCACCGACCCGGGCGAGTACACTTCCGAGGCCGAGCGGGATATCTCCATCGCCCAGAAGTGGCGGATCCGCTGAGCGTAACAAACAGAGAACGGGATGTGCCAAATGACGCGGCGCATCCCGTTTTGGGGTGTGGGAGGAGAAATGACAGTGAAAAGCAAATGTATCATTCTGCTTCTCTTGATCTCCCTTGTGCTGGTCTTCAGCGTTGGCAAAATGGAGGATATGCCCATGAACAATGATTTGGTTCAGGCTGCGGAATACATTGCGGAGAAGGTACAGGCGGTTTGCAGTGAAACCCCCGGGGTTGTTCGTTTGGAGGTTCATCTGGGACTGTTTTATCATCATACTGTTTGGGGGATCAGTGATGGCGGCGAATCTGTCCTGCTCTACGATTCTGATGGAGACAGGGAGAGTTTTCGGATCCTGAATCATGCCTGGGCGAGCCATTCCGGAGAGCGCAGCTATTTCGAAGAGTTCCGGATGCTGGTGGCACAAACTCTCGAGTCGAAGGGCTGCCCACCTGCAGTCTTTCCCGTGCTGGAGGGCCAGCCCGGCCGGCTGCAGCAAAAACGGAACGAATTG
>CAMNHF010000071.1 GCA_946538975.1 uncultured Clostridia bacterium | reverse complement strand
AGCCGGGAGAAGGCCGAGCGCCTCGCGAAGGAGGCCGGCGTGTGCTGGTTCCTCGCGGATTACACCCGCCTGCGGGAGGTGGCCCGATTGGCCGCGGCCCTGCGCGAGGCCGGCCCCATCGACGTGCTGTGCAACAACGCGGGCGGCATCGCGGCTGAGCGCACGCTGACGGAGGACGGCATTGAGAAGACCTTCCAGCTCAACGTGCTGGGCGGCTACCTGCTGACCCGCCTACTGGCCGACGTGCTGGCGCAGCGGCGCGCCACGGTGATTCAGACCTCCTCCATCGCCAGCAACCTGTTCGGCCGGGGCTTCGACATCCACGACCTGAACAGCGAGAAGAAATACACCCCCGCCGGAGCCTATGGCAACTGCAAGCTGGCGGACGTGCTGTTCACCCGGGAGCTGCAGCGCCGCTGCGGGAGCGCCGGCATCAGCGCCGTGGCCTTCGAGCCGGGCATCGTGCGGAGCAACTTCGGCACCGACTCCACCCTGCTCTTCCGCATCGGCTACCACACGCCGCTGAAGTACCTCTTCACCATCCCGCCGGAGAAGAGCGCGCGGCGGCTGGTTCGCCTCGCCACGGGCACGCCGGGAGAGGACTTTGTGCCCGGCGGCATGTACAGCGCCGAAAAGCCTTACCGCGTCTGGTGCGAGGACGCGGACGGCGCGCTGGCCCGGTCGCTCTGGGAGCAGTGCGGGGAAATGTGCCGCGGTTATTTGTGATTGCCGAAACCGCGCCCAGCGTGTATAATAGTGACAGCGCGGCCCGGAGAGGCCGCCGAAGGAGGAAGCCGCCATGCACAATGAGGACTATGTGTACCTCGGTGTCAACGACCACGACATTGATCTGTTTGAAGGCCAGTATCAGGTGCCCCACGGCATCTCCTACAACAGCTGGCTGATCCGGGACGAGAAGACCTGCCTGATGGACACAGTGGACGTCCGCAAAAAGAGCGAATTCATGCAGAATCTCGCCGCCGCCCTGGACGGGCGCGCGCTGGACTATCTGGTGGTCTCCCATGTGGAGCCGGACCACGCCTCCTCCATTGGCGCGGTGCTGGACGCCTGGCCGGGCGTGACCCTCGTGGGCAACGCGAAGACCTTCCAGCTGCTGGAGAACTACTTCGTCCTCGGCAGCGCCGCGCGGCTGGTCGTCAAGGAGGGCGAGACCCTCTCCCTCGGGCGGCACACGCTGCAGTTCGTCACCGCACCCATGGTGCACTGGCCGGAGGTCATGTTCACCTATGACGCGGACTGCCAGGTGCTCTTCAGCGCGGACGCCTTCGGCAAGTTCGGCGGCATCGACATGGATCCGCAGACCGATCCGGAGCACTGGGACGACGAGGCCCGCCGCTACTACTTCAACATCGTGGGCAAGTACGGCCCGCAGGTGCAGGCGGTGCTGAAAAAGGCCGCCGGCCTCACCATCAGCGAGATTCTCCCCCTGCACGGCCCGGCCCTCAGCGACGCCATCCCGCACGCGCTGGAGCTCTATCAGAAGTGGAGCACCTATGCGCCCGAGAGCGACGGCGTGTTCATCGCCTTTGCCTCCCTGCACGGCAACACCGAGCTGGCCGCGGAGCAGCTGGCCGACAAGCTGGACAACCGGGGCTGCCCCGAGATCCTGCTGTGCGACCTGGCGCGCGACGATGTGTCCGAAGCGCTGAGCTGCGCCTTCCGCTATGGCAAGGTGGTCCTGTGCGCCTCCACCTACAACGCGGGCGTGATGCCCTTCATGGAGGACTTCCTGCACCACCTGCAGGCCAAGAACTGGCAGAAGCGCACCGTGGGCCTCGTGGAGAACGGCTCCTGGGCGCCGATGGCCGCGAAGACCATGAAGGGCCTGCTGGAGGGCATGAAGGACATCACCGTGCTGGAGCCCGTTGTGACCCTGCGCGGCGCCGTGAAGGCCGCCGACCAGCCGCAGCTGGATGCCCTGGCCGACGCGCTGATGCAGTAAGACGGCAATGAAAAACCTCTTTCCCCGGGATCGTGCGATTGATCCCCGTGGGAAAGAGGTTTTCTGCTGCCTGCTCAGTCTTTCGCGGCCTCCAGCCGGCTCCGGTCGCCGAAGAAGACGATGGCGGCCATGTCCGGCCCCGTGTGGGCGCCGATCACCGGGCACAGCGAGTGGATCCGCAGCTGGAGCTCCGGCGCGGCCTGGAGCGCTTCCGCCTGCAGGCTCTGCACGATGGCCGGGGCGTCGCTGTGGGCGCAGTAGGCCGCCGTTTCGCCGGGATCACGGCTCTGCTCAAAGCAGGACACCATGAACCGCACCGCCGCTTTCGCGCCGCGCTTCTTGCCGATGACCTCCAGCTTGCCGTTCCCGTCGATGATCAGGATGGGGCAGATGTGCAGCACGCTGCCCATCACCGCCGAGGCCGCCGAGAGCCGGCCGCCGCGCTTCAGGTGCATCAGGTCGCTGACCAGGAACACATGGCACACGCGGGACGCCAGCTCCGTCAGCCGCGCCGCCGCTTCCGCCGCGTCCAGCCCCTCCGCGCGCAGGGCGGCCGCCTTTTCCAGCAGCAGGCCCATGCCGGCCGTCGCGGACAGGGAATCCACCACGTACAGCCGCGCGCCAGGCACCTTCTCCGCCAGCTTCTCGCGGGCCAGGTTGGCGCTGTCCACCGTGTTGGTCAGGCCGCTGGACAGGGCGATGTAGACGATGTCCTGCCCCGCCTCCAGCACCGGCCGGAAGGCGTGCTCGTACTCCTTCGGCGTGATCTGGCTGGTGGAGAAATTGACGCCGCCGCGCATCTGCACATAGAAATTGCGGACTTCTTCCTCGCTCTCCAGGCCCGTCAGCGTCACCGGCTGGCCGGACTGGGTGCAGTTCATCGGGATAAACCGGATGTCCTCGCGTTCAATGGTCTCCTGCGCCAGATCCGCGCTGGCGTCGGTAAAGATGACGAATCTGCTCATGCTTTCGCTCCTCTGCGCAAAGTCCAAAGGGGACGTATATTCATTCTCCGTTATCTTGAATATTCCTGCTTTTCCATACGAATTGCGGAAAAACAATCCATTTCCCGCACGCTGTCCTCCACACGCCCGTCTGCCGCGCCGCCTGCTCCGGAAGCGCCGCGCGGCAGGCGGGTTTTGGCAATTCCCACCGGATGCGCATATTCGTATTATATTTGTAATATATCTCCCACCAGATACACATATTTCATTCACATTATTCTCGTTTTCGTAATCCATTTCCCACTTTTGTCACATCCATCCCTTCCGCCCGCTACGGAAGGCCAAAAGGCAAATAGCCATCCGCCCCTCCCGGGAGGTCGGCGGATGGCTGAGGAGAGAATTACGGAATGAAGAGCTCGTAGATCGAGGTGACCACGCCGGAGGCATTGAGATTGTAATCCAGCCGCCAGTAGTGGCCGTCGGCGGTGTAGGCGACGTAGCGGATGATCTCGGTGCCGTCCTCCTGGCGGTAGATCTTGCCGGTACCGTCCTTGGTGGAGTACAGGCCGCGGTTGCCGGAGGCGCTGGCCACCTGCCCGCTGTCGCGGAACTGGCTGAGCACATCCTGCTTCGTGTCGCCCACGCGGGTGTTCCGCGGGCCGGCCAGCGTGTGCCGGAAGGACAGCTCCACCAGCAGCATCGTGGTGTCCTTGTGGGTGAAGGTCGCGAAGCCCCAGGGGTAGAAGAAGCGGCGGCAGGCGCCGATATTGC
The DNA here is from genome assembly GCA_946538975.1 of uncultured Clostridia bacterium. Taxonomy (GTDB): domain Bacteria; phylum Bacillota; class Clostridia; order Christensenellales; family Aristaeellaceae; genus RUG11272. The sequence goes on along the minus strand of CAMNHF010000071.1, from coordinate 9,959 downwards.
CCAGGTTCACATCCTCGTAGCGCTCCGGATCGCCGAAGGAGGCGCGGAAGTCGTCCCAGGGGGTGGCGTTCAGCTTCACACCGTTGGCCGTGTCGCCAGTGACGTAGGCCGTCTTCGGGTAGGGCTTCACGTCGATCTTGTACTGCACCTCCAGCATCGTGCTCTGCTTGCCGTAGCCATTGACGGCGATGGCGTGCAGCGTGACCCAGCCGGTGCCCAGGGAGATCGGCGTGCCGCTGTAGATCGGGCTGTCCGCGTTGGGGATGGAGCCGTCGATCGTGTAATAGATCGTGATGTCCTTCTCCTTCGTCATGTCCTCCCCCGGCTTCAGGCGGTTGTCCACGCCGGGCGACAGGGCGACGGTCCGCCGCTTCTTGTAGGTGTTCGGGGCCAGGTGGGCGTAGGGCTGCTGGGGCGAAGGCAGGCTGACGAAGTAGCTGGCCGCCAGCGTGTCCGAGACCAGGTCGCCGTTCACGCACACGGCGCGCAGCTTCCAGGTGCCCTCATCCAGCAGGATCGGCCCGTCCGCCAGCGTCCAGCCCTCCTCCAGGGGCAGCTCCGGATCGAAGGTGTAATACACCTCATAGCCCTCCGGGGAGGCCAGGTTGATGTTGATCTTGTATTCGTAGTTGCCGGCCGTCCGGTCGACCGTCGGCTGGGCGGGCAGCAGCTCGCGCCGCTCCTGCAGGAAGACCTTGCTGCCGGTCTTCTCCCAGGCCAGACGCATCAGCTCGGCCGCCTCGACCTGCCGGCCGCTGGCCAGCATCACGCGGATCTCGTTCTCATAGGCCTCCGGCGCGGAGGGCACCACATTGGTGTACAGATCGGTGTAGATGGCCTCCGCCAGGGCGGTGTTCTCCCCGCCCAGGGTTTCATAGCAGGTGGCCAGCAGCAGCAGGCCGGTGACGTTGACCTCCGCTTCCTCCCCCGCCGCGGCGTCCATGGCCGCAGCGCGCTCAAAGTCCGCGATCGCGCCGGTCATGTCGCCGGTGTTCATCTTCTCCTCGCCCACCTGCCAGTAGGCGGAGGACACCGTGTCCATGCCCCAGGCGGCCAGATACCGCTGGCCCGCGTCGCTGTAGCGCAGCCAGGCCACCCCGCCGATGGCCAGCAGGAACACCAGCACGCCCAGGGCGATGCCGATCTTCCACCAGTTGGTGCCCCTGCCGCCCAGCTCCTTGCGGCGGCGCCGGGGCGAGGGCTGCACGGTGCTGTCCCAGGCCGCCTCGCCGTAGCTCTCCCGGCGAGGGCGGTCCAGGCCGTCCACCGTCACCGGGCGGCCGTTTTCATCGTAGATCTCCGCGCCGGTGAACACCGGCACCTCGGTATCGGCAAAGCGGGCCGTCTCCGGGTCCACCCAGGCCCGGCCCTGCCCCTGCCGTTCGTTCGCCATGGCGGGCTTTTCCTCCGCCGCCTCCCGGCTGTGTTCTGCCTCCTGGCGGGCCCGGCGGCCCTGCCGGATCGCGCGCACGCCGGTATCCCGGTTCGTCCCCCGGGGGAGCAGCTTGGCGCACTGCGGGCAGACCACATCCTCTTCCCGCGCGTACGCGCCGCAAAATGGACAAAGCATATATGAAGCCTCCTGAAATCGCCTTCGGGCCCCGGCCGTCCCGCTGACGCCGGGTACGGGGTTATCATACCATATTTTCCCGAAAAGGAAAACACCGGAAACGCCATTCGTCACAATCTGTCACGCATGTCATTCCCCGCATCGGGCAAGGATGGAGAAAGCCATTGCAAAACCGTCCAAAACCGCCTATAATGGAGGCAGCGACAAGGAGGTGCGGAGATTGACAGAGCTGCGGATTCCGGGCAACGCGGCGCGGGTCATGCGGCGGCTGCGGGAGGCCGGCTGGGAGGCCAGCGCCGTGGGCGGCTGCGTGCGGGATTCCCTGCTGGGGCGCGCGCCGAAGGACTGGGATATCTGCACCAATGCCCGCCCGGAGGAGATGCGCCGCGTCTTCGAGGGCTGGCACACCGTCGACACCGGGCTGAAGCACGGCACCCTGACCGTGGTGCTGGATCACGAGCCCTTCGAGGTGACCACCTACCGCACCGACGGCGTCTACACGGATCACCGCCACCCGGACGCGGTCTCCTTCGTGTCCGAGCTGCGCGAGGATCTCTCCCGGCGCGATTTCACCGTCAACGCCATGGCCTGGAATCCCGAGGACGGGCTGATTGACCTGTTCGGCGGCCAGGAGGATCTGCGGCGGCAGGTGATCCGCTGCGTCGGCGACCCGATGGCCCGCTTTGAGGAGGACGCCCTGCGCATGCTGCGGGGCCTGCGCTTCGCCTCCGTCTACCGCTTCGCCATCGAGGAGGAGACGGCCCGCGCCATCCATGCAAAGCACCGCGATCTCGGGCGCGTGGCGGCGGAGCGCATCCGCGTGGAGCTGAGCAAGCTGCTGTGCGGTGCAGGCGCCGAGGACATCCTGCGTGCCTATCCCGACGTCATCACCTTCCTGCTGCCGGAGCTCGCCCCCTGCGTGGGCTTCGATCAGCGGACGCCCTACCACCGGTGGGACGTGTGGGAGCACACGATCCGCACCGTCGGGGCCGCGGCGCCCACGGAGACGCTGCGGCTGACCATGCTGCTGCACGACAGCGGCAAGCCCCGGGTATTCACCGTGGATGAGCAGGGCATCGGCCACGCCTACGGGCACGCGAAGGTCTCCGTGCAGCTGGCGGAGGCGGTCTGCGAGCGGCTCCGGCTGGATACCGCCACCCGCGACCGCGTGCTGCTGCTGATCGCGCATCACGACGCGCCGATCCAGCCCGGCGAGCAGGCGCTGACCCGGCTGCTGAACCGCTTCGGCGAGGAGGCCCTGCGGCAGCTGATCGAGGTGCACCGGGCCGACGAGGCGGGCAAGGGCGTGCGGCCGCCGGAGGAGGCGGATCAGTGGGCGGCGGAGCTGCTGGGCGCGCTGGACAGTCTCCTGCAGAAGCAGCCCTGTTTCTCCCTGCGCTCGCTGGCGGTGAACGGCCGCGATCTGATGGCGCTGGGCATCCCGAAGGGTCCCCGGATCGGCGAGGTGCTGCAGGCTCTGCTGGAGCGCGTGATGGCCGGGGAGACCGGGAATCAGCGGGAGCAGCTTCTCGACGCGGCCAGGCAGCTGGCCCATCTCCCCTGAAGCCGCGATTTTCCCCCGCGGGCGGGAAGAAAGAGCAGCCCTGTTTCGTCGAATCAATGAAACCGTACCGCTTCCATATGCTTCACAATGCGCTTCAACAATACGTGCCTGTGGAAAGGGAGGATCACCATGAAGACCACGAGAACCCTGCTGGCCCTCGTGCTGTGCGCCGCGCTGCTGCTGGGCGCCGTGCCCGCTGGCGCCGCGACGCTGGTCAGCACCGAGACGGTCGTCAGCACGCAGCCGACGCCGGAGAGCGTGAAGCCGTACAGCACCAACGTGCAGTCCGGCATCAGCGAGACCAGCGTGCGCAACGCCCTGGACGACAACGCCGCGACCAACTGGCAGCACATCGGCTGGTCCACGCTGTCCCACGACGAGATTCCCGAGGCGACGTTCCACTTCTACGGCTTCACCCTGGGCGCCGTGTGGATTCGCGCCGGCAGCTACATCAGCGAGGAAGACTTCTGGGCCCATGCCCGGCCCCGGCAGGTGAAGCTGCGCGTGTACACCGGCAGCACCACGCGGGATTACGCCTACCTGCTGGACGACGTGTACGACCCGTACACCGTCTCCTCCGACTGGTTCTACGGCTACCAGAAGCTGGCCCTGCCCCAGTCCGTCTCCAACGTGACGCAGATCGACCTGTTCGTCAGCGGCTGGAAGGCCGGCGACACCTACACCCACTACATCACGATCTCCGACATCCTGTTCTGCCCGCCCGGCAGCAGCAGCTCGACGACCACCATCACCACCCCGCCGTCCATCACCGCGCCGCCCTGGACCTCGACGGCCGGTCAGCCCATCCAGACCACGCTGAGCCAGCGCCTGGCGACCCGCTCCGGCCCCGGCACCACCTACACCGAGCTGGGCTCCTACTTCGCCGCGGGCGACCCGATCACGGTCATCTCCCGCGCCTTTGACTCCCGCAACCGCATCTGGTGGGTGCAGGTGGAGTTCAAGTACAAGGGCACGCCCCGCCGCGCCTACACCGGCGTGAAGCGCGTCAACGTCAACCTGGAAAACGTGGAGCTGGACACCCTGACCGGCTCGGCCCGCGTCACGCGCAGCACGGCCGCCTGGTGGGGCCCCGGCAACTACTACACGAAGTACGACAGCAGCATCCCCTCCGGCACGATCGGCACTGTGTACAACATTGAGAACGGCTACGCGCAGTTCGAATACACGCCGTCCAATTCGACCCAGACCCGCCGCGTGTGGGTCAGCGTCGGCGACCTGAACATCAACTACTGATTCCACCACGGCCGGCCGGGCGGCATGTTCCGGCCGGCCGTTTGCATGCAAAAGCCATAAGGGAGGCAGACCATGCTCACGCGCGAAAGGGTGCAGGCGGATCTCAACGCCCTGCCTGCCGGCTATAAGACCGCCGATGTGGATCGGCTGATCCGCCGCTACGTCCGGGAGAAGCAGGATGTATCATGTCTGCGCGGCATTGTGCTGGAGGAGCAGCAGTTCCACCGCATCTATTTCCACACCAGCCTCCTGCAGCTGCGCGATCCGGACGCGCGCCTGGCGTGGCTCGACCGCAACCTGCTCTTCTCGGACTGGTGGCATACGGACGAGAACATCGACTTTGTCCGCGACGCCGATTTCGGGCAGGCGCTGACGCTCAGCCGGGGCTATGTGCGCAGCGGCGACCCGTTCATCCGGCGGTGGGGCTACGTGATGTTCATCTCCCGCCAGTGCCGGCAGCCGGAGCGGCTGGGAGCGCTTTTGTCCCTCTTCCACGACGACGGCCACTACTATGTGCAGATGGGCGAGGCCTGGCTGCTGGCCGAGCTGGCGGTCTTCTTCCCCGCGGAGGTGCACAGCTGGCTCAGCGAGGCGGAGCTGCCGTACGCGATCGCCGGGAAGGCCATCCAGAAGATCTGCGACAGCTTCCGGGTATCGCCGGAGGACAAGGCCCGCTTCCGCGCCCTCCGAAGCCGCTGGAAGGGCCGTTGATAAAAACAAAAACGGCGTGAATTGCGCCGTTTTCTTTTGGGCTTCACAGTTTCTCTGAAGAGGGAGTCTGCCGCCCGAATCACATCTCATGAATCCTCGCGATGTCCCGGGCCGGATCGTCGCTGCCGAACATGGCGGTGCCCATCACGGCCACGTCCAGCCCGTGGGCGGCCAGCAGCGGCAGGTTGGACAGCTGCAGGCCGCCGTCCGCCTCGAAGAGGCCGGTCCAGCCTAGGGCGCGCAGGTGCGACAGCTTCTGCAGCATGGCGCTGTTGAAATGCTGACCGCCAAAGCCCGGCTCCACCGTCATCACCAGCATCATGTCCGTCAGCGGGAACAGTTCCGTCACCGCGGTGGCCGGGGTGGCGGGCTTGAGGGCCAGGCCGGCGCTGCAGCCGAGGGCGCGGATCTCCCGCAGGCAGTTCTCCGCCCCGCCGGGAATTTCCGCGTGCACCGTGATGCCCCAGGCCCCCGCCTTCGCGAACACCTGCAGGTAGTCCGCCGGATTGTCCAACATCAGATGCACATCCAGCCGCAGCTCCGGAAAGCGGGCGTGCAGGGCCAGCACCATGCCGGGGCCGAAGCTCATATTCGGCACAAAGTGGCCGTCCATGACGTCCACATGCAAAAGATCACAGCCGGCCTTGATCATCCGGCCGACTTCCTGCTCCAGATGCAGCTGATCCGCGGCGAGGATCGACGGCGCCACCTGCATGCAGACCGCTCCTTTCATGCCCTGCGGTTTCCCGCGATGATCCTATGAGGAATGGTATCTGTCCTTCCAGGCTTCCCGGACGCTCTGCAGCAGCTGCCGGTAGCGCGCCAGCCGCTCCGCGTCCACCTCTCCCCCGGCGCCGGCGGCACTCACCGCGCAGCCCGGCTCCCGGTCGTGCAGGCAGGGCTGGAAGCGGCACCTGCCCTCCGCCGGCAGGAACTCCGGGTAGAAGTCCTTCAGCGTCACGGGATCCATCACGCCCGTCAGCTCCAGCAGGCTGAAGCCCGCCGTGTCCATCACGGTGAGGCCGCCGGTCACCAGCAGCTCCGCCGCGCGGGTGGTGTTCTTGCCGCGGCTGATCTTCCGGCTGATCTCGCCGGTCTCCAGCTGCGTGCCGAGCAGGGCGTTGAGCAGGGTGCTTTTGCCGACGCCGGACTGGCCGGCCAGGCAGCAGATCTCCCCGCGCATTGCCTCCCGCACCTCCTCCAGGCCCAGGCCGGTCTTTGCGCTGACCGCCAGAACCGGGCAGTCCGCGCCGCGGTACTGCTTTCGGAGCCGCTCCGCCAGTTCGTCGTCCAGATCCGCCTTGCTGACCACCAGCAGCGACCTGAGCCCCTGCATCCGGCACTGCACCAGCAGCCGGTCGATCAGCAGCAGATCCGGCGACGGCACCGGCGCGGCCACCAGCAGCATCAGCGACACATTGGCCACCGGCGGGCGGATGAACTGGCTGGTCCGGGGCAGAATCTCCTCCAGCCAGCCGTCCTCCTCGCCCTCGCCCGGTACAAAGCGGACGCGGTCCCCGGCCACCGGCGAAAGCCGTTCGCGCCGGATTTTCTTTTTGCAGCGGAGGGTGTAGGTCTCCCCGTCCTCCCCCAGCACGGTATAAAAGCTGCCGATGCCCCGCAGCAGTGTCCCCTGCAGCATGGATCCTCCGTTTACTCCAGTGTGATCTCGCCCAGATAGGTGAAGATGTTGTTGAAATACACGCGGTAGGTGTAGGTGCCCGCCTCCTGGGCCTGAATCGTGATGACCGGATGGCGGCTCATGTCGGCGGTGTAATCCGCCTGGAACACCTTTTCCTCCGTGCCGCCCACGTCCAGCGTCACCCGCACGGAGAGCAGCCCCTCGCTGTCCTCCAGGTTCAGCGTCAGCTCCGCGCTGTGCATCATGCTCGGCACCCGATAGACGCTGAGCGTCACCGCCGTGCCCTGGATCACCTGCGCGCCCGGCTCCAGCGACTGGGTCGCCACGGTGCCGTGCAGCTCCTCCGCCTCCGTCTCCACGTACTGCACGGAGGGGGACGCCGCCAGACCCACCGCGCTGAGCATCGTCTGGGCCTCCGCGAGGCTGTAGCCGGTGACCTGCGGAACCACGGAGAGTCCGCCGGACACCGTGACCTGCAGCACCGTCGTATCGCTGCTGATGGAGGTGTTCTCCGCCGGCACCTGGGACAGCACGAAGCCGATCTGCACATCCGGGCTGACGACGGTCTCGACCACGGTGATCGTGAGGCCCGCCTTCTGGGCCGCGGCGATCGCGTCCTGCAGCGTCATGCCGACCACCTTGGGCGTGACCTGGGTGGCCGGGCCCTTCGACACCGTGATGACCACCGTGTCGCCTTTTTTCAGCGGGGAGCCCTCCGCGGGCGCCTGCTGAATCACCGTGCCGGCCGCGCTGTTCGGGTCATAGGTCTCCACAATCTGCAGCTCCAGGGCTTTCTGCGCCGCGATGCGCTGGGCCGCCGCCAGATCCTGATAGACCAGATCCGGCACCGTGGTGGAATTGACCAGGTTCTCCACAATGGCCGTGCCGCCGCGCCACAGGGCCAGAGCCACCAGCAGCAGGGACAGCAGCGTGATGGCGACGCGCAGCAGGACCCGCTTGTCGATCATGCTGATGCGCACCCGGGCGCTCTCCAGCAGCGAGGGCTTCACCGTGGTGATCTCCTCCGGCGGCGTCACCTGCGGCGTCTGCGCCAGGGGCGGGGCCAGCATGCCCGCGGACTGGCCGCGGATCGCCCGCTGGAGGTCGTTGGCCATGTCAAAGGCGGACTGGTAGCGGTTCTCCGGCTTTTTCTGCATGGCCATGGCGCACACGCGCTCCACCAGCACGTTCACCGTCGGCACGATCTCGGAGATGGGCGTGGGATCCTGCGTCACCTGCTGGAAGGAGATGGACTGGCTGGTGTCCCCGTCGAAGGGGACGCGGCCGGTCAGCATCTCGTAGATGCACACGCCGACGGAGTACAGGTCGCTGCGCTCGTCGGCCTGCTTGCCCAGGGCCTGCTCCGGGCTGTAGTAGTACACGGAGCCCAGCACCTTCTCGTCCTTCGTCAGCGTCTGCTTCGTGACGATGCGGGCGATGCCGAAGTCCGCCACCTTCACGTAGCCGCGGTTGTCCACCAGGATGTTCTGCGGCTTGATGTCGCGGTGGATGATGTGATGGCTGTGGGCATGCTGCAGCGCGGCCAGCACGCGCACGGAGATGCTGACGGCCTCCTTCGCGGTCAGCCGTCCGCGCCGCTCGATCAGCTCCTTCAGCGTCTGGCCGGGCACATACTCCATCACCAGATAGCGCATGTCGCCGTCCTTGCCCACGTCGCGCAGGTTGACGATGTTCGCGTGATCCATCGTCATCGCGACCTCCGCCTCCCGCTGGAAGCGCTCGATGTAGGAGGGATCCTCGGACATCTTGTCCGGGCGGAGAATCTTCACCGCCACCTCGTGCTGGGTGCGCAGGTCCTGCGCGCGGTACACGATGGCCATGCCGCCGGTGCCGCGGTGCTCCACCAGGCGGTAGCGGTCATTGAGCACATAGCCGACCAGCTTCTCCGGGTGGTTTGGATCCAGCTGCTCGGTGAAGCGGCGCACCGGCTCGGACGGCGCCCGCCGGATGACCTCTTCTTCTGAGGCCGGGAGCCTTCTGTCCGTCATGCGTCCTTCCTCCGGTCATCCACCACCACAAAGCTGATGTTGTCGTAGCCGCCGCCCGCGATGGCCGCGGCCATCAGCTGATCCGCGCATTTCTCCAGCGATTCCTCCTGCAGCGCGCCCAGGAGCTCCTCTGCCTCCATCATGCCATAGAGGCCGTCGGTGCAGATCAGCCAGCGGTCGCCGGGGCAGCGCTGCTCCGTCACGATGTCGGTCTCCACCTCGGGATCCAGCCCCACCGCGCGGGTGATGATGTTGCGCATGTCGCTGTGGGCCGCCTCGTATTCCGTCAGCAGCCCCATGCGCACCATCTCCGCCACCCAGGAGTGATCCTGCGTCACCTGCCTGAGCTGGCCCCCGCGCAGCAGATAGCAGCGGCTGTCGCCCACATTCGCAATGAGCATCTCCGCAGGGCCCGCCCACAGCAGGGTGAGCGTGGTGCCCATGCCGGCCAGGTGCTCATCCGCCGCGGACATCGTGTAGACCCGCTCGTTGGCCTGGTTCACGGCGGCGCGCAGCGCCTCCTCGGCGGGGGTCCTGCCCCGCACCGCGCCCTGCACCGCATCCCGCGCCTCCGCGGAGGCCACCTCGCCGCCCTTGTGGCCGCCCATGCCGTCCGCCACACCGAAAAGGAGGCCATCCTGCACCAGCGCGTCCTGATTGACAGCCCGCACCATGCCAATGTCCGTGCGCATCACAAAGGTCAGCCCGTCTGCCGCTTCCCGCATTGCCCTGTCCTCCTTGTCCGTGCCCGCGCCGCCCCTCTGCTCCTGGCGGAGGCGCTTGGCGAGCTGCCTGCTGAGGATGAATTGCCGGATGCCTTTCATTCGATGTTTCCCGTCCCTTGTCTCCCGTTTTCCAGCACGCTGCGGCGCAGCTGGCCGCAGGCGCCTTCGATATCGTCGCCCATCTCCCGGCGGCGCGTGGCGGAGATGTGATGCTCCGTCAGCGTGCGCAGGAAGGTCTGCACCTGGTCCTCGGTCACGCCGCGCAGCCCGCGCTCCTTCACCGGGTTGAGCGGGATCAGGTTCACGTGGCACTGAAAGCCCCGCAGCCGCCCGGCCAGCTCCACCGCGTGGCGCACCTCGCAGTTGACGCCGTCCACCAGGGCGTATTCGAAGATCACCCGGCGGCCGGTCTTTTCCACATAATTCCGGCAGGCCGCCAGCACCTCGTCCATGGCGTAGGTTTTCGCGATGGGCATGGTGCGGC
>CAMNHF010000070.1 GCA_946538975.1 uncultured Clostridia bacterium | reverse complement strand
CGGCGGCAACAGCGCGGACCTGATCATCAGCGGCGGCGCCCTGATCAACCTGCTGGACTACATCAGCCCCGAGAAGACGCCCCGCCTGTGGGCGCACATCGAGCCCCAGAAGGCCCGCCTGATCGAGAAGGATGCCGAGGGCAACGACGTGCTCTACATCATCCCGAACTACGGTCTGCCGGATGGCCCGCAGATTGCCCTGTCCGTGGGCGGCCCCGCCTTCTTCATCCAGAAGCAGGTTCTGGCGTGGGATGACTATCCTGAGATCAAGACCATGGATCAGTACTTTGATCTGCTGGAGCGCTTCCTGGACGCCAACCCCACCGACGAGAACGGCACCCCCTACACCGGCTTCGCCATCCTGTGCGAAGACTGGCGTCACTTCTGCCTGATCAACCCCGTGCAGCACCTGATGGGCCGCCCCAATGACGGCGAGGTGTACATCTGCGTCACCGACCAGAACTACGAGGTGACCGGCAACGATCCCGCCGAGGAATTCAAGACCGAGACCTTCATCGACAAGCCCTATGCCAAGGCCTATTACAAGAAGCTGAACGAAGTCTATCAGGCCGGCCTGATCGACCGCAGCACCTTCACCATGAGCTATGACCAGTACATCGCCGCCATCTCCAACGGCACCGTGCTGGGCATGTTCGACCAGGCGTGGGACTTCGGCACCGCCACCTCCGCCCTGACCGACAAGCAGATGTATGACCGCACCTACGTCGCCCTGGGCCTGGTGTACGATCCGGACTATGTGAACGGCGCCGAGATCGAGGAGCACTATCTGAACGGCTCCCTGCCGAACGTCCGCCGCGGCTTCGGCATCTCCACCACCTGCCAGTGCCCCGAGCGCATCATCGCCATGTGGGAAGAAATGCTGTCCGACGAATGGCAGATGATCTTCAACTGGGGCTTCGAGGGTGAGGACTACATCATCACCGAAGACGGCCGCCTGACCATGACCGAAGAGCAGTATGCCAACACCCAGAACAGCCAGTGGAAGCTGGCCAACAAGGCCGACGGCTTCTTCCAGAGCAGCCCCAAGAAGCAGGGCTGGATCATGAACGACATCCAGATCGGCGACAAAGTCGTCAAGGCCGGCAACTGCTGGGAGCCCGGCAACCAGGATGAGATCGTGTTCGGTCTGATGAACGAGTACGACAAGGCCTTCCTGGGCGCCTACGGCTACTCCAAGTTCGCCGACTTCGTGAATCCCCCGATCGAGCTGGCTCCCTACGGCGAGGCCTGGCAGATCGACTACACGCCCGTCACCACCGCGCACGACAACTTCCTGAAGGTGCAGGATGAGCAGCTGCCGCAGCTGATCATGGCCTCTCCCGAGGAGTTCGACGCCAAGTGGGACGCCTTCGTGGCCGAGATTGAGCCCTATGCGACCGAGTTCGCGAACTTCATGCAGGAAGCCGTGATTGTCGAGGCTCACAAGGTTCTGGACAACGTGACTGAGTGATTCTGACTGGCAAATCACACCCCAGGGGGGAGAGGCGTTCCTCTCCCCTCTGGTTTTTCAGAAAGGGGCTGCGGACATGACGAGCGTAACAAACGGAAAGGACAGGCGGCTGAATACCCGCAGAGCAAGCGTTTTCCGGCGGCTTGGCACACAGTGGCAGCTGCTGCTTATGTCCGTGCCAATGCTGCTGTATGTGCTCCTGTTCAACTATGTGCCGCTGTTCGGCTGGGTGAACGCCTTCAAGGACATCAGCAACGAGCGCGGCACGCTGATCGCCTTCCTGCGCGGCGACAATCCCGCAGATTACGGATTCAACAACTTCATCAACCTGTTCAAGCCCGGCGCGATCCCCTTCACAGGCGCGATCCGGAACACCCTGGCGATGAGCCTCATCAACCTGGTGATGGGCACCGTCTCGGCCGTGCTGCTGGCGGTGCTGCTCAACGAGGTGCGCCAGAAGGCCTTCAAGCGGACCGTGCAGACGGTCACCTATCTGCCGCACTTCCTGAGCATGGTGATCGTGGTCGGCATGGCCAAGATCATCTTCGACAGCAACGAGCGCACCCCGGGCCCGCTCAACAGCCTCCTGCTCGGCTCCGGCATTCTGCGTGAAGGACCGGACTGGCTGGGCCAGCCGCAGTACTTCTGGTGGCTGGTCGGCGTAATCAATGTGTGGAAGGAGGTTGGCTGGGGCACGATCATCTATATCTCCGCGATGACGGGGATTGACCCCTGCCTCTACGAAGCCGCCTCCATCGACGGCGCGGGCCGGCTGCAGCGCATCCTCAACGTGACGCTGCCGGGCATCCGCTCCACCTTCATCATCCTGCTGATTATGAATATCGGGCATCTGCTGGACACCGGGTTTGAGATTCAGTACCTGCTCAAATCCAGCGGCACCCAGCAGGTTGCATATACCATAGACCTCTACGTGCTCGAATACGGCACCGGCAAGCAGATCGACTACGGCCTCGCGACGGCTGCCGGCATCTTCAAGAGCATTGTGGCGATTGTCCTGCTCACAGGCGCCAACTTTATCTCGAAGCGGCTCAGCGACGACTCGCTGCTCTGACGGAAATGAGGTGTTATCGTGAGCAAGAAAGATGAAATGAACGCCCAGATCCGCATGGGCGATATCCGCGGAATGCGCGAGCTTCCCGATACGCTGCGCCGCGGCATGCGCATGAGTCCTGCGCAGCTCCGCTGGAGCCTGCTCATCGCAGCCGTCGCCGTGCTGGCGCTGGTTATGCTGATCATGGTATCCCAGCAGGCCGCCACCTCCATCCTGAAGGTGAACGAGAGCTCCGTGGTCATGCGGGAGGCTATGTCGGCCGAGCGCATTGAGCTGACCAACAAGCTGCAGCTGACCGACCGCTACGGCACGGCCACCGTGAACGGCAAGCACCTGTATGTGCTGCAGGAGGTCGGCCAGCAGACGGGCAAGGACTCCGACAAGCTCTACTGGCTGGTGTACTGCTCCGAGGCGGAGGCCGACGAGTACGCCGCGGCCATGAAGAGCTACAAGCAGCTGATCCCGCTGGATGTGCGGGACGGCAAGGGCCTCTATGTGGCGGTCTCCCAGCGCAACGCGCTGCAGGAAACCATCGAAAAGCTGGCGAAGAAGGGCATTGAAGCCCACTTCCTCCCCCTGGACGAGCTCAGCGGCACGCCGGACCTGAGCGGCCTCTCCCCGGAGGACGCGGAGGCGCTCACCGGCATGCTGGGGGATCTGGCGATCTACAACTTCGGCTACGACGCAGACCAGGCGATCCGGCTCTCCCGCGGCAGCAAGGGGCAGATCGCGGAGCTGGACGGGCAGAAGAACACGCTGCGCCTGATCCGCATCCTGATGATCCTCGTGATGGCGGCGGCGGCCATTGTGCTCACCATCCAGCTGAAGCGGAGCAACCGCGACTTCTCGGAAAACGAGCCGAAACGCCGCAGCATCCGCCTGTGCGCCCTCGTCGCGGCCGGCGTGATGATTGTGGGCATCATGGTCATGACGGTGCTGATCTGCCAGAAGGATGACGAGATGGTGGTTGTCAGCAACCTGAGCGCCGCCACCGACCTGGCCATGGGCACCGCGGAGGACACCGCGGTTGGGGAAGAGGTTCCCGCGGACAAGTTCTCCTATGTCATCGGCAAGGGAAACAACGCCAAGACCGTCACCGTCTCCTTCCCGGAGAAGCAGGGCGGCTTCACCGCGTGGCGGATCGTGCACTACGTTTCGCTGGCGCTGCTGCTGGTGCTGATCTTCGTGCTGCTGTACTTCTTCCGCTATGAGCGGGATCTGGGCTTCCCGATCATCAACGTGATTCTCCTGGTCTTCCTGATGTTCATCACGCTGTATCCGGTCCTGAACACGGTGGCCTACTCCTTCAACGACGGCACGGACGCCGCGCGCGGCGGCATCGGCCTGTGGCCCCGCCAGTTCAGCACGGACAGCTACAAGCAGATCCTGACGCCCACCATCTACCGGGCGGCCGGCGTCTCCGGCGCGAAGACCATCATCACCACCATCCTGAACCTGTTCTGGACCGGCATGCTGGCCTTCGCCCTCTCCCGGCGGGAGTTCATCCTGCGCCGCTTCATCACGCTGGTGATGGTCGTCACGATGTACGTCAACGCCGGCCTGATCCCGAACTTCCTGCTGATCAGCAAGACGCTCGGCCTGTCGGACAGCTTCTGGGTCTACATCATCCCCACGATGTTCTCCTGCTTCAACATGATCATCATCCGGACCTACATCCTCGGCCTGCCCAACGAGCTGGTCGAGTCCGCCCGGATCGACGGCGCCGGCGACATGCGCATCTACTGGCAGATCATCTTCCCGCTGTGCGCGCCGGTGCTGGCCACCGTGGCCCTGTTTGTGGCCGTGGGCGCCTGGAACTCCTGGTTCGACACCATGCTGTACATCCCCAACAATCGCGAGCTGGACACCCTGCAGTACTACCTGATGGGCAAGATCAACACCGCCGGTCAGCAGTCCAACCTGGCCAACGGCAGCCTGGACGCCGCCAACCAGCTGGCGCGGCAGAGCGTCTCCCCCAGAACCGTGCAGTGCGCGACGACCGTCGTCACCGCCCTGCCGATTCTGATCATCTATCCCTTCCTGCAGAAGTACTTTGTCACCGGCATGGCCCTGGGCAGCGTGAAGGGCTGATACCGCGGCCCTGCCGTATCCCGGAAAGGAGGGAGCAATGTGAGCAGCCGCCGGTCCGACGACGGCGGGAGGCGGGAACACTTTCCGCCCGGCTTCCGCATTCTGAACGGCAAGCACGAATTCATCTCCTACGGCGAGCATGCCACCATCCGGATCTGGCCGTCCAATGTCGCCAGCTTCTTCGAGAATCACATGCACTCTGCGATCGAGATCATCCTGGTCGACCGGGGCGAGGCCATCTACCATCTGCCGGATGAAACCTACCACGTGCGCACGGGAGAAATGCTCATCGTCCCCTCCGGGATGGAGCACACCCTGCGCGAGTCCGAGGACACCCTGCGCTACATCCTGCTGTTCGAGCCGGAATTCCTGTACACGCTGCGGGACATCCAGCACATCAGCGACATGCTCCAGCACCCCATCTACCTGCGGGAGCAGTCCGAGACGGGCCGCCAGGTGCGCGCGCTGCTGATGGAGGCCGTCGCCTGCTACGCCCAGAAGCCGCCCCTGTTCAACGCCCGCTGCTACGCGATCCTGACGCAGGCCTACGCGCTGCTGGGCGAGAAGTACCTGCAGACCGTCGCGGAAAAGACCCCCGCACGCCGCGCCGTCATCGATCCCGAGATCATGAACAGCGCGATCATCTACATCGGCGAGCACTACATGGATCCCATCAGCCTGGATGATGTCGCGGGCTTCGTCGGCTTCTCCAAGTACTACTTCTCCCGCACGTTCAAGGAATTCGCCGGCATCTCGTTCTCCGCCTATCTGCTGATGACGCGCCTCAACGCCGCCGTCAGCCAGCTGGTGCAGACGAACCTGCTGATCCGGGACATCGCTGTCAGCTGCGGCTTCGGCTGCGTGGCAACCTTCAACCGCGTCTTCCGCGAGAGCAAGAACTGCACGCCGACCCAGTTCCGCACGATCTACGGCATGCGAAGCGGCTCCGGCGCCCTCCGTCCGCTCCCCTGACTCCCCATAACGCCATAACGCAAAGAAGCTCTCCCATCAGCGGAGAGCTTCTTTTGATGTCGAAAGCGCGGGCCTTATCCTGCCAGATGGAACACATTGATCAGGATGCCCATCAGTCCGTAATAGGCCACCACGGCCACCAGGTCATTGAGCGTGGTGATCAGCGGTCCGGAGGCGACGGCGGGATCCACCTTGATTTTCTTGAAGAACATGGGAATCAGCGTGCCGGTCAGGCTGGAGATCACCATGGCGATCAGCATGGCCAGGGCGATGCACGCGCTCATCAGGTAGCTGTCCCCCAGCGCCCGCCCCTTGGCCAGATGGATGTACAGTCCGACGAAGGCAAACGTGATGCCGCCCAGGATCAGGCCGTTGACAAAGCCCACGCGCCCTTCCTTGAACACAAAGCCCAGCTTCTGCCTGCCGCTCAGGTTTTCATCCGTCAGCACGCGGATCGTCACGGCCAGGGACTGCGTGCCCACATTGCCCGCCATGTCCAGGATCATGGACTGGAAGGCCACCACAATCGGCAGGGCGGCCATCACCGGCTCGAACACGCCGACCACGGAGGAGACCAGCAGACCCAGCGCCATCAGCACCAGCAGCCAGGGCACGCGCTTGCGGATGCTGGCCCGCAGCGGCTCATTCAGGTCCTCCTCGTCGGTCAGACCGGCCAGCTTCGCGTAGTCCTCGCCCATCTCCTCGTCGACGACCTCGACCAGGTCCTGGGAGGTGATGACGCCGATCAGCTTCATCTCGCCGTTCAGCACGGGGATGGAGTCCTCCGAGTAGTCCTTCAGCTGCTCGATGCAGTCGCTGACGGTCTCATGGTCATACACATAGGGATAGGAGGTCGTGATCAGCGTCTCCAGGTCGGTGAACTCCCGGGCGATGATCAGATCCTGCAGGCTGATGGCGCCGTAGAACTTGTCCTCCTCGTCCACGACGTAGATGGTCTGCAGGTTGTCATTCTCTGCCGCCTGATCGACCAGGCAGCGCATGGCCTGCTTGACGGTGATGCCGCGGTGGATGACGATGTAGTTCGTCGTCATCTTGCTGCCGATCTCGTCGTCCTCGTAGGACTGGATCAGCTCGATGTCGCCGCGGCTCTCGGCGTCCATGTGCTCGATGATCGCCTGCTGGTGCGCCTCGTCCAGATCCTCCAGCACGTCCACGGCGTCGTCGGCGTCCATGTTCTCCACGATGTCGGCGGCGGTCTCCGGGGACAGCTCCTCCAGGTATTCGCTGGCGTCGTCCAGGTAGGCAAAGATCTCCGAAACTTCCTCCGGGCCCAGCAGCTGATAGAGCCGGCGGCGCTCCTCCCGCGTCAGCAGCGGCAGCACCGAGGCGATGTCATTGTAGTGGTAGTCGTCCAGGCGCTCGCGCTTCTCCTCCGGCGTGAGCTCGCCGTGGATGATGTCCATCAGCTCCTGCACATAGTCGGGATGCTCGTAGGTGTCCTCTTCGCGCTCTTCCTGCTCCTCCACGGGGGTCTCTTCGGTCTCCTGCGGCTCCTGCTCCAGATCCTTCTTCTCCTGCTCGTCCAAGGGTATCGCTCCTTTCTCCTGCACGTCAAAAATGCCTGTCAGATGATGGTTCACGCATCACAGGCGGAGTAAAGAGCAGCACCGAGCCCCTGCTTATGTCCGGCGAGACAGGGGCCATAAGCCGGTACTGTCTCCCGTACTCAGTCCGTCCACCTGTCTCACCTCCCTTGGCTTTCACTGCTTTCATTATACCGCCTCGCGGCTCTCCCGTCAAGAAAAACCGGCGAAATTCAGCGGGACGGAGAGAGGGCCGGCCGCGGTTTTCTCCGGCTGAAATCCTCTCTTGCATACGCGGTGCTCGTATGGTAGAATTTGTTACAGGCACAGCTCACCATTCATATAAAGGAGGATCCGCCCATGAAACGTATCCTGTCCCTGCTGCTCTGCATTGCCCTGCTTGCGGGCACGACCTGCGCGGAGGAGTTTTTCGCCGTGGAGGAGGAGTTTGTGCTCGCGGAGGAGGAGCCGGTCTTTGCAGAGGAAACCGTGGAGGCCGTGGAGGAGGCCTTCGCGCCGGAGGCCGAGGAGGAAACGGTCTTCACGGAAGAGCTGCTCCCCGTGGAGGAACTGGAGCCCCTCGTGGAGGAAGTGGCCGTCGAGGAAGCGCAGGAAACAAGTGCCCTCCTCAGCGGTACGTGGGGCACCTGTGACTGGGAGATCGACGGTTACTACACGCTGACCATCCACGAGGGAACCGGTGCAGATACAGACGGTGTGTCTCCCTGGCAGAATCATTGCCAACTGATCCGTTCTGTCCAGGCGTATGAGCCGATTGTGCTGCCGCAGGACAGCTCCAGTCTGCTGGCCAATCTCGTCAACTGCGAGTCCATGGACATCACCGGGTTTGAGACCGGCAATGTGGTGGACATGGGCGGCATGTTCTATTACTGCGGCTCGCTGACTTCGCTTCGGGTGACCAGCTTTGACACCCGGAATGTGACGAATATGTCCCAGATGTTTGAGGGCTGCTCCCGGCTGAAGTACCTGAACCTCTCCGTTTTCAACACAGCGAAGGTTACCAGCATGATGTTCATGTTCGCTTCCTGCAGCGATCTGATCTCGCTGGATCTGTCCCACTTTGACACCCGCAATGCGGAGAACATGTACTGCATGTTCGCGGACTGCCTCAGCCTGCAGGAGCTGAATCTCTCCGGCCTCAGCACCGCGAAGGCCCGGCAGTACTGTCCCGGGGAATATGACGAGATCAACTCCGGCATCTACGGCATGTTCCAGAACTGCGGCGCGCTGGAACTGGTAACCATCGGCAGCGGATTCTCCTTCAAGAACGCCAGGGGTGAAGTGATGACGCAGCTGCCCAGGAATGTCTGGTACGCGAAATCGGACAATCTGTCCTACACCGCGCAGGAGATCGCAGAAGGCCGGAACGGCATCGCGGACACCTACAAAACCATGCCTTTCTTCTCCATCGCTTCCGGCTATTGGGGAACATGCGCATGGGACATCGACGCCGACGGCGTGCTCACGATTCACGGCGGTACCGGCGAGAATATCGAAGGTTATCCCGGCTGCCCGTGGTATGAGTATCAGGAGCAGATCACCGCGGTCGTGGCCCGGGAGAGGATTGTTCTGCCGGAAGATGCGCACGGCCTGTTCCGGGCGCTGTACCTGTGCACGCAGATGGATCTGTCCGGCTTTGACACAAGCAATACGGTGGACATAAGCTGTATGTTTGAACAGTGCAACGCTCTGACCGAGCTCGATCTGCGCACCTTCGATACACGGAATGTCGAATCGATCGGTATGATGTTCTGTGCCTGCATTAACTTGAAACAGATCAGATTCCCCGGCATAAATGACGCAGGGGATTTCAGCACAGACAAAGCTACGGATATGGGCTATATGTTCTGGTGCTGCCAAAGCCTGACGCAACTGGATCTGCGCTTCTTTTCCACATCAAACGTCGAGTCAATGGAATACATGTTTTATGGCTGCAAGCAGCTGAAGAAGCTGGACATTGATTTCGACACGGCCAAAGTGGAAAACATGGGCGAAATGTTCAGCGGCTGCAGCTGTCTGGAAGAGCTGGATCTCTCCAGCTTTGACACAGGCAGCGCAAGTCGAATGGGCGATATGTTCATGGGCTGCGATTCACTTGCGGTTGTGAAGCTCGGCACAGGTTTTTCCTTCATGGGGGCGATGGATGAAATCATCACGTGGCTGCCCTACGGCCCCTGGAACTCCAGATCAGACAAAGCCACCTATAACGCATTGGAAATCGCGGAGAGCCGGAATCACATTGCGGACACCTATCAACTGGACAATTCCCTGATGGCCTGCGGCTGGTGGGGCACCTGCCGGTGGGAGATCGACAATGACGGCGTACTGACGATTCACGCCGGAACAGGCGAAGATACACACTGGACATGCCCGTGGGAGGATTATGCCGTGGGCATCACTGCGGTTGTTGCCACGGAACGGATTGTGCTGCCGGGCGATTGCTCCTTTCTTCTGGCCTTAAGCTGGTGGGACGAGGAGAATCTGAGCAACTGTGTTTCCATGAATCTCTCTGGCTTTATCACCAGCAATGTCGAGCGCATGACCTGGATGTTCGGTGATTGCATCAGCCTGAGGGAGCTGGACCTTTCCAACTTCGACACAGGCAACGTCATATATATGGACACAATGTTTGCTGGCTGCGTTGGTCTGACAAAACTGAATATTTCCAGTTTCGACACAGGCAATGTCACGGACATGGGCTATATGTTCAGTGATTGCAGAGGCTTGAAGAAGCTGGATCTCTCCGGCTTCGACACCAGCAGTGTCACGGAGATGGGCGGCATGTTCTATGGCTGCAGCGGCCTTACGAAGCTGAATCTCTCCGGCTTCGACACCAGCGGTGCCAAGTATATGAGCTTTATGTTCCATGGCTGCAGCGGCCTCACGGAGTTGGATCTCTCCGGCTTCGACACCAGCAGTGTCACGTTTATGGATTATATGTTCTATGGCTGTGACAGCCTCGTCGCACTAAACATTTCCGGATTCGACATGACCCTTGCCGTCAGCTCAGGCACCAATGATGCAAATAACTACGGACTGACGAGCATGTTCGATGGGTGCGACGCGCTGAAATACGTGAGCGTTGGCAAAAGGTTTGTCCTGGCGGACCCGGACGGTTATGTCTTAACAACACTTCCGGAAAAGACCTGGTATGCGAAGTCTGACCGAAAGGCCTATACCGCCCAGCAGATCGCCGAGAGCCGGAACTACATTGCGGATGTCTACAGCACTGTGCCCTTCCCTTCTGTGAAGACCGTTTCCGGTCTCACGGTGCAGGCTGTGGACACCAACGCGAGCCGCCTCAGCTGGAACAAGGTCAGCGGCGCGGCGGGCTATCAGCTCTACCGCAGCGAAAACGGCGGGGACTTCAAGTGGATCAAGAACTGCGCCACAAACTCCGTCAACAACTATTCCCTCAAGCCCGGCGCGGACTACCGGTACAAGGTGCGGGCCTACACCGCGCTGGAGTTCGGCGACAAGGTGTATGGCAGCTTCTCCGGCGTGGTCAGCGTGCACATCCTCGGCCAGATCCAGAACCTCACCGTGACGGGCAAGGACACCAACTGCGCCATGCTGAAGTGGGACCGGGTCGACGGCTGCACCGGCTATCAGGTGTTCCGCACCGTGGCCGGCAGCGGCGAATACCAGTGGGTGAAGAACGCCACCACGCCGCAGGTGGCCAACTACAGTCTGGCACCCGGCACGACCTACTATTACAGAGTCCGCGCCTACATCGATCTGCCGGACGGCAAGCGCGCCTACGGGCAGTATTCGGACGGCGTGAAGGTGTACATCCAGCCGCAGGTGGTCATCCAGAAGCTCGTCGGCGGCAGCGGCAGGATCGCCCTCGAATGGACGAGGGCCGAAGGCTGCACCGGCTACCAGATCTTCTACACCGAGGCCGGCACCGGCGGCGAATACAGGTGGTGGAAGAACATCCCGGCCGGCACGCTGACCGCCACCCTGACCGGCCTGAAACCGAACACCGATTACTGGTTCAAGGTGCGCAGCTATGTGGATCTGCCGGGCGGCGGAAGGTATTACGGGCAGCTCTCGGAGGCAAAACACGTCTGGACAAACAAGTGAGTGGAAACCGCTCCCCCGTTCGCATTGCTGCGGGCGGGGGCTTTTTGCGGCGGCGCGGCGAAACTTCTTGCCAAGTGATGGAAAATGATGTAGGATGGGATTGCGGTTCCACATTCCGATCGCGCGCAAAGGAGAATCTGCGATGAAACGTCTGCTGTCCGTGATGCTGCTGCTGGCTCTGGCCCTGCCCGGCGCCTGCGCGGAGGAAGTGTACCCGGCGGAGGAAGAAGTGCTCTCCGTGGAGGCGCTGATCCCCGTGGAGGCGGTGGAAAGCCTTCCGGAGGCCCTCTGCGCGCCGGAAGCGGTGATGATCGACGAAGCCCTGGAGGAGGCGGAGCCCGCAGCCGGCACCTGGGGCAGTTGTCCCTGGGAGATCGACGCGGACGGCGTGCTGACCATCCACGCCGGCACCGGCGTTGGCACGCACATCGAGCAGCCCGGCTGGGCCCTGCAGCGCGGCAGCGTGACGGCGGTCGTCATGCAGGAGAAGGTCGTGCTGCCCGCCAACTGCAGCGAGCTGTTCAGCTACCTGACGAACTGCACGCGGATGGATCTCTCCGGCGCGAACACCGCCGCCGTCCGGGACATGAGCAGCATGTTCGCCTACTGCGAGAGCCTGACCACGCTGGATCTCAGCGGCTTTTACACCGCCGGCGTCACCGACATGCGCGGCATGTTCTACGGCTGCAGGGCGCTGAAGAGCCTGAACCTCCTCAGCTTCCAGACCGCGCAGGTCACCGACATGAGCATGATGTTCATGGACTGCGCCTCGCTGGAGGATCTGGGCCTGGGCAGCTTCCGCGCGTGGAGCGTGCGGAGCATGCACGCGATGTTCTACCACTGCGCCAGCCTGACGCAGCTGGATCTGTCCGCCTTCGGCGCGGAGGAAGTGACGGACCTCAGCTGGCTGTTCGCGTACTGCAGCAGCCTGATGGATCTCGATCTTGGCGGCATCACCACCGGCCGCGTGACGGACATGGCAATGATGTTCGACAGCTGCGCTGCGCTGACGACCGTGCGCCTCGGCCGCGGCTTCTCCTTCAAGGGCAGCGGGAGCACCGTGCTCGCCACGCTGCCGGAGGGCCCCTGGTACGCGAGCTCCAGCGGCATCGCCTACACCGCAGAGGAGATTTCCGCCAGCCGCGGGAAAATCGCGGAAATCTACAGCCGTCAGCCCTGGGACGTCCTGCCCGCGGTTACCGGCCTTGCGGGCCAGCCCGTGGACACCAACGCCAGCCGCCTCACCTGGAACAGGGCCGCCAACGCCGACGGCTATCAGCTCTGGCGTTCGGACAACGGCGGCAGCTTCCGGTGGGTGAAGAACTGCACCACCACCGTCGTCAACAACTACTCCCTGACGCCCGGCGCGGACTACCAGTACCGGGTGCGCGCCTATGCCGGCGAGGAAGGCAGCCGCGTCTACGGCGCCTGGTCGGAGACAGTCAGCGTGCAGATCCTGGGCGAGATCAACAACTTCACAGTCACCGGCAAGGACACGAACTGCGCCATGCTGAAGTGGGACCGGGTGGACGGCTGCACGGGCTATCAGGTGTTCCGCACCGTGGAGGGCAGCGGCGAATACGCGTGGGTCAAGAACGCCACCACGGCGCAGATCGCGAACTATTCGCTGCAGCCGGGCACAACCTACTACTACAAGGTCCGCGCCTACATCGATCTGCCGGACGGCAAGCGCGCCTACGGGCAGTACTCCGGGGGCGTGAAGGTGTACATCCAGCCGCAGACGGTCATTCAGAAGCTCATCGGCGGCAGCGGCCGGATCACCTTCACCTGGTCGAGGGCGGAGGGCGCATCCGGCTACCAGATCTTCTACACGGAGGCGGGCACCGGCGGCACGTATGCCTGGTGGAAAAACGTCCCCGCCGGCCAGCTCTCCATCACCATGCCCGGGCTGAAAGCGAACACGGACTACTGGTTCAAGGTCCGCAGCTATGTGGATCTCCCGGACGGCAGCCGCTATTACGGGCAGCTCTCCGGGGCGAGGCACGCAATGACCGCCAAATGATCGCGGAAAGGCCTTGACGGCCGTGGTTATCTGTGATACGATAGCCATGTCAACTGAATACCTTATCACGAGTGGCAGAGGGATGGGCCCGATGATGCCACGGCAACCAATCGCGAACGCAAGCGCGGTAAGGTGCCAATTCCCACAGCGCGGCACACCCGGCAACGGGACAGCGCTGACAGATAAGGACGAATGCCATTCGATCCCGCCTGTTTTGTGCATAGCAGGCGGGATTTTCGCACAATGCTTGCGGCGTGCGGCCCTGCGCAGCGGCAGGGCGGAAAGGAGCTCCCCATGAGAAAGCTGTTTACCTCCGAATCCGTGACCGAAGGCCATCCGGACAAGATCTGCGACCAGATCAGCGACGCCATCCTCGACGAGATGCTGCGGCAGGATCCCATGTCCCGCGTGGCCTGCGAGACCTTCGCCACCACCGGCATCATCACCGTGATGGGCGAGGTCACCACCGAGGCCTGGGTGGACGTGGCCGACGTCGCCCGGCGCACCGTGCTGGACATCGGCTACAATTCCTCGGACATGTGCTTCGACGGCGCGGTCTGCGGCGTCCTCTCCGCCCTGCACGCCCAGAGCCCGGACATCGCCATGGGCGTGGACAAGGCGCTCGAAGCCCGCGGCACCGACGAGGATGACATCGGCGCGGGCGACCAGGGCATGATGTTCGGCTTTGCCTGCGACGAGACCCCCGAGCTGATGCCGATGCCCATCGCGCTGGCCCACCGCATGGCCCGCCGCCTCGCCCAGGTGCGCAAGGACGGCACCCTGCCCTATCCCCGTCCCGACGGCAAGACCCAGGTCACCATCTGCTACGAGGACG
>CAMNHF010000069.1 GCA_946538975.1 uncultured Clostridia bacterium | reverse complement strand
TCCTCTCGCTCTCATTCTCTCAGCTACCTGCGTCATTTAAACTTGCAATTTTCAGCCTCGCGTCCTTTTGCGTGTTTTGCTGGACATAAGGGCGCCGCCGTGGTAAAATGAAAAGGATGGCAGAATACCTGCCCGCGATTGATTGGGGAAATGGAGTGAACAAACAGATGGCGATTTTCCAGCCCTTCGATGTGCTGCTGCCCAGGGCGGAGCTGCTCGGTTCCTGGCCCGTGATTGCGTGTGACCAGTTCACCTCCCAGCCGGAATACTGGCAGCGGCAGCGGGCCGCCGTCGGGGAGCAGCCCTCCGCCCTGCACTGCATTCTGCCCGAGGCGGAGCTGGCCGCCGCGGACGAGCAGACCTATGCGGACATCCACGGCGCGATGCGGCGGTACCTCGACGAGGGCGTCTTTGAGGAGCATCCCGACGCCTTTGTGTATGTGGAGCGCACGCTGAAGGACGGCTCCATCCGGCGGGGCGTCGTCGGCGTGATCGACCTGGAGGCCTATGACTACCGCAGCGATTCCGTCTCCGCCGTGCGGGCCACCGAACGGACCGTGGTGGAGCGGATCCCCCCGCGGATGAAGGTGCGCCGGGGCGCCGCGCTGGAGCTGTCCCATGTGCTGATGCTCTGCGACGACGAGCGCCGGGAGCTCATCGAGCCGCTGCGGGGGGAGGTGTCCGCCCCGCTGTACGATCTCGACCTGCCCCAGGGCGGCGGCCGCATCACCGGCTGGCTGGTGGACGGCGCGGCGGCGGCGCGGCTGCAGGCCCGCCTGGACGCCTACTGCGCGCGCAAGCAGGACGAATTGCACGGGCTGATCTTCGCCGTGGGCGACGGCAATCACTCCCTGGCCACCGCGAAGGAATGTTATGAGGAGCTCAAGCGCACCTCCGCCGATCCGGAGGCCCTCGCCCGCGCCCGTTACGCCATGGTGGAGCTGGAGAACATCCACGACCCGGTGCAGCGCTTTGAGCCGATCCACCGCCTGGTGACCGGGGCGGACGTGCTGCAGATGTACATCTGGCTGACCGCGGACTGCGGTGCCGCGCAGGGCATCCCGGTTCCGTGGGTGAGCGGCGCCAAAGAAGGCGTTCTGCAGCTGGATCCGGAGCGCGGCGTGCTGCCGGTGGGCATCCTGCAGACCGGCCTGGACGCCTACCTGGCGGAGCACCCCGGCACCGTCGATTACATCCACGGCGACGACACCCTGCGCCAGCTGGCCGCCCGGGACGGCGCGCTGGGCTTCCTGCTGCCTGGCATTCCGAAGGCCGACTTCTTCCGCGGCATCGCGGAGGACGGCGTGCTGCCGCGCAAGACCTTCTCCATGGGCGAGGCGCAGGAGAAGCGCTATTATCTTGAGGCGCGCCGCCTGTAATCAGGAGCATCCGCAGGGAGACGAGGAGAGAAGAACATCATGGCAGATCCATCCCAGACGCTGTCCCCGCAGCAAAGCCGGGACCGCGTCATCATCCGGACCAGCGTCATCGGCATCCTGACCAATGTGCTCCTGGCCGCCTTCAAGGCCGTTGTGGGCATCCTGTCCCGCTCCATCGCAGTCACGCTGGACGCGGTCAACAACCTGTCGGACGCCCTGTCCTCCATCATCACGATCGTGGGCACTAAGCTGGCCGGGAAGCTGCCGGACAAGAAGCACCCGCTGGGCTATGGCCGCATCGAATACCTGAGCGCCATGATCGTGTCCGGCATCGTGCTCTATGCCGGCATCACCTCGGCGGTGGAGTCCGTGAAAAAGATCATCCACCCGGAGGAGCCGGATTACAGCGCGGTGTCGCTGGTGATCATCGCGGTGGCCGTCGCGGCGAAGATCGTGCTGGGCCGCTATGTGAAGGCGCAGGGCAAGAAGGTCAATTCCGGCTCCCTGATCGCCTCCGGCTCGGACGCGCTGAACGACGCGATCCTCTCCTCCTCGGTGCTGGCCTGCGCCATCCTCTTCCGGCTGACCGGCCTGTCGCTGGAGCCGTGGGTGGGCATCGTGATCGCGGTCTTCATCATCAAGGCCGGCATTGAGATGATGCGCGAGACCCTGGATGAGATTCTCGGGGCCCGCGCGGACAAGGAGGTCACCGGCCGCATCCGGGAGATCCTGAAGGAGGAGCCCGGCGTCCGCGGCGCCTATGACCTGATCCTGTACAACTACGGCCCCGACCGGAACTACGGCTCCGTGCACCTGGAGCTGCCGGATACGATGACCGTCCGCGAGGTGGATCAGCTGACCCGCCGGGCGGAGAACCGCGTGTACCGCGCCACCGGCGTGATCCTGACCGGCGTCGGCCTGTACGCCTACAACACCGGCGACGGCGAGGAGGCGCAGCTGCAGAATGCCGTCCGGGAGCGCGTGATGGCCCACGACTGGGCGCTGCAGCTCCACGGCTTCTATGTGGACATCGCCGCCCGCGAGATGACCTTCGACGTCGTGATGAGCTTCGACATCGACGCGAAGGAGGGCCTGCGCATCCTCACGGAGGAGCTCCAGGCCGCCTACCCGGACTACCGGATCCGCATCATCCCCGATGTGGATGTGTCGGACTGAATGGGAATGCGCTTTCATTTGCTGTCCCTGCCTGCATGAGGGGCAGCAAACCGCCAAGGCATATACTGCTGCAGAACGCAAGTATTGAGACAAGCAAATCAGGTAAAGGGAGGAAATAACCGTGATCATCAAGTGCAAAATGTGCGGCGGCGATCTGAACTGCACTGAAGGGAGCACAGTGTGCGAGTGCGAATACTGTGGGACAACGCAGACAGTGCCGACGGCGGACAGCGAGAAAAAGACATCGCTGTTCAACCGCGCCAACCGCCTGCGCCTGAATGCGGAGTTCGACAAGGCAGCGGCAGTGTACGAAGGGATTGTGGCGGAATTCCCGGAGGAGGCGGAGGCGTACTGGGGCCTGTGCCTGTGCGCGTACGGCATCGAGTACGTGGATGATCCGGCGACGGGGGAGAAGAAGCCGACCTGCCATCGGACGCTGCCGACTTCGATCATGGAGGACAGCAACTTCGAGCAGGCGTGCGACAACGCGGATGCCGTGGCGCGCCGCGTCTACCGGGATGAGGCGAAGGCAATCGACAGGATTCAGAAGGACATCCTGCGCATCGTTTCAGGCGAGAAGCCTTATGATGTGTTCATCTGCTACAAGGAAACGGCAGAGGAGGGCGGACGCACCGAGGACAGCGTGCTGGCGCAGGAGATCTATGATGCGCTGACGGAAAAGGGCCTGAAGGTGTTTTTCGCGCGCATCTCCCTGGAAGATAAGCTGGGGCAGCAGTACGAGCCCTATATCTACGCGGCGCTGTCATCGGCACGGGTGATGCTGGCGGTCGGTACAAAGTTTGAGTACTATGACGCAGTCTGGGTGAAAAACGAATGGATGCGCTTCCTGTCCATGATGCGGACGGACCGGACGAAAACGCTGATCCCATGCTATAAGGGACTGGACGCGTACGACATGCCCCGGGAATTCAGGCAGCTGCAGGCGCAGGACATGGGCAAGCTGGGCTGGCTGCAGGATCTGACGCGGGGCGTGCTGAAACTGTGCGGGAAAGGTGAAGTCAGCCCGGCAGGCCATCCGGTTCAGCAGATTGCATCAGGCGCAAACCCGACGGTGACGAGCCTGCTGCAGCGGGCGTTCCTGTTCCTGGAGGAGGGCAGCTGGGACAGCGCGGGGCAGTACTTTGACCGCGTGCTGGACGCGGAGCCGCAGAATTCAATGGCCTACATCGGGCGGATGATGATCACGCTGCAGCTCAGAAAGCTTGAAGACATTGATTCTGTGCAGGTGATTCTCAGCGAGAATGCGGACTATCAGAAGGCGCTTCGTTTCGCGGAGACAGACAAGACCTATGCGCAGGCGATTGAAAGAATTCAGAAGCGAAACGAGGTGATTCAAAAGTCGCAGGATCTGATCAAGGCAATTGATGCAGAAGACGAAGCTGAAGCAATCCGGCTGATTGACGCGGGAGCGGATGTCAATTATGCCAATCAGGGTGAAAAAGTCAAGTGCCCAGTTCTGATCTATGCAATCATCAAGGGAAACGTCAAGCTTGTCCGCCGGCTGCTGGAGAAGGGAGCAAATCCAAACTGTGAGCGGGTCTTCAAGAATGGGACATGCTACAGCGCCCTCAGGGACAGCATTGCCGAGTGGCCTAACGATGAAATCGCGAATCTGCTGATTGACGCGGGAGCGGATGTCAACTATACCGAGCAGGGTGATCAACTCAAGTGCCCGGTTCTGATCAGTGCGATTTTCATGGGAAAAGTCAAGCTAGTCCGCCGGCTGCTGGAGAAGGGAGCAAATCCAAATTGTGAGCGGGTCTTCAAGGATGGGCGAAGGGACAGTGCGCTCCACGACAGCATTTATCAATGGCCCAACGACGAAATCGCAAATCTGCTGATTGACGCGGGAGCGGATGTCAATTATGCTGATCAGGGTGAAAAAACCAAGAGCCCTGTTCTGATCGGTGCAATTGTCAAGGGAAACGTCAGGCTTGTCCGCCGGCTGCTGGAGAAGGGAGCAAATCCAAATTGTGAGCGGGTATTCAAGGATGGGCAACGGTATAGTGCGCTCAGAGACAGCATTGCCGAGTGGCCTAACGATGAAATCGCGAATCTGCTGATTGACGCGGGGGCGGATGTCAATTATGTCGAGCAGGGTGAAAAACTCAAGTGCCCCGTTCTGATTGATGCAATTGTCAAGAGAAACTTCAAGCTTGTCCGCCGGCTGCTGGAGAAGGGGGCAAATCCGAACTGTGAACGTATCTTTAAGAATGGGGAACGCTACAGCGCCCTCGGGGACAGCATTCTAGGATGGCCTAATGACGCAATTGCGAATCTGCTGATTGACGCGGGGGCGGATGTCAATTATGTCGAGCAGGGTGAAAAACTCAAGTGTCCCGTTCTGATCAATGCAATTATCAAGGGAAACGTCGGCATTGTTCGCCGGCTGCTGGAGAAGGGGGCAAACCCGAACTGTGAGCGGGTTTTCAAGGACAGGACACGCTACAGCGCACTCAGGGACAGTATTCTGCAATGGCCTAATCTGGAAATCACACGGCTGCTTGTTTCCGCGGGTGCGAGTGGCAGCTACAAATCAGACTATGGTGACGGCAGACATGTTTCCATCCTCTGGGAAATCATGAAAAACGATAATTCGGCACTGGCGAAGCTGCCCATTGAAACAAGATACCAGTATCTGGATGCCCTTCTCGACGCGGGAGCCAGATTCGACGCGGAGGATGAATCGATCCAGAGAATCAAGCTCGCCAAATCCAGAATTCCGAAGGAGACCATCGCCAAGATGAAGAAGGCCGGCTGGCGGCCGCCGCTTTTCTGAGCCGGGGAGAATGCCGCCCCCTGCACACTTTGGGGGCGGCTTTGCATTCCATGCCCGCTTTGGGCGGGGCGGCAGGAAACGGGCGGCGACTGGCGAATGATTCATGCAACAGAGAATCCGCAGCTTCGCACTTTTTTGCATGCAGGCTGCGGGCGGAAGGAGAATGATCATCATGAAGAGACAGCTGCTGCTGATCCTGGCACTGCTGCTGGCGCTGAGCTGCGCCGCGGCGCTGGCGGAGGAGACCGTGCCCATGCCCGAGGGCTATCACCTGGTCTGGGCGGACGAGTTTGACGGCGACAGCCTGAACCTGGACGACTGGAAATACGAGACGCATGAGCCCGGCTGGGTCAACCATGAGTGGCAGCGCTACGTCGCCACGGATGAGGTGGCCTATGTGAAGGACGGCGAGCTGGTCATCCAGCCGGTGAAGGACACCGACAGCAGCGGCAAGACCGTCTACCGCTCCGGCCGCGTGAACACCTGGGGCAAGCACAACGTAAAATACGGCCGCATCGAGGCGCGGCTGCGCGTGCCGGAGGGCCAGGGCTTCCTGCCCGCCTTCTGGATGATGCCCTACAACGAGGGGCTGTACGGCTCCTGGCCCAAGTGCGGCGAGATCGACATCATGGAGGTGCTGGGCCACGACACCGGCAAGCTCTACGGCACGCTGCACTTCGGCGATCCGCACATGCAGCGCCAGGGCACCTGGCAGCTGCCGGAGGGCGACTTCGCCAGCGAGTACCACGTCTTCGCCATCGAGTGGGATCCCGGCGAGATCCGCTGGTACGTGGACGACAACCAGTATTTCGCGACCAGCGACTGGTACTCCGCGTCCAATGGCCAGGAGCGGGCCTATCCCGCGCCCTTCAACCAGCCTTTCTATGTGATCCTGAACGTGGCCGTGGGCGGCGACTGGCCGGGATACCCGGACGAGAGCACCGTCTTTGACGAGCGGGCGGCCATGCGCGTGGACTATGTCCGCATCTTCCAGAAGGACAGCTATGACGAGAACGTGACCCGCCCGGAGGAAGTGCTGGAGATGCGCGAGGCCGACGAGACCGGCAGCTTCGTGCGCAACGGCGGCTTTGCCGTGGCGGAGGATCTGGCGGACAGCGAGGACTGGACCTTCCTGCTGGGCCCCGGCGGCAAGGGCGAGGCGGAGATTCGCGACGGCGCGATCGTCATCACCTCCACGGCGGCCGGTACGGAGGAATACTCCGTGCAGCTGGTGCAGCCGGGCATGCCCATGGAGAAGGGCTGCTCCTACGTCTTCTCCTTCGAGGCGCGCGCGGACGAGCCGCGGACCATCAAGCCCGCGATCACGGCCCCGGATGTGAACTGGATCCGCTACTTCCCCGACACGGCGATCGACCTGACCGCGGAGTGGCAGACCTTCACCTTCCCCTTCGACATGACGCAGAAGAGCGACGACAACGGCCGCGTCGAATTCAACATGGGGCGGCAGGGCTCCACCGCGACGGTGTACATCCGCAATGTCCGCCTGACGAAGGCCGACTGATCCCCATCTGCTGCCGCCTCTCTCCGGAGGGGCGGTTTTCGATTGGGAAAAAGGCCGGCGGGGCGCTTTGGACGGAAATTTTCTGGCGGCATGAAAGATTCTCCCGTCCGCCGCGTCTTATAGGTGTCGGAACGTTCAGACAGCCGCCTGGCCGGGCGGCGGAGAGTGAGGTGCGGAGGCATGGTGGACGATGCGCTGTGGCAGCGCACAGCCCGGGAAGCGCTGCCGGGGCTGTACAAGCTGGCCATCAGCATGCTGCGGCAGGAGGCGGACGCCCAGGATGCCGTGCAGAATGCGCTGATGAAAAGCTGGGCCGCGCGCAGCCGCGTGCAGCCGGAGGCCTGCCGGGTCTATCTCACCCGGATTGTGATCAATGAATGCCGCAACATTCAGCGCGCCCGGATGCGGACGGTGCCGGTGGAGGATTTCCCCGACGTGCCCGCGCCGGAGCGGGAGGATCTGACGGACGTGGCGGAGGCCATCGCCGCGCTGCCGGAAAAGCTCCGCCTGCCGCTGCTGCTGAAATATCTGCAGGGCTTTTCGGAGCAGGAGGGCGCCCGGGCGCTGCGCGTGCCGGTGACCACGTTCCGCTCCCGCCTGCATCGCGCGCGAACCACCCTGCGCGAGCGGCTGCGGGCCGAATGGATGGAAGATGAACCGGCGGCGGAGTACGGAAAGGAGGCGGGGCGGAAATGAAGGAGCGCAAGGAAATCCGGCTGAATGCCGAGGCGGTCCGCGAAGCCCTGCCTGCCATGCCCGCGGACTTCGCCGCCCGAGCGGAGGGGCTGATTGCCGGCCTTCCCGCGGAAAGGACGGAACCCATGAAAAAGAAGGTATCCCTTGGACTGGCGCTGGCGGCGGTGCTGACGCTGCTGGCCCTGGGCGCGCTGGCGGCGGTACTGCTGACCGGCCAGGAGCTGGTGGAGCAGGAGGCCGTGCCCGTGGCGCAGCAGAATGACACCCAGTGGCGCACGACCACGGAATTCAGCCCGGAGGAGCTGGCGGAATTCATCCGCAAGTGCAGCGAGAACGGCATCGACCTGGACGAGACCGACGCGATCATGCAGGCCATCCGCCGCGGCGAAGGCTACGACGAGGAGGAGACCATCATGGCCGTGTGCCGGGCGGCCTTCGGCGGCAATTACGGCGAGTGGACGCTGGCGCAGCAGTACTGGTTCCAGGATATGATGGTGGCGATCGGATATGCCGCCGGGAATGACATGCAGATGCCGGGGACGGACGATCTGACGGAGGAGGCCGCGCTGGCGGAGGCGGTGCGGCAGCTGCAGGCGAAGTACGGCGCGGAGACGCCGCTGGCCGACCGGAAGCGCTACTGCGTCGAGCGCAGCTTCAGCCGGGACGAGGATACCGGCGAGAGCTTCTGGTGGTTCAGCTTCACGCCCCGGGAGATCGACCTGCCGCAGGCCGCGGCCAGCCTGAACAAGGCCGGCGAGCTGACCGACAGCAGCTGGACGGCGCCCGACTGGACGCCCGGCACCTACTCGGCGGACGCCGCGCTGGGGGCTGCGCAGAGCGCGTGGGGCTGGGACATGGAGCACACCTGGACGCAGGAGCAGTGGCTGCGGCTGGGCCGGCTGATTGCGGACGCGGATCCGGAGGGCGAGCCGGACTTCTACAACCGGAACCTGATTGCCGCCCTGCGCCGGACGGTCTACGCGGAGCCGACAGAGCAGGATCTGCCGCGCGAACGGGCCGAGGAGATCGCGCTGGCCGCCTGCGAGGGCGAGGAGAAAAAGCCCTGGGGCGCGGTGCTGATGGAGGCGGACGGGCGGCGCATCTGGAAGATCTGCGTCCGCACGCTTCGGGAGCGCGGCACGTACATGGACAGCTACGACATCCGGATGCTGGAGCTGGACGCCGCCACGGGCGAAATTCTGAACAGCCGCATGCAGGACGCCGCGGTGGAGAACTGGGCGCGCTGGGTGCCGGACAGTGTCTACAGCAGCATCATGGCGGACGTGCTGACCGAGGCGCAGGCGATCGACCTGGCCGCGGAGAAGCTGCGGGAGGAGCCGGGGCTGGCGGAGGCGCCGCTGATGGACAGCGCGGTGTTCGAGCGCCTTGCCTGGCGCATGGGGAAGGACGCCTGGGAGATCACCTTCCGCCCGAAGACGATGGACTGGACGGAATGCAAGGTGAAGGTCACGGACGCGGGCGAGGCGAGCGTGACCGCCGCGGAGCAGTTCCCGCTGACCGCCGACAATGTGATCCAGCGCTGCCGCAACGCCATGGGCTGGTGGGGCGACTGGGATCAGGCGAAGTGGGTGGAGGTGAGCCGCCTGCTGGAGGGCTTCACGGAGGCGGAGACCCGGCAGGGCCGCGTGCTGCTGAAGACCCGCTACCCGGCGGCGGACGCCGCGAGGATCTCCGCGGAGGAGGCGGTCAACATCTGCTTCCGCGCATCCGGCGTCCGGGCCGGCGAGGTGCTCAGCCAGGTGCTGATTGCCGCGGAGCCGCACCCGCTGTGGAAGGTCTGCTTCTACGGCTTCGACGGGACGGTGGACGGCGTGATGCTCTGGGAGGTGGACGGAGAGACCGGCGAGGTCACGGATCGGGACTTCTTCACCCCCGACAACGAGGAGCGCGACCCCAGCTGGCGGCGCTATACCACCCGCGCGGCCTGGGCAGCCGCGATCCTGGAAGAGGAAGGCGTCTTCCCGCTGGCCTGCAGCGCGGTATGGCACGCGTACGGCGACATGACGCTCGATGATCCGGCCCTGGCTTTGCCGCTGGAGGATGATGAGGTTTTCACCCCGGAGATCGACGGCCTGCACGTGTACTTCCGCAGCCGCTGGTCGAGCTTCCATGACTATGAGGTCACGCTGGATGAAAACGGCCTGCCGCTGGCGGTCGACGAGCTGGAGAGTTCCGGCAGCGAGATGTGGGAGGGCGAATCCTACGGCCACGGCTGAGCCTATGACACGCAAAAAAGGGGAGGGAGCGGACGCTCTCTCCTCTTTGATTTGGGGCGGGCCGGGCGGCGTCAGTTGAGCCGCACAGATCCGGCGGGCACCCACAGCCAGACCCAGCCGTATTTGTTGCTGCGGTCGTTGTAGAAGTTGCAGAAGTACCAGCCGTTGCTCTCCATGTAGACGCGGACGGACTCGCCCGCGCGCAGTCCGCAGGAGGGGTAGTCGCCGTACTCGCTGCCCGGGCCGTTGTGGGGCGTGACGTTCGAGGTCACGGTGCCGCGCTCGCCGCCGCTCATGTCGTAGGAGACAATCTGCGACCACGGGATGTCCGGGCTGAACTGGCTCCGCTGGTAGAAGCCGCCGGACCTGCGGCCATTGTAGTTGAAGGTGACGTAGACCCAGCTTCCGCTGATAAAGTGGGCGCGGATCCGGCTGATCTGGCTGATCTGGTAGAGCTGGGTGCCGTTGTCGCTCTTGCTGGCGAAGGTTTTGTAGTCATTGCCGGGGCCGCAGCGGGGCCGGATGTACGAGCGGCTGTAGTCGGTCAGCGTCAGGGGCACGGTGTCGGTGGGGAAGGCCCAGATGCCGCCGGAGGACTGGGGCACGGTGGAGGTGGAGGAGCTCTCCCGCCTGTAGTAGAAGTATACGGTATCCTTGTCCGGACGGCCGTATTCATCCACATAGACGTGCTGCGAGCTGCCGGAGACGAGGCGGAAGCCGGATGGCGCAGCGCCGGCCGCCACGACGTTGTCGCCGGTGGACACGGAGACAATCCGGCTGCTCAGAATGGCGCCGGTGTCCTGATTCACCTGCTTCACATAGATATTCACGGAGACAGTCTGATTGTTTTTCCTGTAGTAGAAATACACGCTGTCCCTGTCCGGGCGGCCGCTCGCGTCCACATAGACCTGCTGCCGGCTGTCGGAAATCAGGCTGTAGCCGGAGGGCGTGGTGCCCGCTGAAATGCTGCTGCTGCCGGTGGAGACATACTCGATCCATCTGCCGAGGGTGTCGCCGGTGTCGATGTCCACCTGGTTCACATAGATCCCGACGCTGACCTGGGCGGCAGGCGGCTGGCTGACGGTTCGAGAGGGATCGCTGGCCGTGCAGGTGCAGCCGATCGCGCTGTCAATCCACCATTCGGGGTAGGTCACCCAGTAGGAGAATTGGTCCAGCGTCCAGGAAGCGGTCATCTCGTCCCCGGTGAAGGGGGTTACGGTGATCTTCCACACGCCGGCGGACGGCAGGGAGATGGTGAAGGTTTCGCCGCCAAAGGTTTTGTCCCAGTCTGTCGTGAAGCTGCTGCCGCTGCGGGAACAGGTGATGTGGTACTTGCCCCATTCCTCCTCCTGCCCGAGCAGGCCGTCGATCAGGTGGGTGTAGCTGAGCTCGGCGCAGAGGCCTTCTTTCTGCATGAAGGTGATCTTCGCACGGCTGTTCTCCGCGTTGCAGTAGAAGTAGTATGTGTCGCCTGCGCTGCCGGTGGTGCCAGCGCGGTCGGCGAGGGCTGCGGGGCACAGGCTGAGGGCCAGCACGAGGGCGAGGGCCAGGGCGGTCAGCCGGATGTGAGTACGCATGGGCATCCTCCTTTCAGGTGCAGAAAGCAGACAGGTTCGATCAGAAAACGAATGTGAACGAATCCTTCTTCCCGTCGATGGGAAAATATTTTCATCATTTTATGCTTCGTCCTCATGCAGCTCGTCGCGCATGGTGGAGAGCATCCGCAGCGTCTCGATCAGATCGTCCATGGCCAGGCCGTTCTGCTCGACCACGGCGATGTCCAGCGCCCCGGCGCGGCGCCGCATCGCGGCCCGGGTGCGGCCGCCGGAGGCGCTGGTGACGATCAGGGCCCGGGCGGCCGGGGAGCCGAAGCGGCTGCGCAGGATGTCCAGCTCGTTGAGGGCCTCGGTCTTGATCGGGCAGGTCTTGCAGCTGATGAACAGCGGCATCACCCCGCGGGTGGCGGCCACGTCGATCTCGTTCATGACGCTGTCCGCGCTGACGTCTCCGCCGTCCCAGTTGACGACGGCGGAGAGCTGTACGTCGTCGAAGACGCCGGCCTCGCGGCAGGCCTTCCACACGTACATCTCCAGCACGCTGCCCACATCCCGCAGCCAGAACCGCGCCCAGGCGTCCTCAAAGCGGAAGGAAACGCCCTCCTGCGTGGTCTTCAGATCGCGGATCAGGCCGATCCTGTTCAGGGAATGCAGCAGAGCCTGATCGCCGGAGGTCCGGGTGCCGCGCTCGCCCTTGACCACCCAGGGCCCCTCGGCCTCCAGGCCCTCCGCGTTCTGGGAGATGCGCTGGATGTAGGTGATGAAGCCGGTCCACTGGGCGCGGGCGGCCATGTAGGTCTCGAAGAAGGGGATGATCTGCCGGTCGTGGCTGCGCAGGGCCTCGGCGTCGCCCCGGCCCTGCAGGGCGCTGCCGCCCGCCATGCGGAAGCAGTCCTCGACCTTGAGGCGGATGTCACAGACGAGACCGCGGGCGAATGGCGCGTTGTGCACCTCATAGAAGGTGTTGCGGCGGCGGCTGTAGGTGAAGGTCGGCACGTGCAGGGCGGCGCAGACCTCGCCCGCGGCGAACAGGGCGGCGTCCGTGCCGCCGGCGATGTCGATCGCGCAGTCGGCCTCCCTCGCGACCACCTGCCGCAGGGTTTCCGCCACGCGCTCCGCGTCCAGCAGGGTTACCGGCACGAAGCTGACGCGGGTCGGGCAGCCGCGGCTTTTGAAATAGGCCCGCAGGGCGTCGCGGTGCCGGTCCGACACCTCCGGCGGGCAGAGGAAGACCGTCTTTTCCGGACGGAAGGTTTCTGCGGCCAGCACGTTGTTGAGGGGCTCCTCGTCATACAGCTCGATCAGTGTTTTCATGGGCTGCCTCCCGTCTGTGTTTTTTTCTGCTGCCTCCATCATATCACATTCCGCGCCGGATGACCAGAGGAAAGCGGCAGGATTTGGCCCCGCCGCGTGGAATTATCCACCCGAAGGGAAACAGCGGGGGAGGGAAGCGCGTGCGTCAGACCGAGCAGACCGCCATTGTGGTGCGGCATGTGAACTACCGGGAGAACGACCGGATGCTGACCCT
Organism: uncultured Clostridia bacterium; assembly: GCA_946538975.1. Lineage (GTDB taxonomy): Bacteria > Bacillota > Clostridia > Christensenellales > Aristaeellaceae > RUG11272. The sequence goes on along the minus strand of CAMNHF010000069.1, from coordinate 1,329 downwards.
GTTCAGCCCGACGCAGGGGCGCGTGGAGGCCGTCGCCAGGGGCTGCCGGCGGCCAAAATCGCCGCTGGTGGCCGCCAGCGAGCTGTTTGCCCTGGGCGATTACGAGCTGTATGAGAAGAACGGCCGCCGTACGGTGACCGGCGCGGTGCTGACGGAGACCTTCTACCCGCTGCGGGGGGACTGGGCCCGCTTGACCTGCGGCATGTACGCGCTGGAGTGCTGCGAGGCGGCCATTCAGCCGGAGCACGCGGATCAGGATCTGTTCCTGCTGCTGCTGCACACGCTCAGCCGCCTGAGCTTTTCCGACCAGCCCTGGGCGCCGCTGATGAGCGGCTTCCTGCTGTATTTTGCGGAGACGGAGGGCCTGCGCCCCCGGGTGAACCACTGCGTGCGCTGCGGCCGGCGCGTGGAGGAAGTCCCGGCCGGCTTCGACCTGGAGGAGGGCGGCCTCCTGTGTCCGGCTTGCCGCCGCCCCGGCGAGCGGAACCTGCGGCCGCTCTCCCGGGAGAACCTCCGCTGGCTGCGCCGCCGCGGCCCCGCTTCCTCCTGGGTGAACACGGAGGACGCCATCGCGCCGCTAGGCGTGCTGCGCGCCTATGTGGAGCCCCGGCTGGACCGCCAGCTGAAGACGGCCCCCCTGATGGACGCCCTGGGCCGGGAGGAGGCGGAGCCCGCGACATGATCCATATGGATTGCTTTTCCCCAAATAACAGAAACGGCCTTCCCGCAGAGGGAGGGCCGTTTTCAAATGGGGTGAGGCGAGAATCAGAAGCGCATGCGCTCCTCGATCCAGGCGCGCAGATCCTTCACCGCGACGCGCTCCTGCTGCATGGTGTCGCGGTCACGGATGGTCACGGTGCCGGTGGGCTCGGTGTCGAAGTCCACGCAGATGCACCACGGCGTGCCGACCTCGTCCTGGCGGCGGTAGCGCTTGCCGATGGAGCCGGTCTCGTCGTAGTCCACGGGGAAGTACTTGCACAGCTCCTGATAGATCTCCGTGGCCTGGGCGCCCAGCTTGTTCTTCTGCAGGGGCAGCACAGCGGCCTTGAAGGGGGCCAGGGCCGGGTGCAGGTGCAGCACCACGCGGGTGTCGCCGCCCTCCAGCTCCTGCTCCTCATAGGCGTTGCACAGGAAGGCCAGCACGGCACGGTCCACGCCCAGGGAGGGCTCGATGCAGTAGGGGATGAACTTCTCGCCGGTGGTCGGATCCATGTACTCCATGCTCTTGCCGGAGTGGGTCTGGTGCTGGGTCAGGTCGTAGTCGGTGCGGTCCGCGATGCCCCACAGCTCGCCCCAGCCGAAGGGGAACAGGAACTCGAAGTCCGTGGT
>CAMNHF010000068.1 GCA_946538975.1 uncultured Clostridia bacterium | reverse complement strand
GCTGGGGGAAGGAGAACCCGCTTTCTCTCAGAGAAAGGGGTTCTCCTTCCCCCAGTTCATCACGTTATTTCCCACCGTCGGCCCCTCACTGCCGCTGCCAGGCGGCGATCGCCTCGGCGGCGGGGCGGGTCATGCCGCGGACCTGCAGCAGCTCGTCCATGGTGGCGGCCTTCAAGGCCTTCAGGCTGCCGAAGCGCTTCAGCAGGGCCCTGCGGCGGGCCGGGCCGATGCCGGGGATGTCGTCCAGGGCGCTGTGCACCATCGCCTTGCCCCGCAGGGCGCGGTGGTGCGTGATGGCGGTGCGGTGCGCCTCGTCACGGATGCGCTGCACCAGCTGCAATTCCGGGGTGCGGTGATCCAGCACAATGGGCTCCTCGCGGTCCGGGACGAAGATCTCCTCTAGCCGCTCCGCCAGGCCGAACATCGCCACCTGCCCTTCCGGCACGCCCAGATCCAGCAGCGCCTGCCGTGCGAAACGCAGCTGCTGCGGGCCGCCGTCGATCAGGATCAGATCGGGCAGATCGGAGAACTTGCCGCCCGCCGCGGGCAGGCCCTGTTCCGTCCGCTCCCGCAGCTCCTCCAGGCCGTGGCGGAAGCGGCGATCCAGCACCTCGTTCAGCGAGGCGAAATCGTTCGCGCCTTCGACCGTCCTGATGCGGAACTGGCGGTACTCCTTCTTCGCGGGCTCGCCGTCGATGAACACCACCATGGAGCCCACGCTCTGCGCGCCTTGGGTGTTGGAGATGTCGTAGCCCTCAATGCGCCGCGGGAAGCGGTCCATGCCGAGCAGCTTCCCCAGGTTCGCGGCCGCGCCGGAGGTGCGCTCCTCGCGGACGGCGGCCTTCGCGTTGCGCTTGTCCAGCGCATCGCGGGCGTTCTTCTCGGCCAGCAGCACCAGGTCGTGCTTCTCGCCCCGCTGAGGGGTCAGCAGGGTGACCGCGCCGCCCTTCATCTGCCGCAGCCACTGCTCCAGCGGCTCGCGCTGCCCCTCGGGCAGGCACTGCACCAGCACGTGGCGGGGAATCAGGCTGCCCTCGCTGTAATACTGCGTGAGGAAGGAGGCCAGCGTGTCCGCCTCGTCCTCGCCGCCCTCGCGGGGGAGGATGAAGTGGTCGCCGCCCAGCATGCGGCCGCCGCGCACATAGATCACCTGCGCCATCGCGTCGAGGCCATCCCGGGCCAGGGCAATGATGTCCTGCTCGGAGCGGTCGGTGCGGATGGCAATCTGCCGCTCCATCAGGCCGCGCACATCGCGGATCTTGTCCCGGATGGCGGCGGCTTTTTCGTATTCCATCCGGCCGGCGGCGTCGTTCATCCGCGCGGTCAGCCGGTCGATGACCAGGCCGTAATTCCCGCTGAGGAAGTCCAGCACGCCGTCCATCATGTCCCAGTAGCGGGCCTCGTCGCACTTGCCCGCGCAGGGGGCGAGGCACTTGCCCATGTCATAGTTGATGCAGGGGCGGACCGGGTTCTTCAGCGGGAACTTCTTCCGGCAGGTGCGCAGGGGAAACACGTCCCGCACCGCGTCGATGATCTGCTTGACCGCCGTCGCGCCGATGTAGGGGCCGAAATAGCGCGCGCCGTCCTTCTCCATGCGCCGGGCCAGCGTCAGCCGGGGATACATCTCCTTCAGGTCCAGCCGCAGATAGGGATAGTGCTTGTCATCCTTCAGCAGGATGTTGTAATAGGGCTGATGCTCCTTGATGAGGTTGCACTCCAGGCAGAGCGCCTCCAGATTGCTCTCGCACAGGAGGATGTCAAAATCCGCGATGTGGGAGATCATCGCTGCGACCTTCGGCGTGTGCGCGGTGTCGCGGAAATAGGAGCGCACCCGGTTTTTCAGGTTGACCGCCTTGCCCACGTAGATGATGACGCCGTCCGCGTCCTTCATCAGGTAGCAGCCGGGGCTGTCCGGGAGGCGGGCGATCTTCAGCTCCAGGTTTTCTCCCCAGTCAATCTTGCTCATGCTCTTTACCGGTTATTCCACGCCGTCCTCCGTGATGCGGTTCACGGAGCGGTCGGTGGGCAGGGTGACCCGCCGGACCGCGGCCATGTCCGCCACGGTGACCAGCAGCATATTGCGCTCCTCCATCTTTGGCAGGTAGATCTCCGCGTACCGGTCGACATAGGCGCAGCTGTCGTGCATCAGGATGATCGTGCCGTCCTCGACGCTGTAGGTGCGCATGGCCATCTTGTAATAATCCTTCAGCGTCTCCTCCGGGGCGGTGGCGTCCTGGGTCAGGCGGTTCCAGTGGATGACCGGCAGGCCGATGCCCGCGTCCAGGAAGTGGTAGTCATTGCCGCCGGGGGCCCGCATCATCGTGGGCTTCACGCCGATCATGTCCAGCAGCGTCTCGTCGTAGCGGTTTTTCCACTTGATGGCCTTCTCGCTGGTGATGCCGTCGTACACGTGGGCCCAGTTGTGGCTGGCGACCAGGTGGTTCGCCTCGTACTCCCGGTGCACCAGATAAGAGCCCTGCTCCAGCCGGTCGCCGATCAGGAAGAAGGTGGCCTGCGCCCCGTAGAGCCGCAGCCAGTTCATCAGGCGGTCGCTGTTGCCGCGCATGGGCCCGTCGTCATAGGTCATGGCGACCAGCGTGTAGCGGGAGCAGTCGGTCTCCGTGCGGGCGGTCTCCGTCATCGCGTCCCACAGGTCGGGATAGTAGATGTCCACATGCACCAGCGCGGCCTTGCGCTGCGGATACAGCTCGGCGGCCGGCCAGTACAGGGAGATGTGGCCGGGCGTCAGGATGAAGGGCGTCTTCTTCAGGGCCTCCGCCGCGGTCAGGGCGTCCAGCAGGGCCTCGTCCGCCTGCTCCGGATAGAAGGCGGCCAGCTGGCGGCGGCATTCCGCCTGAAGGAAGGCAAAGCCCTCCTCCGAGACGACGTCCGTCAGCGCGATCCGCTCGCCGGTCTCCATGTTGTACACGCGGCAGTCCGCCGCCGTCCACAGCTGCTGCGCCTCCGCCGCGACCCGGCCCAGCACCAGGAAGCTCATCCAGCGGGTGCCGGTGCGGAAGATGTTCGCGCCCACGTCGAGGCGGGCGGGCATGCGGCTGGTGCCCTTCACGTTGAGATGCTTCCGGCCCTCGGCGCGCAGCCCCTCCACCAGCCCGGCAATCTCCTCGTCCACGGCGGGCAGGGCAGTCTTCGGCAGGGTGATGATGATCTCCTGATTGCCGTCCAGGGGGGTGCGGGTCTGGGTCTGGGTGAAGCGCAGGGCGGCGGGGATCTCCGCGCCGGCGGCCCCGGCCATGGAGAGGGGCAGCAGGCAGAGGCACAGTGCCAGGCAGAGCAGTCGAATCAGCTTCATCGGGAAAATGCCTCCGTCACGCTTCGCACATCGCCCGGGCGACCTTCGCGCCCAGCGCCGCGTTGTTGTATACCAGCTGAATGTTCGCCTCGAGGGAGGCGCCGCCGGTCAGCTTCTGGATCTTGTCCAGCAGGAAGGGCGTGATCTGCTTGCCGTGGATGCCCTTCTCGCTGCACTCGCGCAGGGCGGCCTCGATGTTCTCATTGATGTAATCGAGATCCATCGCGTACTGCGCGGGGATGGGGTTGGTGAGCAGCATGCCGCCGTTCAGCCCGCAGGCCGTCTTGGCCCGGAAGGCCGCGGCCACCTCCTCCACCGTCTCCATGCGGTAGTCCACGCGGAAGCCGGAGTGCGTGGTGTAGAAGGCGGGCATCTCCTCGGTCTGCCAGCCCAGCACCGGCACGCCCTTGGTCTCCAGGTATTCCAGCGTCAGCCCGATGTCGAGGATGGACTTGCACCCGGCGCAGATGACCAGCACCGGCGTCTGGGCCAGCTCCTCCAGGTCGGCGGAGATGTCCATGGTGACCTCCGCGCCCCGGTGCACTCCGCCGATGCCGCCGGTGGCGAACACGCGGATGCCGGCCAGCGCGGCGGCGATCATCGTGGTCGTGACGGTGGTGGCGCCGTCCTCGCCCCGGGCGAGCAGCACCGGCAGATCGCGGCGGCTGGCCTTGGGCACGTCCAGGCCGCGCTTGCCCAGGTATTCAATCTGCTCCCGGGTGCAGCCGACGGTCATTTTGCCGCCGATGATCGCGATCGTCGCGGGCACGGCCCCGCCCTCGCGGATGATGCGCTCCACGTTCAGCGCGGTCTCCACATTCTTCGGATAGGGCATGCCGTGGGAGATGATGGTGGACTCCAGCGCCACCACCGGCCGGCCGGCGTCGAGGGCCTCCTGCACCTCGGGGGCGATGGAGAGATACTGCTTCAGGGCTTCGCTTTGCATGATGATTTCCTCCAATCGGTTCTTGATGCTCACAATTCTCGCGCGAGACCGGCGGCTTCCAGCACCCGCGGCCAGGTCATGCCGGGATTCACCGGATCGGGCGAGGCGGCGCACAGCCCGGCGGCAGCCTGTCCCGCGCGGGCGGCAGTCTCCGCCGGAAGGCCGCGGCACAGCGCCAAGCAGGCGGCGGCCAGGAAGGCGTCCCCGCAGCCGCTGGTGTTCACGATCTGCCCGGTCAGGCAGGACTGCAGGCCGCTGCCCTCCGGCGCGTCCCACCAGACGCCCTCGCCGCCCAGGGTCAGGAAGACGTTTTCCACGCCCATTTGCCGCAGTCGGGCGGCAGCCGCGCGCGGCTCCCCCTCTCCGGTCAAGGCCTCCGCTTCGGCGCGGTTGGGCTTCAGCAGGGACAGGGCGCCCAGCAGCGGACGCAGCCGCCCCGCCTTGGCCGCCGAGACCGGATCCGCCGCGATCCGTTTGCCGCGCAGCTGCTCCGCGATGCACGCGCAGCTCTCCTCCGGGATGTTCGCGTCCACGACGATCAGATCCGCCTCCTGCAGCGCGTCCAGATGCCGCAGGATCCACTGTGGGGAGAGGCCGGCGCAGACCTGCATGTCGGCCACGGCGGCGTACAGGTCGCCGTCCGGCTCGTTCAGGCAGAGATAGGCGCCGCAGGCCGCGCGCCGCAGCTGGCGGGCACAGCGCAGGCCGATGCCGCGGGAGAGGCAGTTGGCGCGGATCAGATCCGCCCAGTCGTCGTCGCCCAGGGCGGTCATCAGCTCCACCTCCGCGCCCAGCAGCGCGAGATTCTCCGCGATGTTCCGCCCGACGCCGCCGACCGACACCCGCAGGCGGCCCGGGTTGGAATCCCCCCGCCGCATGGGCGCGTCCGCCGTGCCGACCAGATCAATGTTGACCCCGCCGATGACTGTGGCCCGCATGCCCGTCCCTCCTTTTCCGCCGGTTCCCCTGTATTATAGGCGTCTTTCCCGCCTTCGTCAACCGCGGGAAAAGCCTGCGCAAGGCCTTGTCCCCCGCGCCGAATGATGGTACAATGGAGGCAGAGCAGAAGGAACACAATGCCCGGCAGCGGGCGAAAAAAGGGAGGCGGACAAGGATGAAGCACGGTCTCGTGACGGCGGCGCTGCTGTGCCTGCTGTGCATTTTGCTGTGCGCGGCGGCGCAGGCGGATGCGGTGGTCGGGACGGACATCATGGCGGAGGACATCACGGACTTCTATTATACGGTGGACTCGTCCGCCTGGCCGCCGGTGTACCTGCGCTACCGGCTCTGCCCGCAGGGGGGCGGCTTCTCGCTGATTCACGAGTCCCGCCAGGGCATCGACTGGCCGCTGACGGAGGCGGACACCGTTTTCTCCGGCACGGCGGTGCTGGGCGCGGAGGACTGGGCCGCCCTCTTCGACTGCCTGCGGGACGGCACCGTGCGGCCCCGCAGCGATGAGGCCGCCGGCGGCGACGCGGGCCCCTGGACGTACCTGTACTGTGACGGGCAGGACGGGGAATTCACCTTCGCCTCCCCGGAAAAGCGGGCCGCCTTTGCGAAGCTGTGCGGCATCCTGGCGCAGAACCACGTCCTGACCCGCTTCCGCCTGACCCGCGGCGGCTCCATGGTGCCGCTGACCCGCGAGGTCTTCCGGAAGGACGGCGCGTACTGGCTGAGCGAGAATGACGGCCCCGCGCGGCCCTTTGACCCGTCGCTGGCGGAGGAGCTGCAGCAGGCCGCCGACGAGTACGGCCTCCTGGGGTGGAACGGCTTCCACGGCAGCGATCCGCGCGTGCTGGACGGGGAGAGCTTCTCCCTGGAGGCGGTCTGGGCGGACGGCGACGCGGCCTCGGCCTCCGGCACGAACGCCTTCCCGAAGGGCTATCACGCCGCCATGAACAGCCTGGAGGAGATCTTCACCCGGGAGCAGCTGCTGCGCGCGGCCGGCACCTACCGCTATGCGGGCGAGGGCATCGGCGGCGACTTCACGATCACCCTGAACCCGGACGGCACCTATACCTTCTATGAAGGCCCGCTGAGCAGCTACCTGGGCGGCGGCTCGTGGGAGCTGTTCTATGGCGTCGTCTATATGCAGGAGGAGAACGGCTATGAGCTGCAGTTCGCCTTCGGAACGCAGGACGGCGCGCTCATCTACCTCGCCGACAGCTCCGACCGCTTCCCCTATGTGGCCCTGGCGGACGGGGCCCGCTTCATCCGGCAGGAGGAGGAAAACGGCATGCAGCTGACGATCGGCGGCACCGCGGTGCCGGTCACCTGGGAGGACAACGAGGCCGTGGCCGCCCTGCGGGAGCTGCTCCCGCTGACGGTGTCCCTGTCCATGTACGGCGGCTTTGAGCAGGTCGGCCCGCTGGGAAAGAGCCTGCCCCGCAATGACAGCCAGATCGTCACCGAGGCCGGCGACATCGTGCTGTATAGCGGCAATCAGATCGTCGTGTTCTACGGCAGCAACGCCTGGAGCTACACCCGGCTGGGCCATGTGGAGCTGTCCCCGGAGGAGATGGCCGGTCTCCTGGCCCACGGGGATGTCACGCTGACCCTCACCAGCGACTGACGGCGCGTTCTGCAAAGGCGTTTTGTACGGGAGGCCCGCATGAAAACAGCGGTTGTGTACTATTCCATGGGCGGCAACACCGCCTTCGCGGCGCAGCAGATCGCCGAGGCCCTGGGCGCGGAGCTGATCGCCCTCCAGCCCGTCCGCGGCTACCCGGACAGGGGGCTGCGGAAGTTCCTCTGGGGCGGAAAGAGCGCCGTGATGGCGGAGACGCCCGAGCTGCAGCCCTATGTCTTCCAGCCGGAGAAGTACGATCAGGTCATCCTCGGCTTCCCGGTCTGGGCCGGCAACGTCGCGCCGCCCCTGCGCACCTTCGCCCGGGATCACCGGGAGCAGCTGCGGGGGAAGCGCGTCGCGGCCTTCGCCTGCCAGAGCGGCGCCGGCGCGGAGAAGGCCCTTGCGCGGCTGGCGGAGTGCCTCGGCCTCCCCGGGCTGGCCGCGCGCCTCATCCTCATTGACCCGAAGGACCGGCCGAAGCAGGACACCGCCGCGAAGCTCCGGGTCTTCTGCGATCAGTGCCGCTGAAGGGCGGCGCAAGGAGGCATTCACGATGCGCGAAGGCGGCTTCCCGAACGCGTACTTCATCATCGGCACGGCCTACGCGGGCAAGTCCACGATGGTCCGCATGCTGGCCGAAAAGCACGGCGGCATTGCCTGCGGGGAGAACTACCACGACGCCCTCCTGCCGGAGCTGCAGCCGGAGGTCTTCCCCTGCCTGTGCTGGAGCCGCGATCTCACGGACTGGCACGAATTCATCCGCCGCTCCCCGGAGGCCTATGAGGCGTGGTTCGACGGCGCGGCAAGGGAATGCGAGGCGCTGGAGCTCCGGATGCTGCCGGAGATCTGCGCCCGCGGCCTGCCTGTCTTTGTGGACACGAACATCTCCGCGCAGACCCTGAAGGCCGTGGCCGCGCCGGGGCACGTGCTGGTCATGCTGGCCGACCCGGAGGTATCCGTGCGGCGCTTCTTTGAGCGGCCGGACCGGGAGAAGCAGTTCCTCTGGCGGCTCATCATGGAGGAGCCAGACCCGGCCGGGGCCATGGAGAACTACCGGCAGGGTCTTGGGCGGATCAATTCCCGCGCGCGGTACGAGGCCTTCCTGCACGCCGGCTTCCCGGTGATCCTGCGGGATGAGGGCCGCACGCCCGAGGACACGCTGGTCCTGGCGGAGGAAGCCCTGGGGCTGGCAGCACCTGAGCCCAACGGGAGGGAATCATCATGAACAAAGAACTGTTTGCACAGGCCATCGGCAAATTCCTGGGCGGCCTCGTCCTGGTGGGGCTGCTGCTGTTCCTGCCCGCGGGCACCCTCCACTGGCCGCAGGCGTGGCTGCTGATCGGCATCCTGTTCGGGCCCATGTTCATCGCCGGGCTCGTCATGATGCGCAAAAGCCCGGAGCTGCTGCGCAAGCGGCTGAACGCGCGGGAGGGGCAGGCGGAGCAGCGCACGGTGATCCGGCTGAGCGGCCTGATGTTCCTGGCGGCCTTCGTCGTGGCCGGGCTGAACTTCCGCTTCCGGTGGATTGTGCTGCCGGACGCGGTCTGCTGGGCCGCGGCGGCCGTCTTCCTGCTCGCCTACGCCCTCTACGCGGAGGTTCTGCGGGAGAACGTCTACCTGTCCCGCACGGTCGAGGTGCAGGAGAACCAGCGGGTCATCGACACCGGCCTGTACGGCGTCGTCCGCCATCCCATGTACATGAGCACCCTGCTGCTCTTCCTGGCCATGCCGCTGGTGCTGGGCAGCGTGATCTCCTTCGTCATCATGCTGGCCTACATCCCGCTGATCGCCGGCCGGATCCGCAATGAGGAGAAGGTGCTGGAGGAGGGCCTGGCCGGCTACCGCGAATACAAGGCCCGCGTGCGGCACAAAGTGATCCCCTTCCTCTGGTGAAGGGAGGCTTCTTCGGCGGCGCTGCCCCCAGGGGCGGCGTCTTTTTCTATTCCACAACAAAAGGAGCGCCCGCAGGCGCTCCGGGGAAATCAGGGATCGCGGCTCATTCGGTCAGCTCGGTGCAGCGGACGCTGTAGCGCATCTCGCCGCCGGGGGTGCAGGTGAACAGGGTCAGCGGGCAGCCGCTGGCGGTGACCTTGTGCACGTCGGCGGGATCCACGATCAGCCCCTCCTTCACCGCATAGCGGTGCACATTGCCCGCCGTGTCGGTGAAGTCGATCTCGTCGCCGGGCTGCAGCTCGCGCAGGCGGCCGAAGTGGGTCTCGTAATTGTGGGCCAGCAGCACCAGATTGCCCTGCCCCACGCTGCCCTGATAGCGGCACGGGGCGATCTTGAGGCGGGTGTAGTCCCAGTCGTCCATCACCGGCAGGCGCAGCCCCAGCGCGGGGATCTCCAGCACGCCGATGTAGCCGTAGCCCTCCACCTCCACGGCGGAAGGCAGCTCGGCAGAGGGCTCGTTGCGCGCGTACTCTTCGCCGAAGTTGACGCCGGTTTCCTCCCCCGCGTCCTCCGGCAGCGCGATGCCCGGCGTCAGCGCCGACTGCGCGGCGGAAAGGCTCAGCGCGACCGCCAGCAGGACGGTCAGCAAGCAGCTATGGATATGCACGGCTTATTCCTTTCTGCCCAGGCGGCGCAGCCACAGGCCGACGGCAGCCAGCGTCAGTCCGCTGCCGCCCAGGGCCGCCACGCGGCGCCAGTCCAGGCCGGTCTGGGCCAGGCGGTATACATTCTTCACGGTGACGTTGTAGCCGCTGACCGAGTAGCGCGCGCGGTAGCCCTTCGGCACGTTGATTTCCTTCATGCCCCACTGGCTGGCACGCGGCATGTCCTCCCAGGTGTGGGTCCAGCCGTTCTCGCGGGAGAGGCGGACCACCTCGTACACCTCGCCGTCACGCTTCAGCTCGATCTCGACGTAGCCCGTGCGCTTCTTCGCGCTGTTGCCGTCGTCGTCCCAGATCTTGTTCACGGTGATGCTGGTGGTGCGCAGCTTGTTCGTCACGATCGCGTTGCCATCCTCGTCGTAGGTGATCTCCGCGTCGTAGCCCTTGGGCGCGGCGGTGCTGACGGTGTAGACGCAGCCGGTGCCGCCCTCGTTGAATTCCGGCAGCCCCTCCCAGGTCCACTGCCAGTTGCCCTCGGCGGTTACGTCCGCGGTCAGGTCGTCCAGCGGGTTCTCGTCCTGCAGCAAGCCGACGTCAACGCTGCCGGGGCGCAGGCCGAACCGGTTGTCCTGATCCTCCCAGACCACCTGCACGGAGAAGGTGCGGGTGACCAGCGTGTTGGCGAAGTCCAGCGCGGTGCCGTCCACATCGCCGGTGGCGACATCCAGGGTGCCGTCGCCGTTGTTCACGGAGGAGGCGGTGATCGTGTAGACCCGCTCGTCCCACTGGTAGGCGCCGCCGTTTTCCGGGATCTCCTGGCGCACGGTCAGAATGCGGTCCTTCCCCACGTCCTCCTCGTCGAACACCAGCGGCGTGAAGGCGTAGCTGCCGTCGTCGGCGTTCTGCACGGTCTCGATGTCCGTGCCCGCCTCGTCCCGCAGCACGATGCTGAACAGGCCGGCCGTGATCTCCTGGCCCTCCAGGGTCACCGTGCCGCCCAGGGACAGGGTGCCGGTGGCGTTGCAGGCGCCCGCCAGCGCAAAGGCCTCGCCGTCGCTGTACGCCGTCTCCGCAGTCAGGCTGCCGTCGGCGCTCTTGCGGACGGTGATGCTGACCGTGTGCTCTTCGCCGTCCAGCTCCACGCCGGTGAGCAGCACCTCCTGGATCATCGTGTAGGTGAAGGTTTTCTCCGCCGCGCCGTCCAGATCGCTGCTCCGGAACACCAGCGGCTCAAAGCTGAAGGGCGCCTCCATCGCACCGGAGGGCAGCGCCACGTCCACGCCGCCCGCCGCGGGGCCTTCGCCGTCCAGCCACAGCGAGAGCATGTCCTCCCCGTTGAAGCCGCGCCCGGTCAGCGTGAACACGCCCGTCAGCGTGACCGTGACCTCCGCGTCCCCCTCCGGTACCGGCTCCGGCTCTACCTCTTTCTCTTTCTCTTCCTCATGCGGCTGGGGCTCCGGCTCCGGTTCCGGCTCCGGCTCGCCCGTGGCCGGCACGAGCGCCGTCAGCGGCTGCGCCTTGCGGGGCGTGGGTTCGGGGGTGGCCGTGGCCTTCGCCGTCTGAGGACGGGCGGTCGGGGCCGGCGTCGGCTCGGCGGCAGGCTCGGTCTCCGCGGGAACCGGCTCGGCAGCCGGGATCGCCTCGGTCTCCTCCGCGGCGGGGGCGCTTTCCTCCTCGGGCGCGGCTTCCAGCTCCGGCGCGGTCTCCGTTTCCTGCGCGGCTTCCGGTTCCGTCTCCGGGGCAGAAGTCAGCTCCGCCTCCGGCAGGGAGAGCATTTCCTCCTCCGCGGGCAGCACCTCGTCGCCGTCCATCGGCGCTTCCTCCACCACGGCGGCGATGGTTTCCTCCTCGGCCACGGGTAGCTCCGCTTCGGTCTCCTGCGCAGCCTCAGCGGTCTCCGCCGGCAGCACTTCCTCCCTCACGGGCTCTTCGACGATTTCTTCCACAATCTCCTGAACGGTTTCCTCGGCGGCTTCTTCCGCAGGCGCTTCTTCCACGGGCGCCTCGGTGGCCGCGGGCGCCGGGGTCACCGGCACGCCGCCGCTGTATTCGACCGTCCAGCCCTTCAGCTCATAGCAGACGACCTCGCTGTTTTCCTGCGGCCGGGCGCGGCTTTCCCACTTCTGCAGCACCTCCTCCGCGGTCAGCGGCTTCAGCGCCTCGGGCACCTCGTCCTCCAGGAACCACATCAGCTTGCCCTCGGCAAAGCCGCTCTTCACGCGGTCCTCGTAGACATAGCGCACGCGCCAGAATTTCTTCGCGGTGCGCTCCGCCCAGACCAGCGTGCGGGCCTTCAGCTCACGGTAAATCTCGCCGTCGCCGTCCTCGGAGCCGTAGATCTTCGCGGCGCCCGTCAAAAGGGCCAGGCCCTCCTGCAGCACGGCGTCCTTCGGCGCAGGCGTGGCCGTCGGCGCGGGCGTTGCCGTCGGCTCAAGGGTGGCCGTGGTCTCCGGCGTCTCGGTCTCCAGATCCGTGGGCGTATCCGCCAGCACGGCGGCCATGCAGCCCAGCAGCAGGCACAGCGCCAGCACAAAGGCCGCGCCCCGCCGCAGGCCGTTTCTTCCGTGACGAATCACATCCATCATGCCGTATCCCTCCGTCCAGCGCCCCATTGACAGGCGCACTCCATTCCTTCTATATCATAGCAGAACAAACCGCCGGATGCAAGCAAAAATCATGACAGCGTGTAAAAATCGCTGCTGTTCAGCCCAGCGTGACCGTCGCAACCGCCGCCGTGACCATCAGGGCGTTCAGCACGGGCAGCGACAGGCAGAAGGCCCGCAGCTCCTCCCGCCGCAGGGGCAGCGCGGGCAGGGCCAGGACGGCGAGGGGGATCAGCGGCAGGAAGTAGCGCGCCTGAATCCCCTCGATCACGGCCGCCCCGGGCTGCGTCCACCACAGGTACAGGGAGGCGAAGATGACCCCGCAGCTGAGCAGCACGGCCGCCGCCAGCAGGGCGCGCGTCTTCCGGGCCGGACGCCGGGGCTCCCGCGGGATGTGCGCTTCGCCGAGGAGCGGCGGCAGGAAGAGCAGGGCCGAGGCCAGCTGCAGCGCCGTGGGCAGATGGATGTCCAGGGCGCCGTAATGATCGAAAAGGGCCATTGCGTACGCGGCCAGGTTCGCCCGGAGCGTCTGCCACAGCGCCGTGAGGAAGGCGCCCGGCCCCAAGAGCAGATCGCCCAGCCGGGACACCGCGCCGGAGGTCAGGCCCTCCCGCCCGGTCTGCCCCGCCACGGAATGCAGCGCCCACGCCAGCAGGCACAGGCCGACCGCCGCCCACGACGCGGCAACCCAGGCCGCCTTCCGCCCGCGGGAGCCCCACTGCCCCGCCGGAATCAGCAGGAGCAGCAGCACGCAGGGGACGTACATCACCTTCCACAGCACCGTGCAGCAGCACAGCAGCAGCAGGAAGACCCGATCCCCGCCGCGCATGGGCGCCCGGCTGCAGGCATACTGCAGCACCACCGCCAGCAGGAGGGCCGTCCCCGCCACGGTCACGCCGTCCACGGAGAAGGACGCAGCCTCCTGCAGCGTCAGCGGATGCATCAGCACGGCAAAGAGCGCCTCCTTGCCGAAGGGGATCCGGCGGAGGGCCAGCCAGCCCAGCAGCAGGAAGACCAGCATGTTGGCAAGCCGGCCCGCGTACAGGCAGACGGCCCGCCGGTCGCTCAGCAGCAGGGCCAGCCGCATCCCCGCGGCCTGCGGCAGATAGGACAGGGCCGGATAGATCCCGGTGGCCTCGTTGGCCGGCACGGGGGCAGCCGGCAGCAGCCGGTCCGTGAACAGGCCGCTCTCCGCCTGGGCGCGCAGGGTCGCCGGTATGCCCACGCCGTGCAGCAGGTTGGCCGGCGCGGTCGTTTCGCCTGTCCAGGCCTGCCCGGAGGCCAGACGCCAGGCGGCGCTGATATGGGCGGTCTCATCGGGGGCAGTGCCCAGGGGCAGGAAGGCGCACATCAGCGCGAGGCAGACCCCGCCCGCGCACAGAAACAGCCGCTCCACCGCCTCACGGCGCCGCGCGAGCATGTACACCGCGGCGCAGAGCACTGCCGCCGCCAATATGAGCGCGCATGTCAGCCCCGGCGGCAGCACTTTCGCGCTGTCGATGCTGCTGCGCGCCGCCGGATGGGCCGCGGCAAAGAAGCTGAGCCCGCCGCCCAGCGCCGCCGCCAGCGCCGGCCCCGCAGCACGCCGGAGGTTTTCTTTGAGGTCTCCTTTGAGGTCTCCTTTCCGGAAAAGATGCACCAGCCCTCACCCCGCTTTCCCCCCGCCGCCTGCACGGGGGCGTCCGTTCATCATCATTATACACCACGATCGCCTCTGTGTACACAGGCCGCGCCCGTCCCCCGGATCCCGGGCGATGGCAGCTGCGCAGGCCGTGAGGCAGGATGCGCTTGCGCGAAAGATCATCTCCTGCCCCCAAAGAATGGCCTTTTCGGAAGAATAGGGGTACGGGGGAAGGGAAGCCCTTTTCCTCCAGGAAAAGGGTTCTCTTCCCCCGTGCGCTGCGCGGGCGATTCCTCCGCCCCGTTCATTTCCTCTTGCAAAACCTGCCCCGTTCATGTATAATCTCCCCATCAGCGATGAAGGGCCCGGCCGGGACGGTGCCACAAGCGAGCGCGCGGCGGTGAGAGGCGCGCGGCGGAGCATCCCGGCGATCCCAGCCCGGAGCTGCGGCCAATCCCCGCCGTCTCATCCCCGTGAAAGGATGCCGAGAGAGGGGGCAGTCCGCCCCAAGCCGGGTGGTACCGCGAAGAAATCTGCCTTCGTCCCTGCGCACAGCAGAGGCGAAGGTTTTTTCACCAGCAAAGGAGAGAATTGCCATGGGCAAGAAGGACAAGCAGGAGTTCGTCACATTCATCACGCCGCGCGCGGAGAATTTCTCCCAGTGGTACACCGACGTCATCACCCAGACCCAGCTGTGCGACTACGCGCCGGTGCGGGGCTGCATGATCATCCGCCCCTACGGCTA
>CAMNHF010000067.1 GCA_946538975.1 uncultured Clostridia bacterium | reverse complement strand
CGCCAGTTGACACGAGCTGGTTGACAGCAATGCATCCGGATTGGATCGTCGTCCAACCTCTTCAGCGGGTTGGGGAGATGATCCGCAGCATGACTGGCCTCATGATGGAACCACAGTCGGAACCAGGGTGGCTTGAATTCAAGACCATGGTGGCCTGAAAATGATGCACTAGCCAGCTGACTGGCATGAAATTCAGGCCACCTGTCAAAACAGGCCGCGCAGTGATGTGATCGAAAAGGATTTACAGATTTCATGACATTAAAGCACGAAAGGAGCTTGCCATGATGAGGAACAGGCTTTATACTAAAGACGAGGTGCTGCAGGCCGTTGAGACCGCTCTCAGCGCGCTGGACAGCACCGCGGCTCCCGCACAGGAGCCGATGCACCTTGACAGCAGCATACCTCAGCAATCATCGCCGGGCACGAAAATGACGCTGACGGTCCGGGAAGCGGCGGAGATGATCGGGATCAGCAAGCCGAAGATGTACGAGCTCATCCGGGAGGGTGAGATCCCGTCCATCCACGTGGGCAAGAAGATCGTGATCGCCCGCCAGGCGCTCCTGGACTGGCTGTCAGAAGGAGATAGCAATGGCAAGAAAGCGTGCTAACGGCGAAGGATCCATCAGAAAACGGGCGGACGGAAATTGGGAAGCCCGTTACACGGCAGACGGCAAGCGGCATTCGATCTATGGGCGGACGCAGTCTGAAGTCCGGAAAAAGCTGGCCGAGGTCACGATCACCATCGACCATGGCGATTATATCGAGGACAGCGGCCTGACACTCGGACAGTGGATGAAGATGTGGCACCGGGATTTTCTGGGCAATGTGAAGCTCGGCACCGCAGACAGCTATGAGATGCAGATGCGGGTCCACATCCTCCCCACGCTGGGCGAAATCAAGCTGTCGGCGCTCAGAACACCCATGATCCAGCGGTTGTATAACAGGAAGCTGGAGGAAGGCCTGAGCCCGAAATCCATCAAGAACATGCACGGCTGCCTGCACAAAGCCCTGGACATTGCGGTGCGGATTGGATACTTGTATAAGAATCCGTCCAGCAACTGCATCCTGCCGAGAATTGAGATGACGGAGATTCATCCCCTGGACACACCGGAACTCTCGAAGCTGCTGACCGCCCTGAAGGGCAGCGAGCATGAGGCTCTCATCGTGACCGCAATCTTCACCGGATTGCGGTCCGGTGAGCTCATCGGCCTGACCTGGGACTGCGTGGACCTGGAGAACGGGCTGATCCGCGTGACCAAGCAGCTGGTGCAGCCGAGAAGAAAGGGAGAGGTCTATCGCTTCCAGTCGCTGAAAAACAATAAGCCCCGAACCATCACACCGGCGCCTTTCGTGATCCAGCTGCTGAAAAGGCATAAGGCTGAGCAGGCGGCGAATCGGCTGAAGGCAGGCCCGGCATGGAACGATGGCGGTTTCCCCAACCTGGTGTTTACGGAACCGAACGGGAAGCATCTGCGCCAGTGGACCGTCTGCCGGACGCTGCAGCAGATCCTCGAGGACAACGGACTGGAAAAGCACCGCTTTCACGACCTGCGGCACACCTATGTGGTCAACAGCATTCGGGCCGGGGATGACGTGAAAACCATTCAGATGAATGCCGGCCACTATTCCTCCGCCTTCACCATGGACCGCTATGCCCACGTCACCACAACAATGCAGCGCGAGAGCGCCAACCGGATGCAGGCATTCTATGAAGCGCTCTGAGGCGGTTGGGGTAGGGTTGGGGTATGGGCTTTCCTAAAACATGAAAGAACCCTTGCACTGCAAGGGTTCTTGAAGTGGTCGCAACAGGACTCGAACCTGTGACCCCATCGATGTGAACGATGTGCTCTACCAACTGAGCCATGCGACCATGCTGCTGCTGATTGCGGCAACAGATTGTATTATAATCATATTTCGCGTTTTGTCAATCCCCTTTTTTTGTGGTTTCCGCGATGGTGCCTCCGCTCGACCGCTTTCAATGATTCGCGGCAGATCCGGGGGAGAATGCGGCCTGGCTCGGCTGCGGCCCGTATTTCCCGGAGCAGGCGGCTTCCCTTGCGCCGCGAAATGCGGTATACTGTCGTCGGGAAAGCGTCTGCCCCGCGCCGTGACCGCTGCGGCTGCGGGCGGAGGGGCAGGCTGCATGATTGATGGAGTTGATCGGATGAGACGCTGGCTGACAGCCCTGGCCTGCATGGTGCTTTGCGTGCTGCTGATGGGCGGCGCCTTGCGGAGGACGGCGGGCAGGATGCGCCGATGATCACCGCGGCCACGATCGAGGAAGGCGGCGCGATGAATGAGCTGACCGTCTTCCAGATGGTGCTGATTCCCGAAACCGGCATGCTGTGGCTCCGGGTGATCGGCGGAGCCGGCTGGACGCAGATCGATCTCTCCGGCTTCCTGCGGTGAGCCGCTGCCAGGCGGCCCGGACGCCGTGCTCTGCCAAACAACTTTCAAGCCCTGAAGGAGGTCATGCCTGATGAAGTTCCGCCGTGTTCTCTGCCTGGCCGCACTTGTGCTGTGCGCGCTCCTGATGGCGGACGCCCTCGCGGAAGACGCGCCGGCGTGCTTCTTCCGCTTCGATCTGAACGATCCGGACGCCTGGCGCCAGCCGCTCTCCAACGTCCGCTTTTTCACCGGGGGCGCATGGAGCCTGACCCCGCTGGATCCGGCAAAGTGCGAAGCGTACGGGCTTTCGCCGGACGCGCGTCCCGACACCGCGGGGCTGGACACGCTGCACATCTCCGGCAGCGCCGTGTTCTCCGAGGAGCAGTTCCGGCAACTGGCCGCCGACCTGCGCGCTCTGGCCGGGGGCCGGGAGATCTGGATTGTGGACTGCCGCCTGGAGAGTCACGCGCTGGTCAACGGCATTCCGATCTCCTGGTACGGCGACCGGAACTGGGCCAACAAGGGCCTGACGCTGGCGGAGGCGGAGGCGGACGAAGCCCGGCGCTTCGCGTCCCTGCCCGGGCAGACGATCACGGTCTATACCGCGGAAAACAACGTGCCGGAGAATCCGCAGGAGATCAGGGTCACGCGCTGCATGACGGAGCGGGAGCTGGTGGAGCGCGAGGGCTTCCACTACCTGCGCCTGGCGGCCAATGACCACGGCTGGCCCGAGGAGGAAGCCGTCGAGGCCTTCATCGCCTTTGTGAGGGAGCGGGGGGCCGACGCGGTCTGGCTCCACTTCCACTGCCACGCCGGCAAGAGCCGCACCGGCATCTTCATGGCGATCTATGACATGATGCGGAATCCGGACGTCTCCTTCGACGACATCATGCTGCGCCACGCCATGACCGGCAGCAGCTACCTCCCCTACGCCGACCCGACCAGCGAGATCGCGGAGGTCTACGCCCTGCGCGCCTGGCGCATCCGGCAGGTCTATGATTACCTGCACAGCGATACGCTCCTGCCCTGGACCGAATGGCTCGAACAGGCTCCGTGACGCCGCATTTCCCAGACAGACAAACGCATTGCATGGGGGAAGGCAACCCTTTTCCTGGAGGAAAAGGTGTTTCCTTCCCCCATACCCCTATCTTTCCGAAAAGGCCATTCTGGGGAAAAAGCTTCTAAGGCGCGGACATGAACCGGACACGTTCATGCGCAGCCTGGCCCATGGGCTGAGCAGCAGCCAAAGCTGATCATGGAATCCCAAAAGCAGGCGGTCCGGCGATTGCGAAAAGCAGGCGGATCGTGTATAATGGCATTGCAAACCGCTGTCCCCGCGGGCGGCGATGAGAACAGGAGGAGATACCCATGTCTGTCAATCGCTTTGTTCTGAACGGCACATCCTATCACGGCCACGGCGCCATCGCCGAGATCCCCGGCATCATCGCGTCGAAGGGCTTCAAGAAGGCCTTTGTGGCGTCCGACCCGGATCTGGTCAAGTTCGGCGTGACAGCCAAGGTCACCGGTCTGCTGGAACAGCACGGCATCGCCTATGAGCTCTACACCGACATCAAGCCGAACCCCACCATCGAGAATGTGCAGCACGGCGTGGACGCCTACCGCGCATCCGGCGCTGACTTCATGATCACCATCGGCGGCGGCTCCTCCATGGACACCGGCAAGGGCATCGGCATCATCGTCAACAATCCCGAATACTACGATGTCCGCTCCCTGGAGGGCGTGGCGCCGACCAAGCACCGCACCGTGTTCACCATCGCCGTGCCCACCACCGGCGGCACCGGTGCCGAGTCCACCATCAACTACGTCATCACCGACGTGGAGCGCAAGCGCAAGTTCGTCTGCGTCGACCCCAACGACATCCCCGATGTGGCGATTGTCGATCCGGACATGATGTCCAGCATGCCCAAGGGGCTGACCGCCTCCACCGGCATGGACGCCCTGACCCACGCCATCGAGGGCTACACCACGAAGGCCGCCTGGGCCCTGTCCGACTGCCTCGACCTGGAGGCGATCCGCCTGATCGCGAAGAACCTGCGCAAGGCGGTGCAGAACGATCCCGACGGCCGCGAGGGCATGGCTCTGGCCCAGTACGTGACCGCCATGGCCTACTCCAACGTGGGCCTGGGCATCGCGCACTCCATGGCCCACACCCTGGGCGCCGTGTATGACACGCCCCACGGCGTCGCCTGCGCGATGATGCTGCCCATCGTGATGGAGTTCAACCAGGAATGCACCGGCGAGAAGTTCAAGGCCATCGCGGAAGCCTTCGGCGTGGACACCACGGGCATGAGCCAGAGCGAATACCGCAAGGCCGCCATCGACGCCGTGCGCCAGCTCTCTGTCGACGTGGGCATCCCCACCAAGCTGGAGAAGCTGAAGGAGGAGGATCTGCCCTTCCTGTGCGAGTCCGCCGCGGCCGACGCCTGCGCCCCCGGCAATCCCCGCCCCGCTTCCCTGGCCGACTTCGAGGCCATGTTCCGCAAGCTGATGTAAACAGACCGCCGGCCCCTGCGTCCTCCGCGACGCGGGGGCTTTTGCGTGCCGCCGTGTTATCCCATCCGTCCAAAAAGCCTGCCACATCGGGCAGGCTTGTGCTGTGAAAGACCGATTTACTTTTGCCAGACGGTGAGGAAGAAGCTGATCGCCTGCTCCCGGGCCCGGTCCATGCTGTCCGCGGATTCGCCGTAGGTTATGTACAGCATGACGTTCGTGTGCTCCGGAAGGTAACAGATATCCACGTAACTCCATCTGCTGCCGGGCAGCCTGTACATGACAAGAAGCGCCTGTTCGCCGTCAAGAATCAGCGGCTCCCAGACAACTGTGCCGGGCATGCTTGTCTCTTCCTGCAGGGTCACAAGGTCATCGTAGAACGCGGCGATCAGGGAATCTTCGACCTGCGCTGCCGGCACTTTGATCTCAATTTCAATCTCGTCCACCAGAAGCATGCGCTCCAGACCGTCCCCGTCCACCGTGCTGAAGGACAATCCGCCATCCGCTTCACACATCTCCCAGTTCCTCGGCACATCGATCGTGAAGTGGCCCAGGTCCCAGGTTTTCATCGAATCCTTGCCCGGCAGCAGATCGGCCCGCGCGGAGGCGAGGCAGCCGAGCGCCGCCAGCAGAACAATGAGCCGGACCGCAGCGCCCCGCGTGATTCTCCGCATGGCTCCGTCCTCCTCAGAAGAGGGCGTCCACAAACTCCTTGGCGCTGAAGGGCTGCAGGTCGTCGATGCCCTCGCCCACGCCGATGTACCAGACCGGCACCGCCAGCTCCTGCCGGATCGCCAGCGCGATGCCGCCCTTGGCCGTGCCGTCCAGCTTGGTCAGGATGATGCCGCCGACCTCGCAGACCTCCTTGAAGGCCCGCGCCTGATTCAGGCCGTTCTGGCCGGTGGTCGCGTCCAGCACCAGCACGCAGCGCACGTCCGCCTCGGGGTACTCGCGGTCGATCACGCGGCGCATCTTGTCCAGCTCGTCCATCAGGTTCTTCTTGTTGTGCAGCCGCCCCGCGGTGTCCACCAGCAAGAGATCGGCCTGGTTCGCCTTCGCGGACTGGATCGCGTCATAGACCACGGAGGCGGGGTCGGAGCCCTCGGCGCGCTTCACAATCGGCACCCGCGCGCGCTCCGCCCATACGCTCAGCTGCTCGGCCGCCGCCGCGCGGAAGGTATCGCCCGCGCAGAGCATCACCTTGCGGCCCAGCACCTGGTAGCGCAGGGCCAGCTTGCCGATCGTGGTGGTCTTGCCGACGCCGTTGACGCCGACAATCAGCATCACCATGGGCCACTTCAGCGGCGGGCGCGGAATGTCCATCTCCTCGACCATGATCTGCTTGAGGATCTCGCGGGCCTCGGCGGCGCTCTTCACCCTGCCCTTCTCCACGCGGCTCTTCAGCTCGTCGATGATGCGGGTGGTGGCCTTCACGCCGCAGTCCGCCATGATGAGGATGTCCTCCAGGCCCTCATAGAAGTCGTCGTCGATCTTCTCCGTCTCCCGCACCAGCGTGTCGACCTTCTCGGTCATGTTGCCGCGGGTTTTCGAGAGGCCCTCACGCAGGCGGGCAAAAAAGCCTTTTTTCTGTTCCTGCCCCTCCTGGGCGCCTTCCTGGTCCTTCTTTCTGCCGAACAAATGAATCCCTCCGTTGCTTACTTCATCGCCTGCGTGGTCGCCCAGCCCTTGTCGATGGTCTCCTGATGGCTGGTCGCGTACGGGCCGATCGCGCTCACCTGGGCCTCTGTGCGCGGGAAATGGATGCACATGTGCCCGGGGAAGTTGTTGGTGGTGATGTGCTGCACCTGGTGCGGCATGGAGTGGGTCGAGGCCATGTAGGTCTTGCCGTTGCCGAAGACCACCCAGACGGCCTTCGGGTTCCAGGTGTTGCCGCCGAAGGCCCGCTCCATCCGCGCCGTGTCCTCCGCGGTCAGCGGCTCCGCGTCCGCGTGGGCGCCGAAGGAGAACATGTGCACCTGCCAGCTGATGCCGGTGGAGAAATCGTACACCGTCGCGTACTGGTAGATCTTCGCCTCCGCCTTGATCGAGGTGTACCAGTTGGCGTAGATCACGTCCGCGGCGCGGGGCGTGCCGGTGGTGCTGCGGCTCGTGGCGGCCGGCGTGGCGGTGGCGCGGGCGGCCTGCGTGGGCGCGGCGGTCGGGATTGCGGTGGGCTTCACCGTCGCCGTGGCCTTCGCCGCGACCGCGCTGGAGGAGGTCAGCGCCGCCCAGGTCCGCTGGCCGGCGACGCCGTCCGTGGTCAGGCGGTTGTTCTTCTGGAAGGCCACCAGCGCCTTGTAGGTCAGGGTGCCGAACTTGCCGTCCGCCCGGCTGGTCAGGTAGCCCAGGTCAATCAGCCGCTGCTGCAGCGTCTTGACCGAATTGCTCTGATCTCCCATGCGCACGGTGGAATAGCCCGTGGCGGCCGTCGCCTTCGGTGTGGTGAAGACGATCACCGTGCTCTGCTGGGTGGCAGAGGCCCGCTGCGTGGCCGTGGGCCGGGGCGTGGGCGTGACCCAGTAGGTCGGCGTGGGCCGGTGGGTCGCGGTCGGCCGGGGCGTGGCGGTGGGCTTCTGCGTCGCGGCGGGCTTGCCGGTCGGCGTCACCCTGGAAACCGTCGTGGGCTGCGGGGTGGCCGTCGTCTTCGAGGGGGCGCTGACCGCCGCGTTTGAGAACAGGATCATCTGGGTCTGCGGGCCCGCCGCGCCGTCCACGCTCAGGCCGTTCGCCCGCTGGAAGGCGCGCACCGCGCGGTAGGTCGCCGTGCCATACTGGCCGTCCGCCATGCCGTTCAGGTAGCCCAGCTCAATCAGCCGCTGCTGCAGCCGCATCACGGCAGCGCCCGTGGCGCCGGTCCGCAGGGTGGTGTAGCTGCTGGTTTCCGCGGTCTCGCCATAGCGGATCGCCGCGTCGGAATAGAGCCGCAGCTGCGTGTCATAGCCGGCGACGCCGTCCACCTTCAGCCGGTTCGTCTGCTGGAAGCTCCGGATGGCCACGACATCCGCTGCCTTGCAGATGCCGTCGACCGACGCGTTGTAGTAGCCCAGCTCCGTCAGCCGCCGCTGCAGCGCCTCCACCGCCTCGCCTGTCGTGCCGAAGCGCACCGTGACATAGCTCTCCGGCGTCACCGCGTAGGGCGTGGCCGTCACAGCCGGCGGCAGGGTGGCGATCGGCGCGGGCGTGGGCGTCGTATCCGCAGAGCGGGCGCTCCAGGAGAAGAGCACGTCATAGGTGCTGTCGCCGGCGACGCCGTCCGCGGTCAGGTTGTTGTTCTGCTGGAAGGCCGTCAGCGCGCGCACGCTGGCCGGGCCGAACTTGCCGTCCACATTGTCGGTGTAATAGCCCAGCTCCTTCAGGCGCTGCTGCACCATGAGGGCATTGCCGCCGGTGCTGCCGCTCTTCACCGGCCCCGTGGGGCGCTGGAGCACGGGCACAAGGGTGGCGATACTGGTGGGCTGTGCGGTGACCACGGGCGCGGGCGTCTCGATGCCCGCGAAGATCGCGTCCCAGGTCGCCGTGTCCACGGTGCCGTTCGCGGTCAGATTGTTCGCCTTCTGGAAGGCGATGACCGCCTTGCGGGTGGCGGAATCATAGGTGCCCGAATCCTTGCCCTTGTAATAGCCCAGAATCGTCAGCTGCTGCTGCAGCTCCACGACCGCGTCGCCCTTCTTGCCCAGGGTGATCACCGCGCCGCGGATCGGGGCGAGGGTGTTGACCTTGGTCTTGGTGCCGCGGCTGTTCACCACCGTGCCGCTGTAGAGGAAGGCCTGCAGGTTCGCGTCCATCACGCCGGTGGCCGGGTAGCTGTTGCGGTTCTGGAAGGCGACGACCGCCGTGTACAGGCTGTCGCCGAACATGCTGTCGATGGCGCCGCTGAAGAAGCCCAGCTCCGTCAGCGCGGACTGCAGCGCCTTCACCCCCGCGCCGGAAGAGCCCCGCTGCAGGATCTGGTAGGAGCTGGCGATGGAGATCGGATCCAGCGTGGGCACAGGCGTGGGCGTGGCCGGCGGCAGGGTGAACTCCACGATCTCCTTCAGGTTCACGTAGGTGCTCATGATGTAGCCGGTCTTGCCCTGATACTTCACGTGCGCGAAGCTGCCGGACAGGCCCAGCACCGTCACGCTCGCGCCCCGCGGCACGGTGGCCAGCTTCCTGGACGACGTGGAGGCCGCCTTGCGCAGGAAGACCTTGTCGTTCGTCTGGGCGGTGTAGGGATAGCTGACCGCGGTGGTCTCCGTCTCCAGCGTGACGCCGTAGGTCTGCTCCACATAGATCTTGAAGACGTAGCCGCTGCCGCCGCCGTAGTCAATCTTGTAATAGTTGCCGGAGGCGCCGGTCACGATCACGCTCTCCCCGCCGGCCAGCCTGTCCACCACCGCTGCCGCCGATGACGGAGAGCGCCGCACGTTCGTCTGCGATTTCGTCACGCCGGCAAAGGGAAAGCTCTCCGCCAGGGCCGTGCACGCCAGCAGACACAAGAGCAGCGCGGCCGCGATGACCGCCATCCCCGACTTCCAGAAACTGTTCTTTCGCATGGTGGATGCCTCCAGATTCATTGATCCGCGCAAGCACGGAATTATGACAGTTTTACACCATGAATATTAATACAATATGCCTAAAGTGTCAACACTTTCGTAATAATTTGTGTCCCCGGCCCTTCCCGCAGGGCGGTCATTCCCGCGGCGCCGTCCGGGATGAAGCCGGAATCCGCCCCGCAAAAAAGAGGATTTCGCCGCTGCGGGCAGAATGAAGCAGGTATCTGGAATCAGGAGGGATCCCATGCGCATCACCGGCATTGTGGCGGAATACAACCCCCTGCACCGGGGGCATGCCCATCATCTGGCAGAAGCCCGCCGCCGCACGGACGCGGAGGCAATCGTCGTCGTGCTCGCCGGCAATTTCACCCAGCGCGGCACGCCGGCCCTGCTCGACGCGGCTGACCGCTGCCGCATGGCGCTGGAGGCCGGCGCCGATCTGGTGCTGCTCCTCCCCTGCCTGTGGGCAGTTCGCGACGCGGAGCACTACGCCCTGGGCGCGGTGGAGCTGCTGCGGCTGGCCGGCTGCGGCACTGTCTGCTGCGGCGCGGAGGACGCGGACGGGGAGGCGCTGCGGGCCATCGCCGCCTTCCTCGAGGCGGAGCCGGAGGACTTCCGCAAGGCCCTGGCCCGCCGTCTGGACGCGGGGGACTCCCTCGCCGCCGCCCGTTCGGCCCTGCTGGCGGAGCGCTTCCCCGGGCACGAAGGCCTGCTGCGCCAGCCCAACAGCATCCTTGCGCTGTGCTACCAGCGGGCCATCCTGCGCCTGCACCCGGAGATGGGGCTGGTGACCGTCCCCCGCCGGGGCGACTACCACAGCGCGGACGCCGCGGTTCCGCTGCCCTCCGCCACGGCCCTGCGCGGCGCCTTTTCGCGCGGCGACTGGGACAGCCTGCGGCGCGGCATGCCGGAGCGGGCCTGGCAGCATTTCATGGTCTGCGTCCGCGAGGGCCGCTTCTGCCGCGAGGATTCCCTCGATCTGCCCCTGCTGGGCCGCCTGCGCACGATGCCGGAGGAGGCGTACGCCAGCCTGCCCGACAGCGCGGAGGGTCTCGGCAGCCTGCTGCGCAAGGCCGCCCGCACCGCCCTCTCCAGGGAGGCGCTGATCCGCCAGTGCACCTCCGCCCGCTACCCGGCCGCCCGCATCAGCCGCCTGTGCACCCATGCCCTGCTCGGGATCAGCCGGGAGGACATCCTCCGCAATCCCCTGCCGGAAGCGCTGTGGCCCCTGGGCTTCAACCAGACCGGCGCCGCCGTGCTCAGTGCGGCCCGGCAGCGCGGCGTCCCCGTGATCGCAAAGGCCGCCCGCTGTCCGCAGCCGGACGCGCCGTGGTTCCGCGTGGAAAACCAGGCGCAGGATCTCTGGGCCCTCGGCGCGGGCCTCCCCATGGGCACGCTGTTCACCCGAGCCGTGATCCGCGCGGAATGATTCCCGACAGCGCCTTTTTACTGCGATAAATGTACTGCTCAGTTTATGGGGGAAGGCAACCCTTTTCGGGGCCGAAAAGGGCTTTCCTTCCCCCATGCCCCTATCTTTCCGAAAAGGCCGTTTGGGGGCAGGGGGATCTTTCACGACGGATGTGAAAGCGGACATGGTCAGGGGGCAGTCTGCCTCATGATTTGAGCAGCAAAGGAAAAAGGGCTCCCGCGCGGGCGGGAACCCAGGGTATCCTCTCTCAGCCGTGACCCTCGCTGCCCTCGCCGTCATCCCAGAAGGCGGGGTAGAAATGGATCACGCGCACCTCCGGCGCCAGCTGGATCAGCACGCTCAGGGCGTTGCCCTCCTCCACATTCTCCGGCCGGTTCCAGGCGCACAGCACGTTCACGTACCAGCAGTCGCCGGCGTGCTGCACGGCGTTGATGCTGTAGGCCTCCACCTCGTTGCTGCCGTTGAGCAGGTTCTGGCGGAGGAAGGTGTCCACATAGTCGAGCAGATCGGGCTGTTCGTCGCGCAGCACGTCCTCGCGCGCCACGCTGGCGTTCACCAGGTTCTCAAGCTCCGCCAGCCCGTTGTCGTAGAAGGCCATCGTGCCGTCCGGCGCGATGTGCATCGCCAGCACGGCGCCGTCCGCCCTCTGGCCGACGACCAGCCAGTCCAGGTCCTCCTGCATCTCCGCCGACCAGGTGAGGCCGTCGACGGGCTGATTCAGCCAGCCGGAAGCGCACCACAGCCGGGCGGCTTCCAGCGCTGCCTCCTCGCCGGAGACATAGCGCAGCACAGGCGTCACCACCTGCTCCGGGAGCTCCCAGGCCGGCAGGGACTCGGCCGCAGCCGCGCCCAGCAGCAGCGCCAGCGCCAGCGCGATCGCCAGAAACTGTTTCATTCCATCCACCTCATTTCGCTTTCACGTGGGGGTAAGGGCGGCTCACTTTTTCAGGGTGATGACCACGTGGCGGTTGGGCTCCTCCCCCTCGGAATGGGTCTCCACCTCATCCCAGCCCTGCAGCGCGCTGTGGATGATGCGGCGCTCGTAGGGGTTCATGGCCTCCAGCGCGACGCGGCGGCCGGTCTTCACGGCCCGGTTCGCCATGCGGTTGGCCAGGCGCATCAGGGTGTCCTCCCGCTTCGCGCGGTAGTTCTCGGTGTCCAGGGTCACGCGGGTGTAGTGCTCCTGACCGCGGTTCACGTTCAGGCTGGTCAGGTACTGCAGGGCGTCCAGCGTCTCGCCGTGGCGGCCGATCAGCACGCCCAGGGTGTCGCCGGTCATGCGGCCGTAGATGTTGCCGTCCGCGTCCTGGCCCATGCTGATTTCCACCTGCGTGCCCATCAGCCCGGTCAGCTCCTGCAGGAAGGCCTTCGCCTTGCCCACGGCGCTCTCCGGGTCGATCTCCTCCGGATTCAGCCAGGTGACCTCCGGCTTCTCCAGCGGCTTCATCTCGCGGCGGACGGGCTGCTCGGGCTTCTCCGCCTTCTCGGGCTGCTCGGCGGCCTCGGTCTGCGGCTTCTCGCCTTCCGCGCGGCGGCCGCGTCCACGGCCCCGGCCCCGGCGATGGCTGCGGGAGGAGCGCTGCGGCTGCTCACCGCCCTCGCTCTCCGCGCTCTCCGCAGGGGCGGCCGCTTCCGCCGCCTCCGCCGGCGCTTCCTCCGCCGGGACGGGGGCAGGCTGCTCGCTCTTGCGCTGGGGGTTCACGCGGCGGACAGGCTCCGGACGGCGGCTGCGCCCCTCGGTCTTCTCCTCCGCATCCTGCGCGGCCTCCGCCGGCGCTTCCGCGGGCTTCTCGGCCTTTTCGGGCTTTTCGGCGCTGGGGGCAGGCTTCGCCTTCGGCGCGGGCTTCGGCTTCGCGGGCTTCGGATCGCTCAGCAGGCTCAGCACGTCCAGCTCGTCCTCCGGCTCCTCCTCCTGCACCTTCAGGGTCACGCGGATGCGGTAGGGGCGGGAGCCGAACAGCCCGAACAGGCCCTTGCTGCCCTCATCCAGCGTCAGAATATCCACGTCGCCGCGCTGCGCGCCCAGCTCCTGCAGGGCGAGCTCAACGGCTTCCTCATAGGTCTTCGCACTCTTCTCGACACTCTTCATCGAATCGTTTCCTCCGCCTCAGTGGCAGCTTTTGCTTCCCTTTCCTTATTGTCGAGATGCCAGTTGATGAACAGCGTCACCAGCATCATGACGATGTTGCTGGTCACCCAGTACAGGGCGAACGCGCCGTTGTAGGATGCGCAGATAAACAGGGAGAACAGCGGGAAGAACCAGTTCATGAACTTGCCGGTGCTCTGCTGCTGCCTCTGCTGCTCCGTCATGGCCGAGGGCTGCGGCTGGCCGGCCTGGGCGATCTTCGTCATGACGATCTGCGACACGGCGGAGAGAATCGGCAGCAGGAACAGGCCGTTGAATTCCTTGTACACCGTGAAGCTGAACAGGCCCAAAAAGCCGATGTTGGACCAGCCGGGCACCGTGGCCGTCGCGCTGGCATAGGCCTCGTGGCTCTCCAGGAAGGTGTAGATGGCCTGGACTGTCGCCTGCAGGTTCTCCTTGGCGAAGCTCTCCATCGTCAGGCTGAGCTCCGGCGGCAGCAGGGCCAGGGTCTCCGGCGTCAGCACCTTCAGCCAGTCCTCGGAGGCGACCATCTGGATGTTCTGCAGGGTCGGCAGCACGGCCGCGAAGGGGCTGTCCGGCACCCACAGGTTCTTCACCCACAGCCAGCCGGCCAGGTCGGGCATGGTGTCCGGGTTCTGCAGCATGGCGAGGATCTGCGCAGCCAGCTGCTGATTGGCCATGCCGCGCATCGCGCCCCACATGATGATGATGATCGGATAGCTGAGCAGCAGCGGCAGGCAGCCGGAGAGCGGGTTGATCTTCTCCTTCTTGTACAGCTCGCTCATCTTGCGGTTCAGCTTTTCCTGATCCTTGCCGTACTTCGCCTGCAGCTCCTGAATCTTGGGCTGAATGGCGGTGGTTTTGCGCATGCCGACGCGGCTCTTGTAGTCGAAGGGCAGCAGCACCAGGCGGATCATGATGGTGAACACCACCACGGCCCAGCCATAGTTGCCCATCATGACGTAGAGCCAGTCGAGTATGCTTTTCAGGAAGTCGGTCATATCGGGGTTATTCCCTCCTCAGTATGGTGCACGGGTCCTCCGGCACCGGGTCGTAACCGCCGGGGTGGAAAGGATTGCACCGCAGGATCCGGCGCAGGGCCATCTGTCCGCCGCGCACCGCGCCGTAGCGGGCGATGGCGGTCTCCGCGTATTCCGAACAGCTCGGAATGAAGCGGCAGACGCTCCGCCGCTTCAGATGCGTCAGTCTGCGGCGGTACAGGCGGATTCCGCGAAGCATCAAACGCTGCATAGCACGATTCCCCCTCAGGAGCGGCCCGGCTGGGCGGCTCCGTTTCCCTTGCTGCTGTTGAGGCGCTCATCGCGGAAGCACCCGGCGCGCGCGAGCAGCTTCCGGGTGTCGCTGTACAGGGACTGAAAGGTGGCTTTCGCGGCTGACGGCCTGGCGACGATGACGTACAGCCCGTTTTTCACGTCCCCCAGATGGGGCCGGA
>CAMNHF010000066.1 GCA_946538975.1 uncultured Clostridia bacterium | reverse complement strand
TCCATAATATCCTTGCGGTAGAACATCACCCAGAAGTTGACCGTCTCCGGCATGGCGTAGATGCCGCCCTCCAGGGTGTAGGGGATGAACAGGCCGCTGGAGAAGCGCTGCGCCACGCTGCCGAAGTCCTCGAACTGCGTCAGATCGTACAGGGCGCCGCGGATGTCCAGGTAGCTGGGCACGACGTACTGCAGGCCCAGCACCACGTCCGGCGCGGTGCCGGCGGCGTTGGCCAGCACCAGCTTGTTGGCGTCCGGCATCAGCGACAGATCCACCTTGATGCCCGTGGCCGGGGTGAACTGGCTGTCCACCAGGTTCTGGATCAATTCGATATACTGCCGGGAGCGCCCGACCCACACCTGCAGGTGGCCGCTCTGGCCGTTGCCGGCGGCGTAGTCCTGGCTGGCGAAGGAGGTGGCGAAGCGGCTGGCGCTGGTGCCGGCCCTGCGGAAGAAGCCCGCGCGCTCCGGCAGCTTCGCGTCCTGCTGATAGAAGATCAGCTGGTCGATGGACAGATCGTTGTTCGCCAGGTCCTGCAGCTGCTGGGCCAGCATGCGGGAAGCGCTGTTGCTGCCCGTGGACAGCTCGCTCAGGCGGCGGGGCAGGTCCTCCGGCTCACGGGCCAGGCGGCGCAGCTGGTCGGCGCACAGCGTCATGCTGGCGAACGCGCTGCCGCTGCCGGAGCGGGAGAAAGCCTTCGCGTAGTTGACCGCGGCCTCGCACTCGTCCGCCCAGCCGTTCAGCAGCTCGGCCAGGTTGGGGATGTAGGTCAGCAGGTCATAGTCGCGGTACTGGTCCGTGACGCCGCCGGAGAGGCGGACCACCTCGAGGGAGAGGCCGTTGATCTCGCTCAGCAGGCGGTCGATGGTCTCGTACACCGGCGTCAGCAGGGCCGCGTTGACGCGGAAGGTCAGCGTGTGCTCGCCCGCGGTGAGGTAGAAGGTCTGCGCCTCCCCGCTCCTGGTGCGCAGCGGCGCGTCGGTGAAGCTGGCGGCGTAGTCGATCGGGATCTGATGTGCCTCCGCCGAAGGCATCTCGCCGTCGATCAGCACGTCGATGAACACCGGGAAGTCGGTCTTCACGTCCTGCCGGTAGTGCAGGTTCAGGGCGTACCAGCCGGTTTCCGCCGCCTGGAAGCGCCAGGTCACCTCATCCCCCGCGGTGTCGAAGGAGGCGCCGTCCAGGAAGTTGATCCGGCGGTTCTCCACGTCGAAGGGCGTCAGGATCGCGTCGAACTCACCCGCGCCGCGGATGGAGGACTTGTTGCGCGCGGCAATCTGCTCGCCCTCGATGACGATGCAGGCCGTGCCCGTGTTCTTCTCGCCCGCGTAGGCCGGGACGGCGGCCGGCGCCTTCAGCGTCACCGCGGTGATCTCCGCGGCGCCGTCCTGCACGGTGAAGCCCAGCGTGTGCGCGCCGGCGCTCAGCTCCAGCAGGAAGGGCGTGTCCGTGCGGCCGGTGGAATCGGTCATGCCGCATTCCAGCACCGCATCCTCGGCCCAGGGCGTGGTCGCCAGCTCATTGCCGTAGCGGTCCGTGGTGAAGACCCCGTCGTCCACCCAGCGGGACTTCAGCTTGACGCGGCGCAGCTCGTAGAAGGGCAGGCTGCCGTCCACCGTCACGGTCAGCTCCGTGGGCAGCGTGGTCTGGGTTGTGTTGCGGTAAGTCAGCCAGACCTCATACTGCGCGTCCTCGGGGGCTGTCACGGTGACCTCGCCGGTGCCGTCCGTCTCCAGGAGCAGCGCAGCCTCCGCCCGCACCGGCTCCCCGGCGTACACGGGCAGGCTGTATGCCTTCGCGGCCTCGGTGTAGAGCTGCTCCGAGCGGCTGGAGAAGACCATCCAGTTCTCCTCCCCCGCCTCCTCAGCCATGACCGCAGGACTCAGGCCGAGCAGCATGATGGCTGCCAGCAGCCCTGCGATGAGTCTGTGCACTCTCATGACCTGTGTTTCCTCCCATCCATATTGATTACGGTTCATCTTCTGCGCGGATGCCCCAGAGCGCTTCCCCGGCCGCGTTCAGCGCGGTGAAGCAGGTAACCTCGGCCGACTGCGCGCCGTCCAGCCCCAGGCAGGTAACGCCGCTGTAGACCGTGCCGTCGTTCGTCACGGTGATGGCGCTGCCCTCCAGCGTCCACTGCCCGGTGACGCTGCCGTCCACCGTGCCGTCGGCGTGGAGCACGGCCAGCTGGCTCTCATGCTCCACTGTGTTGATATCATGCTCATGGAAGAGCAGCTTGTACAGACCGTTCACCCGGTCCGCGGGAATCTCCTCCGCCTCCTCGCCGGCGTAGCGCAGCGGGGAAACCACCGGCCAGCCCTCGCTGTTCATCCACATCTCATGCACGCGGACCGTGAAGGACTCGCCGCTGTTGGCGAAGCGGGTGTGGAAGATCAGGAAGTATCTGCCGGTTTCCGCGTCGTAGTACGCGCTGTTGTGCCCCGGCGAGCGGTAGGCGACGCCGATGGTGTTCGTGTCGCTCGGCAGCAGCTGGAAGTGGTAGCCGCCCATCAGCTTGACCGCGTAGCCCTCGTAGTCCGGGTCGTGGAAGAAGGTGCCCGGGGCGCCGCCGCAGCGGATCATCTCCTGGCCGAGGGAGTCCTCGTAGGGGCCGTCGGGATTCCGCGAGCGGCAGACGCGGATGTTGTAGCCGCCGTTAGAATCCAGCCCGCCGAAGGACAGGAAGAGGTAATAGTAGTCCGTCTCCGGGCTGTACAGGATGTAGGGACCCTCGATGCGGGCGTGGTTCTTGCCCAGCAGCTTTGTGCCGTAGGGATCCTGACCCTCCAGCGGGCGGCCGGTCGCCGGATCCATCTCCAGGATGAAGATGCCGCCGGAGTAGGAGCCGTACACCATCCACAGCCGGCCCTCCTTGTCATAGAAGGCGCAGGGGTCGACCACGTTGGGATAGTAGTTCGCGTTGTAGCCGCTCTGGCCGCTCTTGAGCAGAATCTCCTGATTGCGGTAGGGGCCCTCCGGCTGCTCGGCCAGGGCCAGGCCCAGGGCGGACAGCGGGCTGGAGCCCTCGCAGGTGCAGTAGTACATCGCCCAGGTGCCGTCCGCCAGCTGCACCACGTCCGGCGCCCAGAAGGTGGTCGTCTTCGCCCAGCTGAGCGCCTCCTGCATCTCCGTCTGCACATTCTCCACCAGGGTGCAGCCGCTGCCCGCGTCCCGCGAGATGAGCTTCCAGTTCATGAGATCGGTGCTCCGGGCCGCCGCCATGTGGCTGCCGAAGATGTAGAAGGTGCCGTCCGGCGCGCGCACAATGGACGGATCATGCACCGAAACGCCCGTAAACTTCGGCATTTTCACGGCTTCCTCCGCACCCGCAGGACTCAGGCAAAGCATCACGGCAAACAAAATGAGAACAGCAAGTCTTGCGCAGCGCATGGCGGTTTTCCTCCGTTTCGTCGCGGATTGGCAGTTCTGTGAGTCTTTCTTTGGTTATCAGCTAATTTCTTTTATAGGATACAGGTTCTTCCCTGCCTTGTCAATAAGAATTTGCCAGTTATGCCCATCTCTAATGTAAGCAATTTCATATGTTCTCTCCGCACGGCAAAAGCCCCCTGCCGGACCGGCAGAGGGCAGCAGCGCCCATTCCGTGTCAATTCTGGAAGAGCTGATTGGCGGGATCGAATACGGGCAGGCCGTCCTGCCAGCCGACGCGCATCACATAGCAGTGGCGGTTCGGGTCATAGAGCGGGTCGCCGATGATCTCGTCGTAGGGCCGGGCGTGGTAGCTGGTGTACACCTCGCCCGCCGCGTCGGTGAAAAAGGTGTTGTGGCCCGGACCGTAGAGGCCGCGCGCCGCGTCGGTGGCAAACACGGGATGATTCAGCTTGTGCCACTGCGTCGGGTCGAGCAGGTCGGCGTCCGCCGCCGCCCAGAGCAGCCCCATGCAGTAGGCCGGGCCGGTGTCGGAGCAGGAGAAGGTCAGGCACACCCGATCCCCATGGGCCGCAAAGGCCGGGCCCTCGTTGACCCAGAAGCCGTGGCGCTCCCACGCGAAGGACGGCGTGGTCAGCAGCAGCTGCGGGCTGCACAGGGTCAGCGGGTCGGCCATCTCCGCCAGGTAGAGGTTGGAGATCTTCTTCCCCACGCTGACCTTCTCGGCCCAGACGCACCACAGCCGGCCGCCGTGCTCGAACACGGTCATGTCCAGCGAGAAATCCCGGAAGGTGAACTCGTCCGCCGGCTTCACCTGGCCCATCTCCTCCCAGGGGTCCCGCAGCGGATCCGCGCCCGTGCAGCGCAGCACCCACGGCCGGATGCGCCAGATGTCCTCCTTCTCGCCCGCGGCGAAATAGAGGTACCACCGGCCGCGCAGGAAGTGCAGCTCCGGCGCCCAGATGTGCTGGCTCATGACGCCGCGGGCATGGGCGTGCCAGACCTCTTGCTCCTCCGCCGTGCGCAGGCCCTCGAGGCTGTCCGCCGCGCGCAGGACGATGCGGTCATATTCCGGCACCGACGCGGTGAAATACCATCTGTCCCCCTGCCGCAGCACATACGGATCGGCACGCTGGGGGATGAAGGGGGTGTTCCAGGGTGTGGATACGAAATCGTGCTGATTCATGCGCGTGCTGCCTTCCTTTTCCCGTGTGCTGCCGGGTCGGTTTGAAAGTGTTTCCATCCCCGCCGCCGGCGCCTGCTGGATTGTTTTCGCCGGGCAGGGCCTTTCTCCTTCCACTCACGCCAAAAAAGCGGCGATCCGCGCTGTTTGTCCGTTTTTCCCTTGCGAAAGGGCGCGGCCTGTGATAGAATGAGAACAGCTCAGGATTTTCTGAACATGGAGCACACGGATCAAGAGGAAAAGGAGCAATCGCCATGGACATTCTTGAAAAGCTCTCCCTGGCGGGCCTGGTGCCCGTCATCGCCATCAATGACGCGCAGGATGCCGTGCCGCTGTGCAAGGCCCTCGCCGACGGCGGCCTGCCGGTGGCCGAGATCACCTTCCGCACCGCGGCGGCCGAGGAATCCATCCGTCTGGTGCACGAGCAGCTGCCCGAGGTCATCCTCTGCGCCGGCACCGTGCTGACGACGGACCAGGCGGAGCGCGCGGTGAAGGCGGGCGCGGCGGCCATCGTCTCCCCCGGCCTGAACCCCGAGGTGGTGCGCTGGTGCATCGATCACAACGTGCCCGTGTGCCCCGGCACCTCCAATCCCTCCGACATCGAGGTCGCCCTGTCCCTGGGCCTGAAGGCGGTCAAGTTCTTCCCCGCGGAGGCGGCCGGCGGGCTCAAGATGATCAAGGCCATGGCCGCGCCTTATGTGGGGATGCGCTTCATGCCCACCGGCGGCATCAATGAGAACAACATGCTCGAGTACCTCGCTTTCGACAAGATCCTGTGCTGCGGCGGCAGCTGGATGGTGCCCAAGGACGCGGTCGAAGCGAAGGACTGGGCGCGCATCACCGCCCTGACCCGCTCCGCCGTGAACAAGATGCTCGGCCTGGAGCTGCGCCATGTGGGCATCAACAGCGGCGACGCCGAGAGCGCGATGCGCGACGCCTGCGCCCTGGCCACCCTGCTGAACTGGGAAGTGAAGGACGGCAATTCCTCCACCTTCGCCGGCACCGGCTTCGAGTGCATGAAGAAGATCGGCCGCGGCACCAAGGGCCACATCGCCATCGGCACCAACAGCGTGAAGCGCGCCAAGTGGCATCTGGAGCAGCGCGGCTATGTGTTCGACGAGGAGAGCGCCGTCGTGAAGGGCGGCAAGCTGACCGCGATCTACCTGAAGGACGAGATCTGCGGCTTTGCCTTCCATCTGGTGCAGAAGTAAGCCGTCATCCGGCTTGCCCGCAATGCGCTTTCACCTGTATTAAAGGAGGAGATTCCCATGAACAAGGTCATCACGTTCGGCGAAGTCATGCTGCGGCTCAAGTCCCCGGCTTATGAGCGCCTGTTCCAGTCCCCCGTGCTGGAGGCCACCTTCGGCGGCGGCGAGGCGAACGTCTCCGTCTCCCTGGCCAACTACGGCATGGAAACCGCTTTCGTGTCCGTGCTGCCCACCGGCGCCATCGGCGACGCCTGCATCCGCGAGATGCGCGGCTTCGGCGTGGACACCTCCAAGATCGTCCGCAAGGACGGCCGCATGGGCATCTACTATCTGGAGACCGGCGCGGTGCAGCGTCCCTCCAAGGTGATCTATGACCGCGCGGGCTCCACGATCGCGGAAGCCAAGCCCGGCGACATCGACTGGGACGCCGTCTTCGAGGGCGCGACCTGGTTCCACCTGACCGGCATCACCCCCGCCATCAGCCAGGGCGCGGCCGACCTGTCCCTGGAGGCCGTGAAGGCCGCCAAGCGGCTGGGCGTGCACGTCTCCTGCGACCTGAACTACCGCAAGAACCTGTGGAAGTACGGCAAGAAGGCCAGCGAGGTGATGACCGAGCTGGTGAAGTACGTGGACACCGTCATCGCCAACGAGGAGGACGTGCAGAAGGCCCTGGGCATCAGCGCCGAGTCCGCCTCCGCCGTGGATGAGGGCGAGATCGACGTGGAGCTGTACAAGGCCATCGCGGGCAAGGTCATGGCGGCCTATCCCAACGTGCAGCGCGTGGCGATCACCCTGCGCGAGAGCCACAGCGCGAACCACAACGACTGGAGCGCCTGCCTGTACAACGGCCGCGACTTCTTCCTCTCCCGCAAGTACGCCATCACGGACATCGTGGACCGCGTGGGCGGCGGCGATTCCTTCGGCGGCGGCCTGATCTACGGCCTGCTGCACTACGAGGGCGACGAGAAGAAGGCGCTGGAGTTCGCCGTGGCGGCCTCCTGCCTGAAGCACACCATCCCCGGCGACTACAACCGCATGACCGCCGCGGAGGTCGAGAGCCTGATGAACGGCTCCGGCACCGGCCGCGTGCAGCGGTAAGCATCGTCATCCGCATCCTCTCTGCCCATGCGGCGGGGAGGATGTTTTTTATGTGCGGTCTACGCGCAGGGTGTCCGTCCGCGGCGCCAATTTGACTTTTCTTGCCCCGCAGCCGCAATCCTTGCCAAATTTGCGGGAAACGCGCTTTTCAGGGTTGACAAACCGCCGCTGATACGGTACTCTATCGGAGGCAGCGAAAGCTGTACATTGAAGGAAAGGGGGCCGCATGAATGACAATCTTGGTTCGGATCCGGATGCACAATATGTCTGCAGGGATTTTTGCGCGCATTTTGCGGCCCTTGGGTGCAGATTGCCGGGGATAAGCCCGGGGATTCTGCCTTGAACGCCGGCCGCACGCGCAGTGCTGCCGGCGTTTTTCGATGTTTTCAGCCATCTGATGGAGGATGATGACCATGTATACCAACCTGACGCCCGCCAGGGCCATGCTCCGCCTGCTGGGGCGGCACCGGGGCCTGTGGCTGCTGGCGGCGCTGGCCACCGTGGCGACCGTGTTTCTCGGCTATCTCACGCCGATCCTGCTCTCCGAGACCATCGACTGCATCCTGAGCGGCCATCCCTCCACCCTGCCGGCCTGGCTGCTGGACGCGCTGCGCTCGCTGGGGGCGACGCGCGCGTGGGTGACGGAGCATCTGTGGTTCCTGGCCGCCGCGCTGATCGCGATCTCCGTGCTGAACGGCGCGTTCAGCTACATCCGGGGCCGCTGCACAGCGCTGGCCAGCGAGAACATCGCGAAGGATCTGCGCGAGACCCTCTACAGCCACCTGCAGCGCCTGCCCTTCGCCTGGCACGTGAAGGCGGAGACCGGCGACCTCATCCAGCGCTGCACCTCCGACGTGGACACCCTGCGGCGCTTTCTGGCCGCGCAGGTGCTGGAGATCGTCAACGCGCTGCTGATGGTGGCCGTGGCCCTGACGGTGATGCTGCAGCGCAGCGCCCGGCTGACGCTGTACAGCCTGATCCTGGTGCCCGCGCTGTTCTTCTTCGCGATGTGGTTCTTCCGCAAGGTGCGAAAGCACTTCCGCATCTCCGACGAGGCGGAGGCGAAGATGAGCGCCGTGCTGCAGGAGAATCTCTCCGGCGTGCGGGTGGTGCGGGCCTTCGGGCAGCAGCGGCGCGAGGAGGAGAAGTTCGAGACGGTGTCGGAGGACTTCCGCGGGAAGACCCTCCACCTGACCAACCTGCTGTCCGTCTACTGGGGCGGCGGCGACTTCCTCTCCATGCTGCAGTCCGCAATTACGCTGCTGGTGTGCGTGGTGCTGGCGGTGCGCGGGGAAATCACGGTGGGCACGCTGGTGCTCTTCACCAGCTATGTGTCCCAGCTGCTCTGGCCGATCCGCCAGCTGGGGCGGACGCTGTCCGATTCCGGCAAGAGCCTCGTGGCCATGGAGCGCATTCAGGACATCCTGAACGCGCCCGTGGAGCCGGAGGAGCCGGACGCGCTGAAGCCGGATCTCTCCGGGGACATCGTGTTCGACCATGTGACCTTCGCCTATCCGGACGACGGCGTGCCGGTGCTGCAGGATGTGTCCTTCACGATCCCGGCCGGGAAGACCGCCGCCGTGCTCGGCGCCACCGGCAGCGGCAAGTCCACGCTGGTGTATCTGCTGCAGCGGCTGTATGAGCCGACGGAGGGCCGCATCACGATCGGCGGGGTGGATCTCCGCCGGATCGACCGCTCCTGGCTGCGCAGCCATGTCGGCCTCATCATGCAGGAGCCCTTCCTCTATTCGCGCACCATCCGGGAGAATGTGGGCATCGTGCTGCGCCAGCCCGAGGAAGAGCGCATCCGCCGCGCGGCGGACATTGCCTCCGCGTCCGGCTTCATCGCCCGGGCGGACAAGGGCTACGACACCGTGATCGGCGAGCGCGGCGTCACGCTCTCCGGCGGGCAGAAGCAGCGCATCGCCATCGCGCGCACCCTGCTGAAGGACAACCAGATTCTCATCTTTGACGACTCGCTCTCCGCCGTGGACACCGAGACGGACGCGCACATCCGCGCCGCGCTGCGCCGGGAGGCGGGCCATCTCACCACGCTGATCATCTCCCACCGGGTGACGACGCTCAGCCAGGCGGATCTCATCCTGGTGCTGGAGAAGGGGCGGATCACGGATCAGGGCACCCACGCGGAGC
This sequence comes from uncultured Clostridia bacterium, assembly GCA_946538975.1. Taxonomy (GTDB): domain Bacteria; phylum Bacillota; class Clostridia; order Christensenellales; family Aristaeellaceae; genus RUG11272. The sequence goes on along the minus strand of CAMNHF010000066.1, from coordinate 5,508 downwards.
TCGCGGCCCGGCCCGGCCTCTATCAGCGGATCAACAGCATACAGACCGGCCTGGAGGAGGAATTCCACAGGCAGGAACCCGGGGAGGTGAACGCCTGATGCAGGCTGTGCAGGAAGAAGACTATACCCGGCGGCTGGACTTCGGGCTGTGGCAGAAGATGCTGCGCCTCGCGAAGCCCTTTCACCGGAATCTCTGGATCATTGTCGTGACCATGCTGCTCAGCGCGGGCATTGATGTAGCGCTGCCCATGCTGAATTCCTATGCCATCGACCACTTTATCGCCGGCGGCACCACCGAGGGCCTCGGCTGGTTCTCCGCCCTGTACATCGGCCTGGTGCTGGTGCAGGTGTTCTTCATCGTGCTCTTCATCCGCGAGAGCGGCTTCGTGGAGACCGGCATGTGCCACCACATCCGCCATCTCGGCTTCCGCAAGCTGCAGGAGCTGCCCTTCTCCTATTTCGACCGGATGCCGGTGGGCTACCTGATGAGCCGCCTGACCTCGGACACGCAGCGCCTGGGCGACACGATCGGCTGGTCGCTGGTGGACCTGTGCTGGGGCGCGGGCTTCCTGGTGCTCTGCTCCGCGCAGATGCTGATTCTCAACTGGCGCGTCGCGCTGGTCGTCATGCTGGTGCTGCCGCCGCTGGCGGTGATCTCCTGGCATTTCCAGAAGGGCATCCTGGAGAGCTACCGCCAGGTGCGCAAGCGCAACAGCCAGCTGACCTCCGCCTTCAACGAGGGCATCAACGGCGCGAAGGCGACGAAAACCCTGGTGCGCGAGGAGCTGAACACCGAGGAATTCCGCGAGATCGCCGAGGGCATGCGGGACGCCTCCGTGCGCGCCGCGACCCTCTCCGCCCTCTTCCTGCCGATCGTGGTGTCCCTGGGCTCCCTGGCGACGGCCTGGGTGCTCTGGCAGGGCAGCGGCGAGGTGCTGGCCGCGCAGGCCGCGGGCGTGGGCATGACCGTGGGCGTGCTGCAGGTGTTCATCAACTATACGGTGCAGTTCTTCCAGCCCGTGCGGGAGATCGCGCGGATCTTCGCCGAGCTGCAGTCCTCCCAGGCCGCCGCCGAGCGCGTGCTGACCCTGCTGGACACGCAGCCGGACATCGTGGACACGCCGGAGGTCATCGAGCGCTACGGCGACAGCTTCCACCCGAAGAAGGAGAACTGGCCGCCGATCCACGGCGACATCCGCTTCGAGGATGTCTCCTTCCGCTACAAGGACGGCGAGCAGGTGCTCTCCCACTTCAACCTGCACGTGAGGGCCGGCGAGACCGTCGCCCTGGTCGGCGAGACCGGTGCGGGCAAGTCCACCATTGTCAACCTGGTCTGCCGCTTCTATGAGCCGACGGAGGGCCGGGTGCTGATCGACGGCGTGGACTACCGGCAGCGGAGCCAGTACTGGCTGCAGTCCAATCTGGGCTATGTGCTGCAGACGCCGCACCTCTTCTCCGGCACCATCGCCGACAACATCCGCTACGGCCGCCCGGAGGCCGCCGACGAGGAGGTCCGCGAGGCTGCGCGGCTGGTCGGCGCCGAGCCCTTCATCCTGCTGATGAAGGACGGCTACGACACGGAGGTCGGCGAGGGCGGCAGCCGCCTGTCCACCGGGCAGAAGCAGCTGATCTCCTTCGCCCGCGCGATGCTGGTCAATCCGGCCATCTTCGTGCTGGACGAGGCCACCTCCTCCGTGGACACGGAGACCGAGCAGCTGATCCAGCAGGCCATCCAGACCACCCTGCACGGGCGCACCAGCTTCATCATCGCGCACCGCCTCTCCACCATCCGCACCGCCGACCGCATCCTGCTGATTCAGGACGGGCGCATCGCGGAGGAGGGCACGCACGCCGAGCTGATCGCGAAGCAGGGCGCCTACTGGCGGCTGTACACCAACCAGTTCCAGGACGAGCAGGGGCGGAAGATCGTGGGCGCCTCCTGATGCGCTCCCGGACACTCCACAACCGCCACCCCGGCAGGCCCAGACCCGCCGGGGGTTTGCTTTTCGCCGATTGGCAAAGCAGGCGCGCTTTGCTGCAATCGCAGCAGAAAGACAGGAGGCGGAATGCGTCATGAAAGACAAACTGCGGGAGATCCTGAAGGGCATCATCAACTGGTGCGTCAAGCCGGCCATCGTCATATTCGGCTTTGTGCTGATCTTGATGCTGGACAGCAGCTGGATGAACCGGAGCAGCAACTGGCTGCTGGCATGCCAAGACCTGTTCGGCAAGGGCGTACTCAGCAGAGACATCCTGCTCTTCCTGGGCCCGCTGGGGCTTGTCTATACGGGACTGCTGGCCGCAGGCGTCTGCCTCTTTTTCCTCCTGCGCCGTGGGCGCATCCCTTCCTTCCCGCTCACCGCGGTCTCCATCTGGGGTGCGGCTGCCGTGCTGAGCTGGGAGCTTGACTGGATTCAGCGGAACGAACAGATGTTTCTCTCCTGGGTGCCGGGTCTGTCCATCGCGGTGACCATTCTGCTGGTGCTTGTCTTTGCCGCGCTGCTTGTCATCGCGCAGGTGACCGGCCATTCACGCGAAGAAGCCAGAGGATCGAAGGGGCGTGATCGGTCCTTGCGCGTAATCGGCGCAGTCGGCAAGATTCTTGTGTTTATGCTCCTCACTGCCCTGATCATCTCCCTGACGATGCTGCTCCGCTATGCGGTTGTGCTGGCGTTTAGCGGCAAACCCGCCGGCTTTGCAATTCTGGCGGGGCTTCTGCTGCTCTGTGTCCCCGGCATCGTCGACAGCATCAAAAAGCACCGCAAGGAGAAAGAGGAAGCCGCCCGCGCCGAGAAGGTCATCTCCGGCATCCGGGAGAACCGCGAAAAGCAGGAAGCCGCCCGCGCCGCGGAGGACGGGACGGATCAGCCCTGAGCAAGGCGGATCCCGCGCAGCCGTGCCGCACCGATTCTTCGCAGTCGGGCGGCGGGGCGGCGCGGGAGTTTTTTTCTCCCCCTTGTGGCATGGCGCGGGAAATGCTATACTGTATCGGGCCGCCGGACGGGCGGTGCAAACAGGGATTTCCGCATTGCGCGGCAGGATCAGGAGTGGAAGGATATGGCAAATTCCCGCAACATCGGGATTGATCTGGGCACATCCAATGTGCTGATTATGCAGCAGGAGCGGGGCGTGGTGCTGCGGGAGGCCGCGGTGGTCGCCCAGGAGAAGAGCTCCGGCAAGGTGCTGGCCGTGGGCGACGAGGCCTGGAAGCTGGTCGGGCGGACGCCCGGCTCCATGCAGGCGGTGCGGCCGCTGCGGCAGGGCGCCATCACGGACATGGCGCTGACCAGCACGATGCTGCAGTATTTCATCAAGCAGGTGATCGGCCGGCGGCTGATGGGCAAGCCGCGCTGCGTGATCTCCGTGCCCTCCAGCATCAGCGACCGGGAGAAGCGCGACGTGGTCAGCATGCTGCTGGACGCGGGCGTGGGCCGCACGCAGCTGCTGGAGCGGCCGATCGCGGCGGCGCTGGGGGCCGATCTGCCCTTCCGGGACAACTGGGGCTGCATGATCATCGACATGGGCGCGGGCGCCTCGGACATCGCGGTGCTCTCCGGCGGCGAGACCGTCGTGTCCAGCTGTGTGCCCCACGGCGGGGACTATTTTGACGACGCGATCATCCGCTATCTGCGCAAGAAGCACAACCTGCTCATTGGCGACCGCACAGCAGAGGAAATCAAGAACAGCATCGGCATGGCCATGGAGCCCATGGGCGACACCGCGGGCATCTTCATGAACGTATCAGGCCGCAACCTGGTCACCGGCCTGCCCCGCACCCAGAAGATCGACGCCATGGAGGTCTACGAGGCCCTGCGGGAGCCGGTCAACGACTTCATCGAGGCGATTCAGAGCGTATTGCAGCACACGCCGCCGCAGCTGGCGACCGACGTGTTCGAGGATGGGCTGGTGCTCTCCGGCGGCGCGGCCCAGCTGACCGGCCTGGCTGAGACCATCTCCCGGGAGATCGACATCCCCTGCCGGGTCGTCAACGATCCGCAGGCCTGCATCGTGCGGGGCTGCGCGAAGGCCCTGGAGGATCCGGACGCGATGCGCGACCTGCTGGAGAACGGCCGCCGCCGGCTGCTGGGGAGGTAAGGCATGCGCATCCTGCTCTATCACGAGGCGGAGGATCAGGCGCACTGGCTGGCGCAGATCGGCCGCAGCGGCTGGGCCGGCGGTAATTACCTCCATCAGCTGCTGGCGGATGGCGATCTGGCGGCGGTGCGCGGGCCGGAGCCCCGGGTGCTGCTGCTCTGCGAGGGCGAAGCGCTGTGCGGCTTCTGCACGCTGACCGAGACGGACGACATTCAGCCGACGGAGCTGCATCCGTGGATCGGCTTTGTGTTTGTGTTTCCCGAATGGCGCGGGCGGCGTCTCGGCGGACAGCTGCTGACGCACGCGGAGGCGATCTGCCGGCGGGAGGGCCGCGAGGCCGTGTACATTGCCACCGGCCATGAGGGACTGTATGAGCGGTACGGCTACAGCTTCCTCTGCGAAGCGCCCTGCCTGAGCGGCGGCATGGAGCGCGTGTACCGGAAGCTCCTGCGGGGAGGCGGCGCGGATGCCTGACAACGAACGGGCCAGGGAGATCCTCGCGGGGGTGCGCTGCTTCCTGCTGGACATGGACGGCACCTTCTACCTGGGCGACGAGCTGATCGAGGGCTCGCTGGCCTTCCTCGACGCGGTGAAGCGAACCGGCCGGACCGCGCGCTTCCTGACCAACAACTCCTCGAAATCCGCGGCGGCCTACGCGGAGAAGCTGCGCCGGATGGGCGTGCCGGAGGAATACCGGGACGTGATCACCTCCGGCCACGCGGCGGCGAGCGACATCCTGCGGCGCTTCCCGGGGCAGAAGGGCTTCCTGATGGGCAACGCGGCCCTGCGGGAGGAGCTGGAGGGCCGGGGCCTGCGCTTCACGGAGGGGATGGACGCCGCCTGGGTGCTGGCCGCCTTCGACACCGACCTCACCTGGCCCCGGCTGTGCCATGTGTGCGACCTGCTGCGGGCCGGCGTGCCCTTTCTGGCCACCCACCCGGACATCAACTGCCCCACCCCGGCGGGCTTCGTGCCCGATCTGGGCGCGATGCTGGCGCTGATTCACGCCAGCTGCGGCCGGAAGCCGGACCTCATCTACGGCAAGCCCCACCGGGGCATCGTGGACGAGTGCCTGCGGCGCACCGGCGGCATCCCGCTCGGGCAGATGGCCATGGTGGGCGACCGGCTCTACACGGACATCGCCACGGCCAGCCGCCACGGGCTGACGGGCATCCTCGTGCTCTCCGGCGAAACCCGCGCGGAGGACATCCCGGCCAGCCCGGATCAGCCCCAGCTGGTCTTTCCCCGGCTGAGCAGCATGATTCCGCTGCTCTGAGCCGGATCATCCCACAGGAGAAAAGCATCATGCGGCAGAAAACCATCGTCATCACCGGCGGCACCGACGGCATCGGCGCGGCGGCAGCGCGGCAGCTGGCCGCCCTGGGCCACCGGGTCATCGTCACGGGCCGCAGCC
>CAMNHF010000065.1 GCA_946538975.1 uncultured Clostridia bacterium | reverse complement strand
TTCTCCGCTGAAAACTCCCCACTGGGGAGTTTTCCGGGCGCTCCGAACCCAGGACTTTTGCCTACTTTTCGGTCACGAAAAGTTGAACCATGCCGAATCACGCAACAAGCCGTTCACCCAAAAGCCATGGGAAGCGCATGGTGTTTCTGGGGGAAGGGGCACCCCTTTTTCTGGGAAAAAGCGGTTCCCCTTCCCCCAGCCCCCCATCCTCTCCGGAAAAAGCAGCGCGGGGGCGGCTTTTTTTTCATTGGATACGCGACATCGGCCGGACACCCGCATCAACCCACACCCTGCGACACTCCGTCGATCATTGGGAAGCAAGCCTTGCGACCTGCGATTTCCTCAGCCGTGATCCCGTGTCCAAAAGCGCTCGCAGGGGGTCTGGGGGGGCCCACGCGCAAGGGCCCACCCAGGACCTTTTGCCTACTTTTCGGTCACGAAAAGTAGGATCAGGCCGAATCACTCAACATGAAGAAATACAAACAAACCGATTGCGAATACCTCCCATCTTCCCTCCAAATCCCCATACTCAGCGAGCTGAGTGCCATCTGAAATGAAAACTATGAGGGAGTTTGCCCTTTTGAGGGATCGCGTGGAAGAGATTTCCACAAAAAGAGAATCCGACAGCAGCATCAGCCAAATGCCCCGGGCTGCGCCGCGCCCCTCCCGCCGCTCCCGCGCCCGGGAGCCGCCATCCCTCTCGTGAACATTCTGCAAACTCTGCGGCAATTCCCTTGAGCTCCCGCGCCGGTTGCGCTATGATGAAGGCGGAGGAATGCACACATGAGGAAACGGACGCAGGAAACCCCGGAGAATCGACAAAAACGGCGCCGCAGCCTCGGCACGGCCGCTGCGCTGCTGGCGGTGCTGCTGGCTGTGCTGACGGGCATCAATCTGCTCTGCGGCGAGCTGGAGCGGCGCAACAGCTGGCGCGTGGACTGCTCCTTCAACGCGCTGACCACCCAGAGCGAGACCACCCTGGCCGTGCTGGAGGGCCTGACCCGGCCGGTGCACATCTACGCCGTCTATGCCCGCGGCGAGGAGGATCAGCCGCTGCTGGAGCTGCTGAACCGCTATGCGGCGGCCAGCCCGCTGGTCACCTGGGAGCAGACCGACCTGAGCCTGAACCCCTCGCTGCTGACCCGCTACCGCGGCAGCACGGCGGACAGCGCCCTTTCCACGGATTCGCTGATCGTCACCTGCGAGGAGACCGGCCGCTTCAAGGTGCTGTCCTACACGGACTTCATCGCGCTGGGCGTGAATTATGACGAGGGCGCCTACGAGATCGCCGGGCTGAAGTACGAGAGCAGCATCACCTCGGCCATCCGCTACGTCACCCGGGACACCATCCCGCGGGCGATGATCCTGCAGGGGCACGGGGAGATGGACGAGGGCAGCACGGGCCTGCTCGCCTCGCTGCTGGCCTCCAACAGCTACGACGTGGCCTACTTCACGCTGAACACCACCGAGACGGAGCTGACGCCCGACGATTTGCTGCTGGTGCTGTCCCCCCAGCGCGATCTGAACGCGGACGAGATGGCCGCGCTGACGGATTTCACGGCCCACGGCGGCAGCATCCTGTTCACCTGCGATTACACCGACCCAATTTTTGCCATGCCGAACTGGCTGAGCCTGCTGCGCAGCTATGGCTTCCTGCCGCAGGAGGGCGTCGTGATTGCATCGCAGGAGGAGAAGAACACCTACTACAGCGGCAACCGCATGTACCTGATCCCCATTGTGCAGCGCACGGAGATCACGGCCGATCTGGTCGACGCGCATACGGATACCCTGCTGCTGGTCGGCTGCCGCGGCTTCGCCCTGCCGCAGGAGAGCGACCGCAGCCTGACCACGGAGACGCTGCTGCTCTCCGGCGCGCGCGCCTATGCCCGCCGGCTGGACGGCCGCAGCATCGAGCAGCAGGAGGGCGACGAGATGGGCCCCTTCGCCCTCGCCCTGCAGGCCCGGCGCATCACCGCGGAGGGCTACATCTCCCGCGCCGTGGTGCTGGGCTCCTCCAGCCTGCTGACCTCCGCGGACATCTACGCGATGACCGACACGCAGGCCTTCATCATCCGCATCGCCGAATTCCTGCTGGACACCGAGCCCGCCGATCTCGGCATCGTCGCCAAGACGGCCCTGCGGCCCGGCCTGTCCGCCCGCAGCGTCACCCTGGGCGTCATTCTGACCGCGGCCCTGCCCTTCCTGGTGGCGCTGGCCGCGATGCTGGTGCTCCGGCGGCGGCAGTGAGCGGCGGCTGATGTGCGAAGCCCCTTGCGCCAGGACGGAAAAATCACTATAATCTGATTACGATCATCCGGAAGGGGAGTGGGCTTACATGAAACTGATCTCCATTGCCGTGCCCTGCTACAACTCCGAGGCCTACATGGAGCACGCCATCGCCTCCCTGCTGCCCGGCGGGGAGCTGGACAGCCTGGTGGAGGTGCTCGTCGTGGACGACGGCTCGGCGAAGGATCACACGCTGGAGGTTGCGCAGAAGTGGGAGGCGAGCCATCCCGGCGTTGTTCGCGCGATCCACCAGGAGAACGCGGGCCACGGCGGCGCGGTGATGACCGGGCTGCGCAATGCCACGGGGCAGTATTTCAAGGTGGTGGACAGCGACGACTGGGTGGACGAGGAGAACTGGCCCCGCCTGCTGCAGACCCTGCGCGATCTGAAAGAGCCGGTGGATCTGTTCATCAGCAATTTCATCTATGACAAGGTGGGCGCGTCCCACAAGCACGTGGTGCGCTACAGCGGCACGCTGCCGACGGACCGCATCTTCACCTGGGACGAAACCCGGCCCTTCCCCCTCGGGCATTACATGCAGATGCACTCGGTGATCTACCGGACGGAGATGCTGCGGGAGGAATGCCGCCTGGAGCTGCCCACCCACACCTTCTATGTGGATGAGCTGTACGTCTATCTGCCGCTGCCGCATGTGAAGAAGATGTACTACCAGGACGAGACGATCTACCACTACTTCATCGGGCGGGACGACCAGTCCGTGCAGGAGGACATCATGATCCGCCGCATCGACCAGGCCCTGCGCGTGAACCGGCTGATGGTGACCGGCGTCGACCTGAACAAGGTGGAGAATCAGCGCCTGCGGGACTATATGCGCAACTATGTAGAGATCATCACCACGGTCAGCTCGGTGCTGCTGACCAAGGCGGGCACGCCGGAGCACATGCAGAAGCGGACGGAGCTGTGGGCCTTCATCGAGAAGGAGAATCCCAGCCTCTACCGGGAGCTGCGGCACCGCCTGCTGGGCCGGCTGATTCACCTGCCCGGAAGGCTGGGCCGCGCCGTGCTGCTCATCGGCTACAGGATTACGCAGAAGATTTTCGGCTTCAACTGATAACCCGGAACGGGCCGGAAGGGGGGAGTGGGCATGCTGGACCTGTGCACGCTCGGCACCGGCGGCACGATCCCGCTGGCGACGCGGGCGCTGAGCAGCCTCTACGTGCGCGTGGGCAGCGAGGCGATGCTGATCGACTGCGGCGAGGCCACCCAGATCCAGATTCAGAAGCTGGGCTGGGGCTTCAAGTGCATCTCCACCCTGCTGCTGACCCACTTCCACGCCGACCACGTCAGCGGCCTGCCGGGGCTGCTGCTTTCCATCGCCAAGAGCCACCGCACGGAGCCGCTGCACATCTGGGGCCCGCCGGGGCTGACCGTTGTCGTCACCTGCCTGCGCGTCATCGCGCCGCAGCTGACCTTCCCGGTGGTGCTGCATGAGCTGCCGGAGGAGCGGCAGCAGTTCTCCGCGCTGGGCATGGACATCACCGCCTTCCCGCTGAACCACGGCATCCCGTGCTTCGGCTACAGCCTGCGGCTGGGACGGCAGCGCGCCTTTCTGCCGGAGCGGGCGGAGGCGCTGGGCGTGCCGAAGCGGAGCTGGGGCCTGCTGCAGCATGGGGAGAGCGTCACCGTGGACGGCCGCACGATCGCCCCGGAGGAGGTGCTCGGCCCGGCCCGCCGCGGCCTGCACCTGCTCTACGCCACGGACACCCGCCCGGTGCCGGCCATCGCCGAGGAGGGCCGCGGCGCCGACCTGATGATCCTGGAGGGGATGTACCCCAATGAGGAGAAGATGGACAAGGCGCTGAAGAACCGCCACATGATCTTCGCCGAAAGCGCCGCCATCGCCCGGGACGCCGGCGCAAAGCGGCTGCTGCTGACCCACTTCTCCACCTCGCTGGAGGAACCGGAGGCCTTCCTGCCCGTCGCCCGGGCCATCTTCCCGGAGACGGACTGCGCCGCGGACGGCATGGTGCTGACCCTGCGCTATCCGGCGGAATGACAATCAAACAAGCCGCGGATCACGATGATCCGCGGCTTTTGCGTGGGCGAGGCAGGCTGTCATAGCTCCTGCGGGACGTCCTCCGGCAGGAGGGTCATCAGCTCCTCGCGGGTGAGGGAGGCCTGCAGCTTCGCCAGCCGGTCCGACTGCCGCCCGACCATGACCTCGAACAGCCTGCGGACGGCGCGCGCATTGCCGAAGGTCTCGCCCTTGTTCGCCACCATCCGCTCAAGGACGGCGCGCACCGCCCCGGCGGCGCCCTTGCCCAGACAGTAATCCTGCTGCCTGCACATGCCGGTGAAAATCTGCTCCAGCTCGTCCACGCTGTAATCGGGGAAGGGGATCACGTTGGAGAAGCGGCTCTGCAGGCCGGGATTGGAAGCCAGGAAGGCCTGCATCGGCTGCGTGTAGCCGGCCACGATCACCAGCAGGTTCTCCCGGTGATTCTCCATCAGGGCCAGCAGGGTGTCGATGGCCTCCTGACCGAAGTCGTTCGGGCCGCCGGAGGAGAGGGTGTACGCCTCGTCGATGAACAGCACGCCGCCCAGCGCGTTCCTGACCGCCTCGGTGGTCTTGATGGAGGTCTGGCCCACGTGCTCCGCCACCAGATCGGCCCGGTGCACCTCCTTCGTGTGCCCGCTGCTGAGCAGGCCCAGCTCCTTCATCATCCGGCCGACGACGCGCGCCACGGTGGTCTTGCCCGTGCCGGGATTGCCCGTGAAGACCATGTGCAGCGTCATCGGCGTCACGGCCATGCCCGCCTTGAGCCGCTGCTGGTTGATGAGCACCGTGCTGCGCAGCTGGGAGATGCGCGCCTTGACGTCCGCCAGCCCGATCAGGGCGTTCAGCTCATCGATGGCGGAGGCCTTGCCGTCCTTCTGCGGCAGCATCTCCGGCGGCGTGATGTCCTCCTCCGTGAGCCGGACTTCGCTGGCCTTGCCGCCGGTGCGCACCGCGAAGCGCCGGATGCTGTCCTCCAGCAGGTTGCGCATATCCCGCGCGTTGCCGAAGAATTCCCGGTTCTGCTGCCGCAGCCAGGGAATCACGCGGCGAAGCCGCTGCTTCGCGCCGTCTGTCAGGCGGATGGTGATCCCGTCCCAGTTCCCGCACATGTTCAGGAAGATCTGCTCCAGCTCCGCGTCCGTATAGTCCGGGAAGGTGATCGTCCGGGTGAAGCGGGAGCGCAGGCCGGGGTTGCTGTCGAGGAGCTGGCGCATCTCGTCCGGATAGCCGGCCATGATGACCATGAAGCTGCCGGCCTTGTCCTCCATCGCCTTGAGCATGGTGTTGATGACGTCCGAGCCATAGGGCTTGAGCAGGGTATAGGCCTCGTCCAGGAAGAATATGCCGCCCCGCGCCTTTTCGATGGCCGCCAGCGTGCGCTCCTCCGTCCGGCCCACGTACGGATCCAGCAGATTGGCGGCGCTCACCTCCACCACATGGCCGGAGGGGAGGATGCCCTTTTCCCGGTAGACCTCGCCCAGCAGGCGGGCCGCGGTGTTCTTGCCGGTGCCGGGATTGCCGACGAAGACGGTGTGCAGATTGATGGACGATTTGCTGCCGGAACGCCGCATCAGCTCCGCGACGGCGGCCAGCTCGTTGATCTGCCGCTTCACATCCTTCATGCCGACGATCTGTTCGAAGGCGTCGCTGGCGGTCTTCGGCGCGGGGGCCGGTGCGGGCTTCGGTGCGGGCTTCGGGGCGGCCGCCTCGGTCTGGTCATCGCTGCCGAACAGCAGCTGCCAGATGATGTCGCCCAGGTTCCTGGCCGGCTTTGCGCGCTTTGGCTTTTCCGGCTGCGCCTTGGCCGCCGGCTGCCGGGCCTTCATGTACGCGCTGTGCTGCTTGGTGGAGAGTTGAAAGTACTGCCGGACGCACTGGCGTCTGTCCGTGTCTCTGCGCTGCACAAGGACCGGGTCGGCCGTGTTCCGGAGAATGAAGATAATCCAGAGCTTCAGCAGCAGGCCGTAAAGCTCGGCGAAATCGGCCGGCTGATCGCCGCCATCCGTCGGCATGCGGACGCCCCTGCGCGCGGCCTCGGCGCTTGCACGGGTGAGCAGCTTGACGAATTCCGCGGCGTGATCCTGCCGCGCCAGCTGCTCCTTGCCGGCTTGCATCTCCAGCAGGCCCGCCAGCTCGATGCGCGGCAGATTGGCGGTCATCGGCTCCACCACGGCGAAGGCCCTGCAGACCTCCGGGAAATACAGGCGCAGGCGGACCTCCGTGTCCAGCAGGGAGACGCAGAAGAACTGCAGCTCCTGCCACAGGCTCATCTCAAAGGCGGTGCGGGAGGGCAGCGCACCGCCGGCCACCTGCTGCCAGGTGTTCAGCAGGCCGGCGTATTTCGCGCGCATCTGCTGCATCAGCCTGTCGGTGCGCGCCTGGTCCTCCGGCTTCTCCTGCGCGGCCGGAACGGGCGAGATCTGCCAGCGCAGCTGCTCCAGCAGCTCGGCCGCCCGCTTTGCCGTGAACCTGTCTTCCTTTTTCGGCAGCACCGCCGGCACCCACAGGGAGATAAAGGCCTCCAGCTGCGCGAGAAGGCTGCGGCCGCCGGGCAGCATGCCGGGGCTGGCCTGGGCTGCTGCGAGGGCCTGATCCAGCGCCCGCAGGGGCTCCACCGTGCGCAAGCGCATGGCGCCGTCCAGCCGTCCGTGCAGATTTTCCGGCGAGGCATATTCGGCCGTGCTGCTGCCCTCGAGCAGGGCGAAGGTGTTGCGCAGGCGCTGGCGATGCCGGTTCATGTAGGTGTCGCCGTCATAGATCCAGCGGATGCAGTCCTGCAGATCCGCGAGCAGGTCCTCCCGCAGTGCGGTGCGTTCGGGCTGCTTCTCCCGGGAGCCGGTCATCTCCGCCGCGGCTGCGATGGCGCCCAGCAGGGTCTGATATGCTTCGGTGATCGTGGCTTTCATGGGCCTGCTCCCTTTCGTGCGGCTGTGCGGTTGTCCTGTGCTGTCAGGGAAAATATAGCACAATCCGCCGCCGCGCGCAAGGAGAAGCGGCGCGGACACGCCTGGAGGCCTTTTCATGCACCCTTTCATGGCTGAACACGAAAAAACCTCCCGCGGGGGAGGATTTGCGTTATTGGGCCAGCTCCTGCTGCCTGCGGGCCTCGGTCAGGATCGGGTCGTGATCGCCGCCGGGGGCGTGCAGCGCGTTGATCTCGTCGATCTCCGCCTTGCGCAGCGGGGGATTGCAGTAGTTGCAGCGGGTGAGGGAGGCGAAGGGCGCCTCGTCCAGCTCCCCGTAGGTGAAGGGGGTGAAGGTGCGGCCCACCGCGCTGTAGCAGGTGGGGCTGTTGTGGTACATCTCGCCGCCCTTGGGGTTGTAGTACAGCGCCTGGTCCTCCGGCGGATAGGAGATCTGGCGGCCCTGCCAGTCCTCCCAGATGACCAGCTTGATGTTGTTCTTGCGGTTGTTCCAGATCCACTCCATGTTGACGCCCTCCGGCGTCTTGGTGCGCTGCACGCGGATGCAGCCATGGCTGGCCCGGCTGCCCAGCTTCGGCTCGTAGGCGCTGTAGTTGTCGCCGTACTTGGAGTGGGTGTGGGGCACCTCGTGCAGCAGGTCGCCGCTGTTGAAGCGGATCGCCATGGAGACGATCATGCTGCCGTCCCTGAAGCCGCCCACCGCCGGCACCTGCATCAGGAATTCGCCGGAGCGGGTCTCGTTGTAGGGCTGGGAGGGGTTGCTGAGCCCGGTGGACACCAGCAGGGTGGTGTAGAGCGCGCCGCTGCGGAACAGGTACAGCCGCTGGGTCAGCTTGTCGATGACGATGGCGTAGGAAGTGTTCGGCTTTTTCGTCTTCAGATATTTGGTCTGGATGTAGCCGTGCACCAGCATGTTCCACGCCTTCACGTCGCTGTTGTGGAAGGAGGAGGAATAGCACTCGATCAGCGACCAGCCGTCCGGCAGCGTCTCCAGCACGTGCACGCCCTGGCTGACGCAGGTGACCACGCCCACGCCCCTGGAGTTTTCATCTGGCTCGGCGTAGATGGTCAGCTGGGCTCTCTCGGAGCCGGACTTGCCGGTGTCCACCACGGTGATGGGCTGCATCAGCATCTCCCAGACCGCGGCCTCGTCGGTGATGTCCATGGGCAGGGTCCAGTAGTTCATCTCCGGATCCGTGCCGTAGTACGGGCTGCCGAAATTCGGCGTGTACTGCGACTGGGGATTGTCCGGGCTGATGACCTCCGGGACGGGCCCGGCCGGCACTTCCTCCAGGCTGACCTGCTCCAGCCCGGCCGGGACCTCCTCGTCGATGTGCTCCAGCTCGATATAGTCCTCCTCGCTGAAGGAGATTTCCTCCTCCGCCTCGGTGGCCAGGGCCGCGCCGGGCAGCAGCAGGGCCGCCAGCAGCAGGGCCGCGATTCTTTTCCGGATCATGTCTCTGTCTCCGTATTGCCCGCATCGTCCGGCGGGGTGATGGTCAGCCGGCCGAGCACCTCGCCCACCTTGTCGTGGATGACCAGATCCGCCTGGCCGTCCATGGGCGTGGCGTCGCGGTTGATGAGCACCAGGTGCTGCCCGCGGAAGTAGCGCAGCAGGCCCGCCGCGGGGTAGACGGTGAGGCTGGTGCCCGCGACGATCAGCGTGTCGGCCTGGCGGATGTCGTGCACCGCGCCTTCCAGCACCGTCTCGTCCAGCCCTTCCTCGTAGAGCACCACATCCGGCTTGATGAGGCCGCCGCAGCTGCACTTCGGCACGCTCTCGCTGTCCCGGATGTACTGCGCGGTATAGCTCCTGCCGCAGCGGGTGCAGTAGTTCCGCCAGATGGAGCCGTGCAGCTCCCAGACGCGCCGGCTGCCGGCCAGGGTGTGCAGGCCGTCGATATTCTGCGTGACGACGGAGCGCAGCCGCCCGGCCTTTTCCAGCGCGGCCAGCTGCAGATGGGCGGCGTTGGGCTTCGCGTCCAGCACCAGCATCTTCGCCTTGTAGAAGCGGTAGAATTCCTCCGGCATCCGCTGGAAGAAGGTGTGGGAGATGATCTCCTCCGGCGCCCAGGCCCACTGCTGGCGGTACAGGCCGTCCGCGCTGCGGAAATCGGGGATGCCGCTCTCCGTGGAGACGCCCGCGCCGCCGAAGAACACGATGCGCCTGCTCCCGTCCACGATCTGCTGCAATGCGTCGCTCATGCCGCCGCTCCTTTCTCTGTCCGCTCCTTACGCCTCTGCCGGGGGCTCCGGCGGGGCGAGCTTGCTGACCAGCGCGGTTTCCACGCGGTGGTCCTCCATCTTTTCCACCTGGATGTGCAGCCCGCAGGCGTCGATCACCGGCCGGCTGCCGTCCTCGGGGATGGTGGTCAGCCGGCTGAAGATGAGGCCGCCCAGGGTGTCGTAGTCCTCGCCGGTGGGCAGGTCGACATCCAGGGCCTTGGCCACGTCCTCCAGCGGGGCGGTGCCGCGGATGCGCCACTGGCCGTCCTCCACGGGCACGATGTCCGCGCCTTCCGCCGGATCGAACTCGTCATAGATGTCGCCGACGATCTCCTCCAGCAGGTCCTCCATCGTCACGATGCCGCTGACGCCGCCGTACTCGTCCACCACGACGGCCATGTGCACCTTGCGCTTCTGCATGTCGCGGAAGAGCACGTCGGCCTGCACGGTCTCCGGCACGAAGTAGGCCTCCCGCAGCAGCTCCCGCAGGCTCTTCGGGTGCTCCAGGTGGCTGTTGAGCAGGAAGTCGCGGGTGTTCAGGATGCCGATGATGTCGTCCATGTCCTTGTCATAGACGGGGAAGCGGCTGAGGCCGGTGTCCAGGATCGTCTGCACGATGGCCTCGCGGCTGTCGCCGATCCAGATGGCGGTGACATCGGTGCGGTGGGTCATCACGTCCTCGGCGCTGCGGTTGTTGAAGTTGAAGATGTTCTCGATCAGTTCCTTTTCGTTCTCTTCGATGGCGCCGCTCTCGCTGCCCATGTCCACCATGCCGCGGATGTCCTCCTCGGTGACCTCCTCGGCGCTCTCCTCGGGCCGCACGCGCAGCAGCTTCAGCAGCAGGCCGCTGATCGCGTAGAGCAGCCGGACCAGCGGGCGGAACACCGTTGTCAGCACGCGGATGGCCTTCAGGCGGCGGCAGGTGGTGGCCTCCGGGGTCATCTCCGCCATGCGCCGGGGCAGCGTGCCGAAGAAGCACAGCATGACGAAGCCCAGCAGCAGCGAGACGATCAGCACGCACAGGGCGGTCAGCCAGCCGCCGCCAAAGCCGATGCCGGCACTCAGCAGGGCCTCCTTCAGCGCGGGCGCCACCCACACGCCGGCCACAGCCGCCGTCAGGATGCCGACGACCGTCGCGCAGATGCGCAGCGCGGTGCGGCTCTCGTCGGGCTCCTCGGCCAGGGGCAGCAGCAGCTTCGCCTGGGGATCGTCCTCCTCGGCGTCATGCCGCAGCCGCGCCTCGTTCAGCGCACGCAGGGCCGCCTGCGCGCCGGAGAGCCAGCCGTAGGCCAGCAGCAGCGCAAGGATCAGCAGTATCGGGCCCGCCAAAGGGTCAGAAGACAAGAAAGCTCACCTCCGGGAGAAAGGGGACGGAGCGGCGTTCACTCCGTCTGATAGCGCCACTGCCGGGCGCGGTCGCCGGCGTTCAGAATGCGCTTGCGCATGCGCAGCGTCTTGGGCGTGACCTCCAGCAGCTCGTCGTCGTCGATGAATTCCAGGCACTCCTCCAGCGACAGCGGCCGGATGGAGACCAGGCGCAGGCTGTCCTCGGACGCGGAGGCGTTGCGCATGTTCGTCACGTGCTTGGCCTTGCACACGTTGACCACCAGGTCGCCCGGGCGGGCGTTCTGGCCGACGATCATGCCCTCGTAGACCTCCAGGCCCACGCCGATGAACAGCGTGCCGCGCTCCTGGGCGTAGAACAGGCCGTAGGAGTTGGAGATGCCGGTCTCATGGGCCACCAGCGCGCCTACATTGCGGTGGGGGATGTCGCCCTTCACCGGCTCGTAGCGCTCAAACACGGAGGACATGATGCCCTCGCCGCGGGTGTCGGTCATGAATTCGCTGCGGTAGCCGAACAGGCCGCGGGACGGCACGAGGAATTCCAGCCGCACGCGGTCTGCGCCGCTCATGTGCTCCAGCACGCCGCGGCGGCGGCCGATCTTCTCAATCACCGCGCCGGCGCTGGCCTGGGGCGTGTCGACCACCAGCCGCTCCACCGGCTCGCACTTCACGCCGTCGATCATCTTGTAGATGACGCGGGGCTTGGACACGGCGAACTCATAGCCCTGGCGGCGCATGTTCTCAATCAGGATGGACAGGTGCAATTCGCCCCGGCCGCACACCTCGAAGGCGTCGGTGGAGTCGGTCTCGTTGACGCGCAGGGACACGTCGGTCTGCAATTCGCGCATCAGCCGGGCCCGCAGGTGGCGGCTGGTGACATAGGTGCCCTCGCGGCCGGCGAAGGGGCTGTCGTTGACGGAGAAGGTCATCGTCACGGTGGGCTCGCTGATCTTCACGAAGGGCAGGCCCTCCACGCAGGCCGGGTCGCAGACCGTGTCGCCGATGGAGATGTCCGACACGCCGCACAGCGCGACGATGTCGCCCATGCGGACCTCCTCCGCGCTGACCCGCTTCAGGCCGTCGTACTGATAGAGGCCGGACAGCCGCCACTGGCTGGAGGTCACGCCGGTCTCCAGGTTCGTGTGCACCACGCTCATGCCCTCGCGGAAGGTGCCGCGGGCAATGCGGCCCACGCCGATGCGGCCCACGTAATCGGAATAGTCGATCGTGGAGATCAGCACCTGGGCCGGGCCCTCCGGATCGCCCTCGGGGGCGGGGATGTATTTCAGGATCGCGTCAAAGAGCGGCCGCAGGTCCGTGCCGGGGACGTTCAGATCCAGCGAGGCCGTGCCCTTGCGCGCGGAGACGTACAGGATCGGGTTGTCCAGGGTGCTCTCGTCGGCGTCCAGGTCGATCAGCAGGTCCAGGATCTCGCTGACGACCTCATCGCAGCGGGCGTCCGGCCGGTCGATCTTGTTGATGACGATCAGCACCTTCAGCTTCAGATCCAGCGCCTTCTGCAGCACGAAGCGGGTCTGGGGCATCGGGCCCTCGAAGCTGTCCACCAGCAGCAGCACGCCGTCGACCATCTTCAGCACGCGCTCGACCTCGCCGCCGAAATCGGCATGGCCGGGGGTGTCGACGATGTTGATCTTGGTGGTGCCGTAGTGCACGGCGGTGTTTTTGGCCAGAATGGTGATGCCGCGCTCCCGCTCGATGTCGCCGGAGTCCATCACCCGGTCCACGGTCTGCTGATTCTCATGATAGACGCCGCCCTGCTTGAGCATCTGGTCGACCAGGGTGGTCTTGCCGTGGTCCACGTGGGCGATGATGGCGATGTTGCGAATGTCTTCCCGGATCAATGGGATCTCCCTCTTTCCTGTCTCTCGGTTTGCCTTTACTTCCGCGCGGCGGTCTCCGCCAGCACCAGGCCCGGATTGTTCTCGCAGGCCAGGCGGATGCTCCACTCATTTTCAAACAGCAGCACGTCGCGGCCGCGGCTGTCCTTCGCCCGGCCGGAGGTGGAGGTCAGCTTCAGCTGCTCCACCGGCTTGGGCGTCTCCGTCACCCAGCGCACATGGCGGAAGGGCATGGATTCCATCACCAGCTCCGCCTGGTATTCGGTGCGCAGCCGGTGCTCCAGCACCTCGAACTGCAGCACGCCCACGACGCCGACCATGAATTCCTCGCGCCCGGTCTCCGTGCGGGTGAAGGTCTGGATCGCGCCCTCCTCCGCCAGCTGGTTGATGCCCTTCTGGAACTGCTTGCGCTTGAGGCTGTCCTTCGGGCGCACGCGGTTGAAGAACTCCGGGGCAAACACGGGGATGTCGCCGTAGTGCAGCTTCGGCCCGCCGGAGAGGGTGTCGCCCAGCTGGTAGATGCCGGGGTCGAACAGGCCGATGATGTCCCCGGCCCAGGCCTCCTCCACGGCCTCGCGCTCGTCCGCCATGAACTGCTGCGGCTGCTTGAGCGCCACGGTCTTGCCCGTGCCGGAGTGCCACACCTCCATGCCCTTCTGGAAGGCGCCGGAGACGATCCGCATGAAGGCCAGCCGGTCGCGGTGCGCCGGGTTCATGTTCGCCTGAATCTTGAAGATGAAGCCGCTGAAATAAGGCTCCTCCGGGCCGATGTCGCCCAGGTCGCTGCGGCGGGGCAGCGGCGGCGTCGTGTACCGCAGGAATCGCTCCAGGAAGGGCTCCACGCCGAAATTCGTGACCGCCGAGCCGAAGAACATCGGCGTCAGCTCGCCCCGGCGCACCGCCTCCAGGTCGAAGGCGTCGCCCGCACCGTCCAGCATCTCGATCTCTTCCTGCAGCCGCGTCCGGTAGCTCTCGGCCAGCACGCCCTCCAGCGCCGGATCGTCGATGGAGATGTCCGTCTTTTCCACCATGCGCTTGCCGTGGTCGCCGCCGGTGTACAGTTCCACCATGCGGGTGTCCCGGTGGTAGACGCCCTGGAAGTCGCCGTCCACGCCGATGGGCCAGTTCACCGGGCAGGAGCGGATGCCCAGCACCTGCTCCAGCTCGTCCATCAGCGCAAAGGGATCCTTCGCCGCCCGGTCCATCTTGTTCACAAAGGTGAAGATGGGGATGCCGCGCATCCGGCACACCTTGAACAGCTTGATGGTCTGGGCCTCCACGCCCTTGGCCGCGTCGATCAGCATGACCGCGGAGTCCGCCGCCACCAGCACGCGGTAGGTGTCCTCGGAGAAGTCCTGATGGCCGGGCGTGTCCAGGATATTGATATGGAAGCCGTCGAACCCGAACTGCATCGCGGAAGAAGTCACGGAGATGCCGCGCTGCTTCTCGATGTCCATCCAGTCGCTGGTCGCGTGCCTGTCGCTCTTGCGCGCCTTGACGCTGCCCGCCGAGCGGATCGCCCCGCCGTAGAGCAGCAGCTTTTCCGTCAGCGTGGTTTTGCCCGCATCCGGGTGTGAGATGATGGCGAATGTGCGGCGCTTCTCGACCTGCTCATGCAGCAGCTCGCGGAACGCGGCGGTGTCGGTGCCCGGCAGCATGAAACCCCTCCCGTCGAATGGATACAACTGATTATTATAGAGCGGATAAGCCGCTGCTGTCAAGTTTTGGCCCGGAGTTTGCAGGAATGACGCCGGAAGTTTGACGGAAAGCGGGCGCAGGCGGCGCGGCCGGAGGGTGAATGCGCGTACCGCCTCTGCGGAAGGGCGATCACGGGGCGGGGGAGCGGCTGAACCGGCTGATCAAAAGCCTTGGCAAAATCCCTCGGCAAAATCCCTCGGCAAGTTGTAAAATGAAATGACGCAAGAAGAATGACTCATCGAGTCAAATCTG
>CAMNHF010000064.1 GCA_946538975.1 uncultured Clostridia bacterium | reverse complement strand
GTCTTGATGGCGGTGATGATCTGCCGCGTGATGCACAGCTCCGCGAAGGCCCGGAAGGAGGACAGCTTGTCCGCGCGGTAATCGCGGATCGCCTTGTACAGGCCGATCATGCCCTCCTGCACGATGTCCTCGTGATCCGCGCCGATCAGAAAATAGCTCCGCGCCTTGGAGCGCACGAAGTTCTTGTATTTGATCAGCAGGAATTCCTCCGCCATGCGGTTGCCGCCATGGCAGAGCTCCACCACTTCCTCATCGCTGAGCGCCGCGAAGGGCGAATTGGCCAGCGAAGGGCCGCCCTCGCTCCGTTCCTGTTCCTGTTCCTCGTCGGTCCAGTTCTCGTCTGCCATGCCGAACCAATCCTTTGCGTTGATATCGTGCGTCAGTCATCCTCACCGCGGCGCAGCCTCTCCAGCCGGCTGCGGACGTCCTCCGGCAGCCGCTGGGACAGGGACTGCTTTCCCGGCTGATGGGCCGTGCCGTGACCGAGGCCCTCCTGCTGCAGCTGGCGCATCTCCCGCCACAGCTCCCGGGCGGTCAGCCGGATGGCGCCCGTGGAGAGCACCTGGCTCTGCTCCAGCCCGTCCGAGGTGGCGACGGTGACGCTGCGGTAGCGGGGCACCCCGGCCGCGCGCCGCTCAATGTAGCTGTCGGCCGTCTCGGCGTGCATCGTGTAGACCACGGTGACGCTGCCGCGGGTTTCCTCCGTGCGCTCCCGCCGGTCGGAGAGGTAGCCGTCGAACACGATGACCACCTCCACGCCCGCGTAGCCGGCGTAGTTCTCCATCTGGCGGATCAGCCGGTCGCGGCACTCGTCCAGCGGCCATCCCGCCCGGTTCGCCTCCGGCCACGCGCCGATGATGTTGTATCCGTCTACGATCAGCAGCGGCTTCATGACTGCCGGGCCGCCAGCACGCGATACATCACCACGCCCGCCGCGACGGAGGCGTTCAGGCTGTCGATCGCGCCCTTCATGGGCAGGGACACGCGCACGTCGCAGACCTCCAGCGTCAGGCGGCTGATGCCCTCGCCCTCGCTGCCGATCACCAGGGCGACGCCGCCGTCGAAGTCCACCTTCTGGTAGTCCTCGCCGTCCATCGTCACCGCGTAGGTCCAGATGTTCTCCCGCTTCAGCCGCTCCAGCAGCTGGTTCAGGTTGTTCACCCGGGCGACCTTCATGTGCTCCACCGCGCCGGCGGAGGCCTTCACGGCGGCCGGAGTCAGGCCGACGCCGCGCCGCTCCCGCACGATGACGCCGTGGGCCCCGACGCACTCCGCGCTGCGGATGATCGCGCCCAGGTTCTGCGGGTCGGTCACGCCATCCAGGATGATCAGGAAGGGCGCCTCGTTGCGCTCCTCCGCCAGGGAGAGCATGTCGTCCACGGTGGCGTAGGCGTAGGCGGAGGCAAAGGCGATCAGCCCCTGATGATGCGGGCTCAGCTCGTCCAGGCGGCTCTTGTCCACCTCCTGCACGGGCACGCGGGCCTCCTTCGCCTGCTGCACGATCTCCCGCGCGGAGCCGGTCAGCTCCCCGCGCTGCACCAGCAGCTTCTCCAGATCGCGGCCGGCCTTGAGCGCCTCGCGGATGGGGTTGCGGCCGACGAGCAGGTTCTCCGGCGGCAGGGCCCGCTCGGTCTCGGGGGCGGGACGCTCGCGCGCGGGCTGCTCGGGGGCGTGGTATTCAAAATCGTCATAGCGGGGCTTCGGGGCCTCCGCCGGCTTCGGGCCAAAGCGGCGATCCAGGCGCTCCGGCGCGGACCGGCGGCCGCGGTACTCGCTGTTCTGGGAACGCCGGGGGCCGCGGTCGTCGCGCCGCTCGGGCCGGCCGAAGCGCTCCCCGCCGCGGTACTCGCTGTCCTGCGAACGCCGGGGGCCGCGGTCATCGCGCCGCTCGGGCCGGCCAAAGCGCTCCCCACCGCGGTACTCGCTGTCCTGCGAACGCTGGGGGCCGCGGTCATCGCGCCGCTCGGGCCGGCCAAAGCGCTGACCATAGCGGGATTCGCCTTCCTGCGGGCGCTGGGCCTTGCCGTAGCGGCTGCCGCCCCGGGCAGGGCGATCCTCGCGGCGGCCGCGGGGCGTCTCGTCCGTCCACTCGCTGTCCGGCCCGTAGCGCTTCGCGTTGTGCTGATGCTTGTTGTTGGGGTTCCCGTCGTAGTATGCCATGTTTTTCTCCTGTTTCGTCCTCGGACGTTCCTCGTTGTGTGAACACTGGTGTTTGGGATCTGAATGGATGCGTCAGGGCTGCGCTTCGCCCTTTTCCTTGAGTCGGGCCAGCCAGGCCTGCCGCGCCTCGCGAATCTCCTTCGCCCGGCCGCAGCTCTTCGCCCCCTCGGGACAGCCGCCCCGCAGGCAGCCCGGGCCCGCGTCCGCGAACAGCTCCGGCGCAATCTCCATGCACAGGCGGTGCATCTCCGTGGCCAGGGCGCGGATCTCCCACTGGGCGCGGCTGCACATCCGCAGGCTGAAGAAGTGCCGCAGCTCGCGGGCGTTCATCGTCATCACCAGGCGGGTTTCGCAGGCGCCCGGCAGCACGAAGCGCGCGTCCTCGTTGCCGCCCTCGCCCTTCTCCAGCCGCTGCTGCCAGCCCAGGTACCATTCGTGGGTCTTAAGCATCTGCGCCTCGAACTCCGCCACGGCCTCCTCGCCCAGCGCCGCGATCTTCGGCGGAATGACGTAGCCGAAGCCGTCCGCGTAGGAGACGTACCGCTGGCTCTGCACCGAGAAGCTGGCGAGCCGGTGCCGCGTCAGCTGGGCCAGCAGCACCCGGCTGACCCCCTCCACCCCGAAGGTGAACGACGCGTGCTCCAGCACGGACTCGTGCCCCATGCCGATGAGCTTTTCAATGAAGGCGGACTGATCCGCCGCCTCGATGCGCTCCTTCAGCTGATCGACCGTGGCGCGGCTGTAGCAGAGCTTCGCGCCGAGGGCGACCATCTGCTCGGGGCTGAGCGTGTGGCTGAGCAGCGCCACTTTCAAGTGGACCTGGGGCATGATGATTCCTCCTCCGTCGGCTGGCTCAGGCGGAACAGCTCCAGCAGCCGCTCCTCCTGCCCGGTCAGGTACAGATAACCCGTCAGCGCCTCCAGCCCGGTCGCCGCCTGATAATCCGCCTGATCCTGATGGCGCGGCGACGGGTGATGCGGCGTGCGGTTCCGTCCGCGCTGAACGATGTCCGCCTCCTCCGCGCCCAGCAGACCCTCAATCCGCCGCAGGGCCGCCGCCTGGGCTGCCGCGTTGACCGCGCTGACCGCCGCGTCGTGCATGTGCCGCACCTTCATCGCAGTTTGGCATGCCCGCTGCCGCACCAGCAGCGTCCACACCGCGTCCCCCAGAAAGGCCAGCTGCAGCGGGTTCATCTGCCGCGCCGCCGCCGGCGTCAGGGGCGCATCCTCCCGCAGCATCGCCGCACCTCCCCACGCGCCTGCTTATTCATCCTGCATTATAGCATGGAATTGCCTTTTTGCAAAGCGGCTGACGGATTTTGCGCGCAGGAGCGGGGTTTGGAGGCAGGGTTTGGCGATGTACCGGGGGAAGGGCACCCCTTTCCAGGTTGGAAAGGGGCTTCCCTTCCCCCGGACCCCTATTCCTCCTGAAAGGCCATTCCGGGAGGCGACGGAGAGGGCTTCGCGGCTGAGATGGCACCGCAGGCATCTTCGGCTACGATCCGCGCAGCGCAAAAAAATCCCCGCGGGCGAACCGCAGGGAGTGGTGAGGTTAAATGGGCTCGAACCATCGACCTCCACGATGTCAACGTGGCGCTCTAGCCAACTGAGCTATAACCTCAGGCAACGGTCGTATTGTAGCACAGATTCGCGAAGAATGCAAGCACTTTTTTGCGGGAAATTGCGTGGGAAAATTGCGTGCGCAAAAACCTGCTCAGAAAGTCCGCTTTTGGCAATTTCTGCCTTGACAGAAGCCGCGGCCTGTTCTATACTGCAGGCGTGGCCGGACAGCGGCCGAAGAAAGGAGCAGTACGATGTACTACACTTACGATTACTACCCCAACCAGGCGGCCTTCAATCAGGTGATGGCCTGGATGTCGGCCTACAGCTTTGTCTGGCTGGCGGTTGCCGTCTTCGCCATCGTGTGCACCTGGCGCATCTTCACCAAGGCCGGCCAGGAGGGCTGGAAGTGCCTGATCCCCTTCTACGGCGCGTATGTCGAGTCGAAGATTGTCGACTACACGGTGTACTTCTGGTTCCTGCTCTTCGGCAGCCTCGGCTTCAGCATTCTCGTTGGCATCATCACCGGGATCGCCGCGTCTAATAACAGCGCTCAGGGGCTTGTGACGGCGCTTGCCGTGCTCGGTTTGATCTACGCGATCGCCCTGCTGGTGATGTCCATCAAGTACAACATCAAGCTGGCGAAAGCCTTCGGCCAGAGCGGCGCGTTCGCGGTCGGCCTGATCTTCCTGCCGCTGATCTTCCGCGCGATCCTGGCCTTCGGCAGCGCGCAGTATCAGTTCGGCGCCCCGCTCTCCCACCCCGGCGCCGCGGACGTCTGGAAGTGCCCGAGCTGCGGCCAGTACAACCCCACCAACAGCCAGTTCTGCCCCAAGTGCGGCACGCGCATGCCGGAGAAGGATCCGGTGGCGTAAGGCCCGCAAACCCGGCCGGTGTCATGCGATGCCGGCCGGCTTTTTTGATGAAGCAGCCGCGCGCGGCTTTTCTTTTTTTGAAAATCATGGTATAGTATAAGATGTAGATTTGCTGCCATCCGGCTGAAGGCCGGGAATGGGCGGTGGCATGGAAGGTGAACCATGGAGATCAACTGGTATCCGGGACACATGGCCAAGGCGCGGCGGCTGCTGATCGATCAGCTGGGACGCGTGGATGTGGTCATTGAGCTGTGCGACGCGCGCCTGCCCGATTCCAGCCGGAATCCCGAGCTGGTGCGGCTGGCCCGCGGGAAGAAGCATATTCTGCTGCTGAACAAGGCGGATCTGGCCGAGCCCAACGCCACCCACGGCTGGCTGCAGGCGTTCCGCGCCCAGGGGCTGACGGCGGCGCCCTACAGCGCGACGGCGGGCCGGCCGAAGGAGATCCTCGAGCTGATCGGCGGCGCGGCCCGGGAGGCGGTGGAACGGGCGGCGGCCCGCGGCATGAAGAAGATCGTCCGCTGCATGGTGGTCGGTGTGCCGAACGTGGGCAAGAGCACCCTCATCAACCGGCTCTACGGCGGCGGCATCGCCAGGACCGGCGACCGGCCCGGCGTCACCCGCGCCAATCAATGGGTCAATATCGGCCCCTATCTGCAGCTGATGGACTCGCCCGGCCTGATGTGGCCGAAGCTGGACGATCAGACGGCGGCGCGGCGGCTGTGCTATATCGGCTCCGTGAAGGACGCGGTGGTCGATCTGCCGATGCTGACGATCTGCCTGCTGGAGGATCTGGCGGCGGTGAAGCCCGAGGCGGTGCGGGAGCGCTTCCGTGTGGAGGATCCCTCGCTGCGGGGCGTGGAGCTGCTGGACGCGGTCTGCCGCGGGCGGGGCTTCCTGCTCAAGGGCGCGCAGAGCGACTACGACCGCTGCTGCGCCGTGGTGCTGGACGAATTCCGCGCGGGCAAGTGCGGTCGGATCACGCTGGAGAAGCCGCCGGCCCCCGCGAGGGAAGAGGATCAGGAGAAGGCATGACAAAGCTGGAGGAGAGGCGGCGGCTCCACGCGCAGTCGCTGCTGGATTTCGACCGGGCGAAGGCGGCGTACCTGCTGACGATGAACCCGGATTTTGCGGAGAAAACCGCCCTCGTCACGGCCGGCATGGACGAGGCGGGGCGCGGGCCGTTGATGGGGCCGGTGGTGACGGCCTGCGTGGTGATGCCGCCGGAGCCGCTGCTCCCCTGGGTGGACGACTCCAAAAAGCTCTCCGAAAGCCGGCGGGAGGCCGTCTATGAGGAGATCATGGCCTGCGCCTTGCACGCGGGCGTGGGCATGGCCAGCGCGGCGGAGATCGACGCGATCAACATCCTGGAGGCCACCCGGCTGGCCATGCGGCGGGCGGCGGAGACCGTGCCCGCGGACTTCTGCCTGATCGACGCGGTGCAGGACGTGGGCCTCACCTGCCTGGAGCTGCCCGTCGTCCGGGGCGACGCGCAGAGCTACGCCATCGCGGCGGCGAGCATTGTGGCGAAGGTGACCCGGGACCGGCTGATCCGGGAGATGGACGCCCGCTGGCCCGTGTACGGCTTCGCCCGCAACAAGGGCTACGGCACGGCGGAGCACATCGCGGCCCTCCGGCAGTACGGCCCCTGCCCGGAGCACCGACGCTCCTTTATCGGGCATTTCGTGCCCGGCGGCGCATGAGCGGCTACGGCAGCGGCCTGAAGGGCGAGGAGGCCGCCGAGCGCTGCCTGCAGGCCCGGGGCATGACGACTGTCGCCCGGCGGTACCGCGCCGCCGACGGGGAGATCGACCTCATCATGCGCGACGGGGACACCCTCGTGTTTGTGGAGGTGAAATACCGCCCGGCGGGCCGCCCCGGCGACGGGCTCGCGGCGGTCGGCGCGGCCAAGCGGCGGCGGATGACCCACGCGGCGGCGGTTTTTCTGCTGGAAGGGGAATACAGCGGCGGCCCCGTGCGTTTTGATGTTGTGGAGATCACCGGCGCCGGGGCGCTGCACGTGCCCAACGCCTTCCCCGCCCAGCTGTGAGCGGCGGGACAATGAGTCTTGGAGGACAAGAACGAGATGATGAGTAAGCTGAGGCGCCTGCCGGCGCTGCTTCTGCTGCTGGCGCTGCTGCCCCTGTGGGCGGCGGGCGACGGGGCGGAGCTGCTGAAGAACGGCGACTTTGCCGAGGTCGGCGCGGACGGCCTGCCCGCCTCGTGGAAGACGGACGCCTGGATCAGCGCGGAGGGCTACACCCTCTACAGCGTGCAGGAGGAGGCGGACGGCAGCCACGCGGCCTGCGTCAACAACATCGGCCTGAACGACGCCCGCTTCAGCCAGCAGGTGGCCGTGCAGCCCGACAGCCTCTACCGCCTCTCCGGCGACATCCGCGCCGACGGCATCGAGGATCAGGGCTGGGGCGCGAACCTGTCCGTGGCGGGCGTGTACGCGCTGAGCGAGTCCTTCTTTGACACGGAAGGCCAGTGGATGCACGTGGAGTGCTACGGCGAGACCGGCCCCGATCAGCATGAGATCACCGTGTTCGCCCGCGTGGGCGGCTACAGCGGCGAGAGCGTCGGCCGGGCCTGGTTCCGCAACCTCAGCCTGGTCGAGGTGGACGAGCTGCCGGAGGAAGTGGTGGCCGACCTGTGGTTCGTGCCCTACAGCTATGCCGCCGCGATGCCGGAGGACAGCCCGGAGGCTGAGCCCGCGGCACCCTTCTGGCCCTGGCTGCTGGCGATCGCCGTGGGCTGGGGGCTGCTGGTGCTACTCGCCGCGCCCCTGCTGATGCGCGACCGGCGCGAGCTGACGGAGGAGAGCCGCTGGCCGGGCGCGGTGCTCTGGGCCGGGCTGGGCGCGGCCTTCCTGCTGCGGATGCTGATCGCCGGCCTGGTCGAGGGCTACAGCGTGGACGTGGGCTGCTTCACCGGCTGGGCGCAGCGGCTCAACAGCGTGGGCCTCCCCGGCTTCTACAATGAGGCGGAGGTCTTCTGCGACTATCCGCCGGGATACCTGTACATTCTGGGCCTGAACGGCCTCATCAGCCGGCTGCTGGGCGGGGGCACGGTGCTGCGGGTCGGCATGCTGGCCTTCCTCAACACCCTGCTGCCCAACCTGTGCGACCTGATGATCGCGCTGGCGATCTACTTCACCGCGCGCCACCGCCGCATGGATCGCCAGCAGGCCTCCGTGCTGGGGCTGCTGATGGCCTTCAATCCCGCGACGATCGTGATCAGCGCGGCCTGGAAGCAGATCGACGCGGTGCTGGCCCTGCTGCTGGTGGGCGTGGCGGTCTGCGCGATCCGCCGCCGCTGGATCCTGGCCCTGCCGCTGTACGTGCTGGCCGTGCTAGTGAAGCCCCAGGCGCTGATGCTGGGCTTCCTCGGGCTGGCCGCGATGGTGCTGGATCTGCGCCGCCATCCGCTGGACATTGTGGAGATGGGCATCGGCGCGGCGATTGCCGTGCTGTCGGGGCTGATCCTGGTGCTGCCCTTCGCGCTGGGGCAGGAGGACCCGCTCTGGCTGATCAATCTCTACGGCAAGACGCTCTCCTCCTATCCCTACGTCACGGTGAACGCGGCGAACCTGTATTACCTCTTCGGCGAGAACTGGAGCCCGCTGGCGGAGGCCGCCCAGTGGGGGCCGTGCGTGACGCTGGCGCTGACCGCGGCGGGCTGGGGCCTTTTCGCGGGGCTGAAGAACAGCGGCCGCCGCTTCTCCCTGCCGCGCCTGTCCCGCGAAAAGGAGCCTGTGCAGGAGGCCGCTCCGGCGCTGCTGCCCGCAAGGCCCAGGTGGCTGTGGTGGGCCGAGAGCGCGCTGATGCTGCCCTTCGCGGTCTTCTTCCTGCTGGCGCCCGCGCTGGGCCTGGGCTGGGAGGCCGTCGGCTGGACGGCCACCGCCATGGCCCTCCTCATCGTGATGGGGCTGTGCCTGCGCGGCGGCGAGCTGTCGCAGCTGCCGCTGCTGGGCGGCACCCTGTTTGTGCTGCTCTTCGCCCTGGGGACGAAGATGCACGAGCGCTATATCTACCCTGCCCTGGCCCTGCTGGCCCTGGCCTTTGCCCTGCGCCGCAGCCGCCGCACCCTGCTGGCCCTGGCCCTGCTCAGCGCCGCCCTCTGCCTGAACGCGGGCATCCCGCTGGACAACAGCATCCGCCTGGGCGCGTCCATGGGCCATCTGAACACCGATACCGACCTGCTGGCGAAGCTGGTCAGCCTGCTGAACCTCATGTGCGTGCCGCTGACGCTGTGGACCTGCGCGGACGTGTGCCTGCAGGCCGCTCCCGTGCGTCTCACCAGCAAGCCCGGGCCTCTGCGCGGGCCGCTGGCCGGCCGGCCGGTGAGCGCGCTGGATTTCCACCCGGACAGCTCCCTGCACTGGAAGGGTCTGGACACCGCGCTGATCCTGCTGATCACCGCCGTCTACGCCGCCGTGGGCCTGGCGCACCTGGGCTCGCACAAGGCCCCGCAGACCGCGTGGACCTCCACCAATGCCCGGGAGAACCTGGTGCTCGACCTGGGGCAGCACTACGACGACTTCTCCATGGCCTACTACTGCCGGGTCAGCTATTCGCCCTTCTCGGTGGCGGTCAGCGACGACGGCGAGAACTGGTCGGAGGAATACTGGGCGGAGATGAGCGAGGGCGAGTGCTTCCGCTGGAAGTACCTGACGCCCTGCTACGACAGCGGCTCAGGCCGCTCCTGGGTCGACGCCCGCCGCTATCAGGACACGCAGAAGCTCTCCGGCCGCTATGTGCGCATCACCGCCCAGCAGATCAACCTGGCCCTGTGCGAGGTGATCTTCCGCACCTCGGTGTATGAGCCGCAGACCTGGACCGAGACCGACGTGACGACCGGAAAGCGGGTCACGCGCACCGAGCAGGTGCAGGTCTCCGGCGCGTCGATCCGCGCGAAGCTGCGGCAGCAGGCGGAGATGCTGCAGGATTCCTCGCTGGCCTCCGACGGCCGCGCCGTGTGCGACGAGCCGGACAGCCTCGAGGGCGATCCGAACTGGTACAACAGCACCTACTTCGACGAGATCTACCACGCCCGCACGGCCTGGGAGCACGCCCACGGCGCCCACACCTACGAGACGACCCATCCGCCGCTGGGCAAGGTCATCATGAGCTGGATGGTGTCCCTCTTCGGCATGACGCCCTTCGTGTGGCGGCTGGCCGGCTGCGTGATGGGCATCCTGATGGTGCCGCTCATGTATCTGCTGGGCAAGCAGCTGACGAAGCGGACGGAGCTGGCCGCGCTGGCGGCGGCGCTGATGGCGCTGGACTGCATGCACTTCACGCAGACGCGCATCGCCACCATCGACTCCTTCCCGGTGCTGTTCATCCTGTTCAGCTATTTCTTCATGCTGCGCTTCATGCAGCGGGATCTGACGCAGGAACGCTGGCCGCGGCTGCTGTGGCCCCTGGCGCTCAGCGGCTTCGGCATGGGCTGCGCCATCGCCAGCAAGTGGATCGGCATCTACGCCGGGGCCGGGCTGGCCGTGCTGTACTTCTGGACGCTGCTGCGCCATCTGCGCCTCAGGCGTGAGAGCCGGCGCCTGCTGCAGGAGGCGGAGCTGGACGAGGATACCCGCGCGGTGCTCCAGCGGCGGGTGACACTGTACCCGAAGCGGGCGGTGCTGCTGTGCCTGAGCTGCGTCGGCTTCTTCATCGCCGTGCCGCTCATCATCTACCTGCTCAGCTACATCCCGCACCTGCGCTGGCAGCGGCCCGAATCCCTGGGCGAATTCCTGCGCATGGTCATGGACGGGCAGCGGTACATGTTCGAATACCACGCCGAGCCGGGCCGCGGCATGGATCACCCCTTCTATTCCCCCTGGTGGGAGTGGCCGGTGATGGAGCGGCCGATGTACTACGCCATGGCCTACTATGTGCCCCGCGGGTACAGCATGGCCATCTTCTGCTTCGGCAACCCGGTGATCTGGTTCCCCGCGCTGGCGGCCCTCGCCTGGGTGGCGGTGCGCTGGGCGGGCCGGCACTTCTGGACCGGCGGCGGCAGCGACGCCATCGTCCACGCGCACAGCGGCACCTGGTCCGTGAACCGCGCCTTTGTGCTGATCGGCATGCTGGCGCAGTTCCTGCCCTGGCTGCTGGTGCCGCGCGGCACGTATATCTACCACTACTTTGCCAGCGTGCCCTTCCTGATGCTGTGCACGGTGCTCGCCTTCCACGACCTGTACCGCCGCTGGCCCAAGGCGGCCCGCATCGCGCTGATCGTCTACACGGCGCTGTGCCTGGCGGGCTTCATCCTCTGCTATCCCTACGCCTCCGGCATGGTCACGCCGACGGGCTGGCTGGACCTTGTGAAGCAGTTGATCCATGTATACTACAACTGATGTCCGCGGGAGGGATGGCGGCATGGACGAGATCTGCGAGGCCCTCCTCAGCCTCCGCGCGCCGCTGGAGAAGGACGAATACGACCTGCACCGGCGCGTGATGGAGGCCCTCGCCGCGGCGGGGCTCAGCTGCCGCCACGAGGTGAAGCTGGGCCCGCGCTGCCGCATCGACCTGATGTGCGGGGAGATCGGCATTGAGCTCAAGCGCGGTCATCCGCCCCGGGCCCGCCTGCTGGAGCAGCTGCGGCGCTACGCGGCCTGCGAGGGGGTGGCCGGGCTGATTGTCGTGTGCGAGCGCCATGCGGACATCCCGCGCACCATCGGCGGCAAGCCGGTGCGGCTGATCGGGCTGAACCGCCTCTGGGGCATCGCCCTGTGAAGGCCCCGAGGAAGAGGAACGGAGAATATGGAAGCGATCTATGCCTTTCTGAACGCGGTGCTGCCGGTGGAGGCGCTCCGCTTCGACTTCATGAAGAACGCCCTGCTGGCGATTCTGCTGCTGACCCCCCTGCTGGGCCTGCTGGGCACGATGGCGGTCAACCGGCAGATGGCCTTCTTTTCCGATGCCCTGGGCCACTCCGCGCTGACCGGCATCGGCCTGGGCATCATCCTCGGCGTGGGCAATGACCTGGTGAGCATGCTGGTGTTCGGCATCCTGTGGGCGCTGCTGATCACGCTGATCAAGCAGCGGGGCAGCACCTCGGCGGACACGGTCATCAGCGTGTGCTCCTCCACGGCGATCGCGGCGGGCCTGCTGATCCTCGCCCGGGGCGGCGGCTTCGCGAAATACTCCACGCTGCTGATCGGCGACGTGCTGGCCGTCTCCCCGCAGGACCTGCTCTATCTGCTGATCGCCCTCATCGCCGGCGTCGGCCTGTGGATGCTGATGTACAACGGCCTGCTGCTGACCTCGGTGAACGAGTCGCTGGCCCGCAGCCGCGGCGTGCACACCCGCCTGATGGAGGCGGCCTTCACGGTGCTGGTGGCGGTGGCAGTGATGCTGTCCATCCGCTGGGTCGGCGTGATGCTGATCAACGCCCTGCTGATCCTGCCCGCCGCCGCCGGCCGCCTGCTGGCCCGCTCCGCCCGGGGCCATGCGCTCTGGAGCGTGCTGATCGCCGTCAGCAGCGGGGTCGCCGGCCTCTTCGCCGCCTACTACTGGGACACCTCCGCCGGCGCGGCCATCGTGCTCTTCGCGGCCGTCTGGTTCGCCGTCGCCCTGCTTGTGCGGCGCCTGCGGAACTGACTTTGCGGGGCCCGTGAATCAGCGCGGATCATCGCTGTGACCCGCGCTTTTCGCTTGCGGTTGTTTCCCCTTTTCCCCTCGCCGGAGGCCAATCATTACAAGTCGTCAATATTCTCGTAACATTTTCGGAAAAAACACTTGCAATTTGTGGCAGGATATATTACAATTCATGTGTATATTTGGGACAGGGCGCCGACGCCCTTCGCCGTAAGTGGGAAACTGCTTCCGGCAGGATGTAACGCGGAAGGTGATGAAATGGGCAAGCGGATTTTGCTGGTCGATGACGATCAGGCGATCGTAAAAGGTGTCCGCTATATGCTGGAGCAGGAAGGCTTTACCACCGACACGGCAGAGGATGGCGAGGAGGCGCTGGAGAAATTCCGGGCGGATCCCTGCGACCTGATTCTGCTGGATGTGATGCTGCCGAAGATGGACGGCATGACCGTCTGCCAGCGGATCCGGGAGTTCAGCTCGGTGCCGATCATCATGCTGACCGCCAAGGGCGACGACATGGACCGCATTCTGGGGCTGGAGTACGGGGCGGACGATTATATCCCCAAGCCCTTCAATCAGCTGGAGGTCGTCACCCGCGTGAAGGCGGTGCTGCGGCGGGCCAGCGCGGCGCCGGTCGTCAATGAGGAGCGCCGCGTGATCACCGTGCACGAGCTGGAAGTGAACCCGATCAAGCGCACCGTGTCCGTGGCCGGGCGCGACATCCGCCTGACGGCCAAGGAATTCGACCTGCTGCTGCTGCTGATCGAGAACCCGGGCAAGCCCTTCACGCGCAAGGACATGCTGCAGCGCGTGTGGAACTATGCCTACGACGGCGACGACCGCACCGTGGACGTGCACATCCGCCGCCTGCGCGAGAAGATCGAGCGGGACACGAACAACCCCGTGTACATCAAGACCAAGTGGGGAGTTGGTTACTATTTCTGGGACTACCGGGACAATGCGTAACCGCATGCCCGCCGGCAGCATCCGCTGGCGGATCCTGGCGTCCTTCCTGGTGATCATCAGCGTGATCTTCGCGCTGACCTCCACCCGGCTGACCGAATATGTGAGCGGCTTTCTGTATGAGCAGCGCATCCGGCAGGACAGCCTCTCCGTTGAACGGCTGGCTGACACGGCTGCGCCGCTTTTTGCGTCCGCGGATGAGGAAGGACTGCGGGAAAGCCTGCTGCGCGCCGGCGGCGAATTGGGCGGCCGGCTGCTGGTGCTGGACAGGGACGGCAAGGTGCAGTTCGACACCTGGGCCCGCCTGATGGGCACCCGCCTGGTGACCGGCGAGGTGCAGCGGGTGCTCTCCGGCGGGGAGACCGTCAGCTACGGCATCCACCACACCGCCGACGAGGGCTGGGTGGCCTACTGCGCGGCGGCCCTGACCGGCGGTGGGGGCGCGCTGCTCTACGTCCGCGACGTGGCGGAGATGATGGCCAGCCTGGACGGCGTACGGCGGGACCTGACCGCGGTGTTTTCGCTGGCGGCCATCGCGGCGGTGGCGGCCGCGCTGATCTTTTCGCATGTGCTGACACGGCCCATCAACCGCCTGACGCAGACGATCCGCCGCATGGGCGAGGGCGACCTGAGCGTGCGCGTGCCGGTGAAGGGCTCCGGCGAGATGCGCCGCCTGGCCGAGAGCTACAACACCATGGCCGCGCAGCTGGAGGCGCTGGACCGCAGCCGGAATCAGTTCGTCTCCGACGCCTCCCACGAGCTGAAGACCCCGCTGACCGCCATGAAGAGCCTGCTGGAGGACGTGCTCTACCAGCCCTCCATGCCGGAGGAAACCCGCACGGAGTTCCTCTCCGACGTCGACCGGGAGATCGACCGGCTGACCGGCATCATCAACGATCTGCTGACCCTGACCCGCATGGACAATGGCCGGCTGGAGATTCACGCCGAGCCGCTGAGCCTCTCCGAGGGCGTGCAGGAGACCCTGCACATGCTCCGCCCGCAGGCCGAGAAGCGCGGCCAGAAGCTGCTCGCCGACATCGACGAGGACATCCGCATCCAAGGCGACCCGAACAAGCTGAGCCAGGTCTTCTGGAACCTGATTGAGAACGCGATCAAGTACACGCCCGACGGCGGCACCATCGAGGTGCGCCTGCGCCGGCGGGGCAATGAGGCGATCTTCACCGTGCGCGACAACGGCGTGGGCATCCCCGAGGAGGATCTCCCCCACGTGTTCGAGCGCTTCTACCGGGTGGACAAGGCCCGCTCCCGCGAGACCGGCGGCACCGGCCTGGGCCTGGCCATCGTGAAGCAGCTGGTCAACCTGCACGGCGGCGAGGTGAAGGTCGCCAGCGTCCACGGCGAGGGCAGCGTCTTCACCGTGATCCTGCCCGCGGAGGCGGAGGGCTGAAATCAAAACCACCGGCTTAGCCGGTGGTATGCACCGTGCCTTCAAGGCATATTA
>CAMNHF010000063.1 GCA_946538975.1 uncultured Clostridia bacterium | reverse complement strand
GGACACGGCCTACATGTTCTGGGCGCTGACGATGGGCATCCTGCTGGGCGCCGGCATGCAGCTGGTGGCGCTGGTGGTGGCGCTGGGCATCGCGGCGATCATCTTCCTGCTGACCTGGGTGCGCGTGCGCTCCAACGACAGCTACCTGCTGGTGGTGCACTATGACCAGGCCGCGGAGAGCGACATCATGCGCGAGGTGGCGGACAAGGTCTCCAACCACCGCCTGCGCTCCAAGACCGTCAGCCGGGGCGGCTCGGAGATTACCATCGAGGTGCGGCTGAAGAATCGCCAGGATCTGGTGGCCACCCTGCTGGGCATCGAGGGCGTCTACGACGCGACGCTGGTCTCCTGCCAGAGCGAGGCGGGGGCGTAAGCCTGCCGCGATGGGGGTTGAAGCATGCAGACGACGCTGCCCTTGCGGCACGAACTGAAGTATTTCATCAGCCCTGCGCAGTACTATCTGCTCAGCCGCGCGCTGGACAGGACGCTGCGGCGGGATCCCAACGGGGACGAGAACAACGAATACGCCATCCGCTCCCTGTACTTTGACACGGTTTTCG
Organism: uncultured Clostridia bacterium; assembly: GCA_946538975.1. Lineage (GTDB taxonomy): Bacteria > Bacillota > Clostridia > Christensenellales > Aristaeellaceae > RUG11272. Next base: position 14,246 of record CAMNHF010000063.1, on the reverse strand, counting down.
ACGACGCCCTCCATGACAAGCTGGCCGGCGTCGGGAAGCGCGACAAGTACCGCATCCGCATCTACAATTACAGCGACCGGGTCATCAAGCTGGAATGCAAGACGAAATACGGCTCGCTGATCTCCAAGCGCTCCCTGACCATTCCCCGCGACCTGGCCGAGCAGCTGATCGCGGGCGACCCCACCGGGCTGGAGACGACGCGCTCCGGCCTGCTGCAGGACATGTTCCGGGAGATGACGGTGCGGCTGCTCCGGCCGGTGGTGATCGTGGACTATGTGCGCGAGGCCTATCTGCATCCGGCGGAGGAGGTGCGCATCACCTTCGACAAGCACCTGCGCACCGGCCTGCGGGCGACCACCCTCTTTGATCCGTCGACGCCGGTGGTGCCGCCCTTCGAGAACGACGACACGATCCTCGAGGTCAAGTACAACCGCGTGCTGCCTCCCTACATCCGCGACCTCCTGAGCACCTACTGCGAGGGGGCCGTCATGAGCGCCATCAGCAAGTACACCTGGTGCAGGCGCTTCGAGGAGAAGGAGTACTGAGCCCGGAGGGGCGGAGGAAATATGGTCATTGCATTCTGCCTGAATCCGTCCTTCGACAAGACTGTGACGGTGGAGAAACTGACGCCCGGTGCGCTGAACCGGGTGCTTTCTGTCCGCGAGGACGCCGGCGGCAAGGGCGTGAATGTGGCTGTCGGGCTGAAACGGCTGGGGGCCGCGCACCGGCTGCTGGTCTGCACGGGCACGGCGAACGGGGAGCGCTTCGGCGGCCTGCTGAAAAGCGAGGGCGTGGCGAGCCGCAGCTTCCCCGTGGAAGGCGCGGTGCGCACAAACCTGAAGGTGATCTCCCGCGCGGACGGCACGGTCACGGAAATCAATGAGCCCGGCGCCCCGGTGCCGGAGACTGTGGCCGGGGCGCTGGCCGACGCCGCGGTGGAGGCCCTGGGGGAGGAGCCGGCGGGCCGCCGCTGGGCGGTGCTGACCGGCTCCCTGCCGCCCGGCGCGCCCGCGGATACCTACGCGCGCCTCATCCGTGCGCTCCGGGCGCGGGACGTCCGCTGCCTGCTGGACGCGGACGGCGAGGCCCTGCGGCTGGGGCTGGCGGCGGAGCCTGCGGTGGTGAAGCCGAATCTCAGCGAGCTGGAGGGCCTGTGCGGCCGCCGGCTGGACGGGCTGCACGCGATCGCCGCGGCGGCCCGGGAGAAGCTGCTGACGGAGGGGACAGAGTTTGCCGCGGTGACCCTGGGCGCTCAGGGCGCGCTGCTGATCCGCCGGGAGGGCGTGTGGTTCGCGCCGCCCCTGCCGGTGCAGGCGGCCTCGCCCATCGGCGCGGGGGACGCGATGGCTGCCGGGCTGACCGCCGCGCTGGACGCCGGAGACAGCGTGGAGGCGGCCTTCCTGAACGGCGTCGTCTGCGCGACGGCGGCCGTGGGCAGCGAGGGCACGCAGGGCTTCGACCCGTCTGGGGCAGCCTTTGCCTCGGCCCGGGCGCAGGCCCGCATGGAGCGTGTGCTGTGATGCGCTGGCTGTTCCGGCGGCCGGCCGTGATGACGGACGGCGTGATCGACCTGGCGGTGCGGCGGCGGGAGCACGCGTCCCAGTCAGGCGGCTTCGGCGCGGTGATCGACTTTGAGATCCGGCCGCACGGCTCCGCGCACGAGGCGGGCGCGATCTCCGTCCGCCTGGGCGAGGGGCCCTGCACCTATTATTTCGGCCACATCGGCTACCACATCGACCCGCCCTGGCGCGGACAGCACTGGGCGCGGCGGGCCTGCCGCCTGGTGGCGGGGCTGCTGCGGGAGCACGGCTTCCGTACGGCCATCATCACCTGCGACCCGGACAATTACGCCAGCCGCAGGACCATCGAGGGCCTGGACTGCGTCCTGTCGCGGACCGTGCGCGTGCCGCAGGACTTCCGGGATCGCTGGAACGGAGAAATCAGCGCCGTCAAGTGCATTTACATCTGGCACCTGGACGGCGGGAAAAGCGGAGAAGGGACAACATGAGCCTCATCAATCTGCGGGAGGGCAAGCTGACCCACGCGGGCACAGACCTCCACTATCTGGTGTATGGACAGGGGCTGCGCAGGGTCGTGCTGCTGCACGGCTGGGGCTGCGGCTCCTCGACGATGCAGCCTGTCGGCGAGGCCCTGCAGCAGGATCTGCAGGTGCTGGCAGTGGACTTTCCGCCCTTCGGAGAGAGCGGCCGCCCGGCGGAGCCCTGGGGTGTGCCGGAGTACGCCGCGGCGTTGCGGGCGCTGCTGGAGCAGGAGCACTTCACGCCCTGCAGCGTGATCGCGCACTCCTTCGGCGCGCGGGTGGCCATCTGGCTGGCCTCGGAGGACGCGGCCCTGTTCGACCGGCTGATCCTGACGGGGGCGGCCGGGCTGAAGAAGGCGCCCTCGGAGGAGAGCCGGCGCCGCTCGGACCGGTACCGCCGCGTCCGGAAGGCGCTGGAGACGGCGGGAAAGGTTCCCTTCCTGAAAAAGGCGGCGGAGCGCGGCCTGGAGGCGGCGGTGCAGAAGTTCGGCTCGGCGGACTACCGGGCGCTGGATCCGGAGATGCGCAAGACCTTCGTGAAGGTCATCTCCCTGGACCTGGCCGACCGCCTGCCCCGCATCGCGCAGCCGACCCTGCTGATCTGGGGCGAGAGCGACACGGAGACGCCGCTGAGCATGGGGGAGGCCATGGAGAAGGCCATCCCGGACGCGGGCCTGGTGAAGCTTCCGGGCGGACACTTTGCCTTTGCCGAGCAGCTGAACCGCTTCAACGTGATTGCGCGGTACTTCCTGCTGAACTGCTGACACAAGGGGGGACACCAGATGGATCTGCTGGTCTGGCTGCTCTTTGCGGCGCTGGCCTGCGGCTGCACGCTGGCCTCGCGCAGCCTGTTTCATTTTTACCAGCTGGAGAATTATCAGTTCCGGGGCTACTTCATCTCCCTGAAGCGCAACTGGAAGCGGGCGATCGTGCCGGGGCTGTGCATGTCGGCCGCGGTGCTTTTCGCGCTGCTGGACACCGGCATGATGACCGCCTGGCCCGTGCTGCAGACGCTGCTGTGGATCGCGGTGGTGATCGCCGCCGGCTTTGCCCTGCAGCAACTGGCGGACCGGCAGGGGAGCAAGAAGCGCTTCGTGCTGACCGCGCGGATGAAGCGGCTGTACGGCATCTCGATCGCGGTGCAGGCGGGGCTGTGCTTCCTGTGCTGCCTTCTGGCCGGCACGCCGGTCACGGGCACGGCGGTGCTGAACCGTCAGGCGGGGTTCACCATCGCGCTGACGGCCTATCCGCTGCTGCTGCCGCTGTGGGTTTTCTGCGCCGCCTTCATCGCCTGGCCGGTGGAACTGTTCATCCGGCACCTGTACTTCCGCGACGCGCAGAAGATCCTCGCCGCCCGGGATGACCTGATCCGCATCGGCATCACCGGCAGCTACGGCAAGACCAGCGTGAAGTTCATCCTCCGCACGATCCTCACGGAAAAGAAGCAGGTCTGCTCGCCGCCGGGCTCCTTCAACACGCCGATGGGCCTGGCCCGCGTCATCCGCAATGATCTGCGCCCGGCGCATCAGGTCTTCCTGGCGGAGATGGGCGCGCGCCACCGCGGCGACATCCGCGAGCTGTGCCGCCTGGTGCATCCGAACATGGGCGTGCTCACCTCCATCGGCGAGCAGCATCTGGACACCTTCCGCACGCTGGACAACATCGTGAAGACCAAGTACGACCTGATCCGCTCGATGAAGGGGCAGGGCGTCAGTTTCTTCGTGGATGACGGCGGCATCTGCACGCAGCTGTGGGAGAAGACCCCCGGCCGGAAGTGGCTGGCGGCCCTGCGCGCCACGGAGAACGCCGACGTCTGGGCGGGCAGCATCAGCACCACCTCCACGGGCAGCCGCTTCACCCTCTACACCCGGGACGGCCACATCGACTGCGAGACGCAGCTGCTGGGCGAGCACAATATCCTGAACATCGTGCTCTCGGCCGCGGTGGCGCTGGAGCTGGGCCTGAGCCTCAAGGAGATCCGCCGCGGCATCGCCCGGGTGCAGAGCGTGCCGCACCGCCTGCAGCTGCTGCCGGCGCAGGGCGGCATGACGATCATCGACGACGCCTTCAACAGCAACCCCCGCGGCGCCGAGGCGGCGCTGAAGGTGCTGGGCAGCTTTGAGGGCCGCCGCATCGTGATCACCCCCGGCATGGTGGAGCTGGGCGAGCGGGAGGCTGAGCTGAACCGGGCCTTCGGCGAGAAGATGGCCGCCGCCGCGGACTGCGTGATTCTGGTGGGCCCGAAGCACACCGCGCCGATCCGTGAGGGCCTGGCCGCGGCCGGCATGCCGGAGGACAGGATTTACACCGTGCGCAGCCTGGCCGAGGCGCGGGAGAAGCTTTCCGCCATCGGCCGCAGCGGCGACGTGGTGCTGCTGGAGAACGATCTGCCGGACAATTACGCGGAGTAAGGGGATGAGCGCATGAGCAAGGTGCAGCTGGGCGTGATCTACGGCAGCAGAAGCTGCGAGCGCGAGGTGGCCATCATCAGCGCGGTGCAGCTGATGCGCCATGTGGATCGGGAGAAATACGACGTCATCCCCGTGTACATCGCCGAGGACGGCACCTGGTACACCGGCAGCAGGCTGCTGAACATCGCGACCTATATCAACTTTGTGCCGGACGGCGGCATCATTCCGGTGGAGCTGGACCTGCACGCGGGCTCCGGCGCGCTGCTGAAGCGGGAGGCGGGCAAGGGCCCCTTCGGGCGGCCGTCGGAGAGGCTGGCGGCGCGGCTGGACGTGTGCGTGATCGTGATGCACGGCCTCCACGGCGAGGACGGCACGCTGCAGGGCCTGCTGGAGCTGGCCAACCTGCCCTATACCTCCACGGGGGTCGCGGGCAGCGCCATCGGCATGGACAAGATCATGATGAAGCAGTTCTTCCGCGGGGCCGATCTGCCCGTGCTGCCGGGCACCTGGTACACCCACACCCGCTACCTGCGGGAGCCGGAGCAGGTGATGGCCGACGTGCGGGAGAAGCTGGGCTTCCCCGTGTTTGTCAAGCCGGCCAACCTGGGCTCCTCCATCGGCGTGAGCCGGGCGGACGACATGGCCTCGCTGCGGGACGCCCTCGACCTGGCCTTCTCTTACGACCGGCGGGTGCTGGTGGAGAAGGGGCTGGACAAGCCGACCGAGCTGAACTGCTCCGTGCTGGGCTACGACGAGGAGGTCACGGCCTCGCCGATCGAGATGCCCATCACCTCCGAGGGCGAGAGCTACCTGGACTTCCACGAGAAATACCTGCGCCAGGGCGGCAGCAAGGGCATGGCGAGCCTGCAGCGGCAGGTGCCCGCGCCGATCGAGCCGGAGCTGCGCGACCGGATCCAGCGCATGAGCTGCGACATCTTCCGCATGCTGGACTGCAAGGGCGTCGTGCGCGTGGACTACATGTTCGACCGCAAAAGCGGCGGACTGTACATCACGGAGATCAACACGATCCCCGGCTCGCTGGCCTTCTACCTGTGGGAGAACGCGGGCCTGTCCTATTCGAGGCTGATCGACCGGATGGTCACGTATGCGCTGCGGGCCCATGAGGAGAAGAACGACCGCAGCTATGCCTTCACCTCCGGCATCCTGTCCAGCGCTGCGCTGGGCGGCGCCAAGGGCTCCAAGGGCGCGAAGGGCTGACCGCGCATCGATTCATCGGGAAAGGAGGAAACACCGGGATGCGTCTGGAAGATCTGCGCTCCCCCGCCGAGCTGAAGCAGCTGTCCTATGAAGAGCTGGACGCGCTGGCGGCGGAGATCCGCAGGCGGGTGGTCGATGTGGTGGCGCAGCGGGGCGGACACCTCGCGTCCAATCTGGGCGTGGTGGAGCTGACGATCGCGCTGCACCGCGTTTTTGACATCCCCGCGGACAAGCTGATCTTCGACGTGGGCCATCAGAGCTATGTGCACAAGCTGCTGACCGGCCGGTACTGGCGTTTCCCTTCCCTGCGCACCTTCGGCGGGCTGGCGGGCTTCCCCAAGCCCAGCGAGAGCGAATACGACGTGTTCGAGACCGGGCACGCCTCCACGGCCATTTCCGCGGCCCTGGGCATGGCGCGGGCGCGGGACCTGAACGGCGGGAAGAATCAGGTGATCGCCCTGGTGGGCGACGGCGCGCTGACCGGCGGGCTGTGCTATGAGGCGCTCAACGACGCCGGCAGCAGCGGCACGCGCATGATTGTCATCCTGAATGACAACGAGATGTCCATCTCCCAGAATGTGGGCGCCCTCTCCCGCCATCTGACCGATCTGCGCGTCAGCAAGGGCTGGACGAGCACAAAGCGGGTGGTGAAGACCCGCCTGCAGAAGGTGCCCGTCATCGGCAAGCCGGCCTACAAGCTGGTGCACGCCGCGAAGACCTTTGTCAAGTCCTTCTTTGTGGACGAGGGCTTTTTCTCCGCCCTCGGCTTCCATTATTTCGGCCCCATCGACGGCCACGACATCCGCCGGATGGAGCACACGCTGAGGCTGGCGAAGGAATTCGACGGCCCGGCGGTGATCCACGTGCTGACACAGAAGGGCCACGGCTACCCGAAGGCCGAGCAGGCGCCGGACCGCTTCCACGGCATCGCCCCCTTCTATGTGGAGACGGGCCTCTTGCGGGAGGGGAAGACGGGGCCCAGCTTCAGCGCGGAGATGGGCGAGGAGCTGCGCGCCATGGCCCGCGAGGATCACCGGATCGTCGCGGTGACCGCCGCGATGAAGGACGGCACGGGGCTGAGCGGCTTCGGCGAGGAGTTCCCCGGGCGGCTGTTCGACGTGGGCATCGCGGAGGAGCACGCGGTCACGATGGCCGCCGGCATGGCCGCGGCGGGCATGAAGCCCTTCACCGCGATCTACGCCACCTTCTTCCAGCGGGCCTACGACCAGATGATCCACGACGTGTGCATGCAGCGCCTGCCGGTGACCTTCCTGCTGGACCGTGCCGGCCTGGTGGGGGAGGACGGCGAGACGCACCACGGCGTGTGGGATTTCGCCGCGATGCTGCCGGTGCCGAACCTGACTGTGCTGGCGCCCCGGGATGTGCGCGAATTGCGCCGGATGCTGCGCTGGGCGGGCGAGGCAGCAGGCCCCGTGGCCATCCGCTACGGACGGGGCGGCATCGACCTGGGCGAGAACCTGCCGTCGCGGCCCTTCCGGCCGGGGCGCTGGGAGATCCTGGAGTCGGGCGTGGACTGCGCGCTGCTGGCGGTGGGCTCCATGGTGAAGGAAGCCATCGAGACCCGCCGCATCCTGGCGGAGCAGTACCACATCCGCGCCGCGCTGGTGAACTGCTCCAGCGTGAAGCCGATGGACCGGGCGCTGCTGGGCAGCCTGTCCGACCGGCCGCTGGTGACGATGGAGGAGCATGTGCTGCTGGGCGGCTTCGGCAGCGCGGTGGCCTGCCGCTGCGCCGAGGAGGGCTGGCCGGCGCCGATGCTGATGTTCGGCATCCCGGACGCCTTCATTCCCCACGGCAGCCGGGGCCAGCTGATGCGCACGCTGGGGCTGTGCCCGGATCAGATGGCGAAACGCATTCAGGCGGAGTTGAACGGAAGAAGGGAACACGGTGGAGGAGCGCCCGGAGCATAAGAAGAAAGACAAGGTCCGCGCCGATGCCGCGCTGGTGGCGCAGGGCCTGTTCGAGAGCCGTACCCGGGCGCAGTCTGCCATCATGGCGGGCCTAGTGTACCTGGGGGAGCGGCGGATCGACAAGGCCTCCGAGATGGTGGCGGCCGGGGACGCGCTGACCGTGCGCGGCCAGCAGCACCCCTATGTCGGCCGAGGCGGGCTGAAGCTGGAGAAGGCGGTGAAGGCCTTCCACGCCGATCTCACCGGCAAGGTGTGCATGGACATCGGCTGCGCGACCGGGGGCTTCACGGACGTGTGCCTGCGCAGCGGTGCGGCCCATGTCTACGCCATCGACGTGGGCTACGGCCAGTTTGACTGGAAGCTGCGCAATGACCCCCGCGTCACGCTGCTGGAGCGCACCAATGCCCGCACCCTGACCCCGGAGATGGTGCCGCTGCACCCCACGGTGACGGTGATGGACGTCTCGTTCATCTCCATCCGGCTGATCCTGCCGGTGGCGGCGGCCCTGATGGGGGAGGAGGGCGTGTTCTACACCCTGGTGAAGCCCCAGTTTGAGGCGGGCCGGGGCCGCGTGGGCAAGAACGGCGTCGTGCGGGATCCGGCGGTGCATGAGGATGTGCTGCGGGAGATCGTGGACTTTGCGCCGGGCATGGGCTGGCATGTGGAGGGGCTGGAGTTTTCCCCGATCACCGGCCCGAAGGGCAACATTGAATTCCTCGCGTGGATTGCTCCCGGCCCTGCGGCCGCACCGGTGACAGACGCGGAGATCCGCGAAATCGTGCGCCGGGCGCACCGGGAGACGGGAGGTGCGGCGGAATGAACAGGGCCTTTGGCATCATTGTGCCGCCAGGCGGCGGACGCGGGCTGGACAGTGCGCTGGAGGCCGCGCGGCTGCTGCGCGAGGAATGGCACTGCGAGGCGTACTGCGAGGCGGCGGCGCAGGAGCTGCTGCGGCTGCCGGCGCTGGAGGAGGGCCCCCGGCCGGACTGCCTGCTGTCATTCGGCGGGGACGGCACGATGCTGCACGCCGCCCAGCTGGCGCTCCGCTGGGACGCGCCGCTGGCGGGCGTCAACCACGGCACGCTGGGCTTCCTGGCGGATATTCCGGCGGAGCGGATGACAGAGCTGCTCTCCCGCGTGGTCAGCGGGGATTACGGGCTGGAGCGGCGGCCGATGCTGGCGGCGGATCTGGCGGACGGGCGCGTGCGCTACGCGCTCAACGACGTGAGCCTGCACCGGGGCGGCCATCCGCGGCTGGTGATGCTGACCCTGGCGGTGAACGGGGAGGAGGCTGTCTCCTACCGGGCGGACGGCGTGGTGGTCGCGACGGCCACCGGTTCCACCGGCTACGCCCTGTCCGCCGGCGGCCCGCTGGTGATGCCGGGCACGGCCTGCTGCATGGTGACGCCGGTGTGCGCGCACTCGCTGACCAGCCGGCCGATCGTGCTGCCGCTGAGCGCCGAGCTGTCGCTGACCCTGGCGGACGACGCCGCGATGGCGGTCACCGTGCAGGTGGACGGGCAGCACTGCGCCCTGCTGCATGCGCGCCAGACCGTGAATATCCGCGCCAGCGGCAGGCATGTCAGCCTGATCCGCATGACACCGCAGCGCTTCTTCGACGCGGTGCGCGCGAAACTGACCTGAGGAAACGCGACAAGGGGGAACCGGAGATGAAATCCGCGCGGCAGATGGCGATCCTGGACATCATCAACCGCCTGCAGATCGGCACACAGGAGGAGCTGGCGGCGGCGCTGCAGGCCGAGGGCTTCCGCACGACCCAGGCGACGGTATCCCGGGACATCCGGGAGCTGGGCCTGCGCAAGGTGGCCGTGGCCCGGGGCGGCTGGCGGTACGCGCCGCCGGAGGAGGTGCGCAGCGAGCTGACCGACCGCTTCATCCGCATTCTGTCGGACTCGCTGGTGAGCGCGGCCTCCTCGGGGGCGCTGGTGGTGGTCAAAACGCTGAGCGGTTCGGCGGGCGCGGCCTGCCAGGCGCTGGACAGCCTCGGCTGGCCGGAGGTGCTGGGCACGCTGGCCGGCGACAACACGATCCTGCTGGTGGCGCGCTCGGCAGAGGACGGGCTGCAGCTGGTGGAGCGGCTGCACGGCATGATGCACGTGTGATGCGCGCCTTGGAGAGGGGGAAGCCGTGGCATGCTGATGAGCTTGCGGATCCGGAACATCGCGCTGATTGAACAGCTGACGCTGTGCTTTTCCGACGGCATGCACGCCCTGACCGGCGAGACCGGCGCGGGCAAATCCATCGTGGTGGACGCGGTGAACCTGGCGCTGGGCGGCCGCGCGGACCGGGAGCTGATCCGCACCGGCACGGACAAGGCCAGCGTGGAGGCAGTGTTCGACGCGGGGAAGAACGCGGCGGCGATGGCCTTTCTGGCGCAGCAGCAGATCGAGACCGACGGCACGGTGACCCTCTGGCGGGAGATGAACCGCGCGGGGCGGGGCCTGTGCCGCGTCTGCGGCGTGGTGGTGCCGCTGAGCGTCCTGCGCGAGCTGTCCGCCCTGCTGATGGACGTGTACGGCCAGCACGAGGGGCGCTTCCTGATGGAGCCGCAGTACCATCTGCAGTTCCTGGACGACGCCGGCGACGCAAAGCATCAGACCCTGCGGGAGGAGACCCGCGCGGCCTGCGAGGAATTCCTGGCCTGCCACCGGGCCTGGGGCCGCCTGGTGCGGGAGAACGAACACAAAAAGGCCCGCGTGGAGCAGCTGCAGGCGGCGCTGGAGGAGCTGCGCAAGGCGAAGCTGAAGCCCGGCGAGGAGGAAGCGCTGACCGCGGAAAAGGAAAAGAACCGCCACTGGGAGAAGATTTCCACCGCGGTGCGCGGTGCCCACGGCCGCATCGCGGGGGAGGAGGCAGCCCTGCCGCTGCTCAAGGAGGCGCTGGACAGCCTGCAGAGCATCGCGGACATCGCCCCGGAATACGAGAAGCTGGCGGCCCGCCTGTCCTCATGCTACTACGAGGCGGAGGAGATCGGCTACGAGCTGGGCGGCATGCTGCAGGCGGAGGAATACGATCCGCGCCGCGCCGACCTGGTGGAGAGCCGGCTGGATCTCATCCGCCATCTGGAGCGCAAATACGGCGAGACCGTGGACGCTGTGCTCAGGGAGCAGGCGCGCATGCAGGACGAGCTGGAGCGGCTGGGCGCCATGGATACGGAGATCGCGGAGCTGGCGGCAAAGGACCGGAAGCTGCTCGCGCGCTACCGGGAGGCCGCGGCGCAGCTGACCGCCTCCCGCCGGGCGCTGGCGGAAACCTTCTCCGCGAACATGATGGCGCAGCTGCGGGATCTGGGCATGGAGAAGACGTCCTTCGCGGTGCAGTTCGCACCCGCGCCGGACAAGCCGCGCCTGCCGCAGCCGGAGGGGGAGGACAGCCTGGAGTTCATGATCTCCCCGAACCCCGGCGAGCCGCTGAAGCCGCTGGGCAAGATCGCCTCGGGCGGCGAGCTGAGCCGCATCATGCTGGCGCTGAAATCGCTGGAGGCCGACCGCGGCGGCGTGGACTGCATGGTCTTCGACGAGATCGACACCGGCATTTCCGGCCGCATGGCGCAGGTGGTGGCGGAGAAAATGCGCAAGATCGCCGCGCAGCGGCAGGTGCTGTGCGTCACCCATCTGCCGCAGCTGGCGGCGATGGCCTCCCACCAGCTGCTGGTGGAAAAGAACGTGGAGGACGGCCGGACGAACACCAGCGTCCGCATGCTGACGGACGAGGAGCGCGTGGACGAGGTGGCCCGCATGCTGGGCGGCCTGGGCGGCGTGGACGACAGCGCCCGAGCGCACGCGCGGCACATGCTGGAGGCCGCGGCCCGGGCCCTGTGACCCCGGCCGAGACGGGATGAAGCTGAAAAGCGTGAAAAGGAGGACGGGACCATGACGGACAGCAGATGGCGCCGGCTGCGCAGAGGGGATCTGATTGAGCTGGCCATTGAGCAGAAGCGGGAGATCGAGGAGCTGCGGCAGCGCGTGGCGGCGCTGGAGGAGCAGCTGGCGCAGCCCAGCAGGCAGACGGCGGCGCCCGCGCCTGCGGAGCACGCGGAGGAGAAGGCGCCGCTGCGCCGTCCGCCGAGACTCCGCTGCTGAATAAGGCCCCGAGAGCATCACAGGGGGAACCATGCTGAAAAAGTATCACGGCCCCGCGGTGGAAACCTGCGGCTTTCTCCATGTGCACGAGGACAAGGTGGCGCAGGTGCAGAGCCTGCTGCCCGATGAGGAGACGCTGACCCGGCTGTCGGACCTGTTCCGCGTCTTTGGCGACGGGACCCGCATCCGGATTCTTTACGCGCTCTTCGAGGACGAGGTCTGCGTGTGCGACCTGGCCCGGCTGCTGGGCATGACGCAGTCCGCCGTGTCCCATCAGCTGCGGATTCTCAAGCAGGCCCGTCTGATCCGGAGCCGCCGCGACGGCAAGACGGTGTTTTATTCCCTTGCCGACGACCATGTGCGCACGCTGCTGGAGCAGGGCACGGAGCACATCGGCGAGGAGTGAGCCCCTTTCCCGCGGGTGCGGATCGCGAGAACCATCCCAAGGAGATTGCAATGAGCAAGGTCAGCGTGATTGTGCCCATCTACAACGCCGAGCGGACGCTGCGGCGCTGCGTGGACAGCATTCTGAAGCAGGATTATCCGGATTTCGAGCTGATTCTCGTCAATGACGGCAGCCAGGACGCTTCGGCGCAGATTGCCTCGGAGTATGCCGCCGCCGACAGCCGGGTCCGGGCGATCACGAAGGAAAACGGCGGCGTGTCCTCGGCCCGGAACCTGGGCCTCACATTGGCCGGCGGGGAGTATGTGCAGTTCGTGGATGCGGACGACTGGCTCCCGCTGGAGGCCGTCAAGCTGCTGGTGCGCGAGATGGAGCAGCGCGCCCCGGATCTGGTCGTGGGGGACTTCTTCCGCGTGTTCGAGGGGACGATCGGCCAGAAGGGGTCGATTGAGAAGGGCGGACTGATCTCCCGGCGGCAGTACGCGGACGAGATGATGAAATCCCCCGCGGACCTGTACTACGGCGTGCTGTGGAACAAGCTGTACCGCCGCTCCCTGATCGAGCAGCACCATGTCCGCATGGAGGAGCAGGTGGCCTACGGCGAGGACATGATCTTCAACCTGGAATACCTGCTGCACGCGGAGACCATCGCGGTGCTGAAGGCCCCGGTGTACTACTACATCCGCGTGCCGGGCTCTCTGGTGGAGCAGCATATCAGCCTGAACGGCATCATAAACATGAAGCGGACGGTCATCCGCTACTATGACCAGTTCTACCGGCAGATCTTCGACGAGCAGACCTACCAGGACCGCCGCCTGATCATCCTGAGCTACTATCTGGCCTTCAGCACGGACGCGGTGCCGCTGCCGCTGATCGGCGGAACCCGCCCCCTCGGCCGGGAGCGCGGCGCGGACGTGCCCTTCGCCCGGGGCCTGGAGGACTCCCTCGACGCGACGTTCTACCTCACCGGCCAGCTGGCGGACCGCTACATGGAGACGCTGGCGGGCAAGCATGACCTGACCCTCAACGAGATGCACATCCTGTATCTGCTCTGGCGGGCAGGCGTCCCCTGCACGATGGAGGAGATCGGCCACTACACCGGTCTGGGCAAGGTGGCGCTGACGATGCTGATGGTGCGGCTGGGCTCGGCCGGCCTGGTGGCGCGCAAGAACCTGGACGGCAAAAAGAGCGGCTACGTCTTCGCCGCCTCGCAGCTGGCGGAGGAGCTGAGCCAGCTGGAGACGGACTACAAAACCATCTGCTTCGACGGCTTCAGCGAGGAGGAGCGGGCGGCCTACGAGGCCCTCTCGCGCAGGCTGGTGGACAACATCCGCCGCCGCATCGTGCAGGACGGCGGCAAGGACTGAGACAGAGCAAGCGGAATTTTCCAGCGGAATTTGCCGGATGAAAAATTCTTGACAACACCGCTCTGATTCGGTATACTGTACAGGCTGTTGAGTTGAGGCCTGATTCCGCCCCGCGCGGGATCATCCTGAGAGCCGCGTGCGTCTTCGGCCGCCGCGCCGGACCCACGCGCTTCCCGATGCAAAACACGAATGGAAGAGGAGTTGTCGAACATGTTTCGTACCTATCAGCCCAAGAAGCGTCAGCGCAGCAAGGTGCACGGCTTCCGTGCCCGCATGTCCACCCGCAACGGCCGCCGTGTGCTGGCCGCCCGTCGCCGCCGCGGCCGCAAGGTGCTGACCGTCTGATCTGGACGCTGTCCTGATCAGGATAGCCTCCATGGAGGTTCGTTCAGTTGCCTGCAGATGACCTGCGGTTTGTCCCGCTGGTTTTCAAGCCCGCCCGCGATGTGCGCACCGCCGGACGGGCTTTGTTCTGTTCTGCCGGACCATACGGCGGAGCAGCGCAGCCAGAGAAAGGAAAGCATATGCAAAAACGCTATCGGCTGCAAAAAAACAGCGCGTTCCAGTACGTGTACCGCCGCGGAAAGAACGTCAGCTGCCACGACCTGGTGCTGCTCGCCGCCAAGGGGCGCGGGCTGCGAGTCGGTTTTTCCGTCAGCAAGAAGGTGGGCAACGCGGTCACCCGCAACCGGGTGAAGCGCCGCCTGCGCGAATGCTTCCGGCCCCATCTGGGGGACGTGAAAAACGGGCTGTACGTCATCGTCGCCAGGCC
>CAMNHF010000062.1 GCA_946538975.1 uncultured Clostridia bacterium | reverse complement strand
AGCTCTTCTATTCCACCAGCTCTGCTGGTGGTTTTTTCTCGCCCTTGGCGCACAATCAAGGGCGGCACGAAAAAAGCGCGCCGCCTTTTTGCATGCGCTCAGCGGCGCGCGAAGAGCCATTGTCTCACGTGAAGATCCCGTCCAGCACCTCCCGTGTGAGGCGCGGCACCTGATCCGGCAGGGACTGGGCCATGTCAAAGGAGATCGGCGCCTTGACGTGCATCTCCTTCTTCTCGAGATCCATGTGCATCGGCCAGATGCGCAGCGGGCGGCCGGTGGCGTGCTCGTACATCGGCATCAGGCACAGGAAGCCCTCGTTGATCTTCTCCGTCTCATGGGCGCCGAAGGCCGTGGGGATCTCCGGGAAGATCACCATGTGCTGCCCCTCGTCCCGCAGGATGCGCAGGCTCTCGCGGATGGTGCGCATCGCCCTGGCCTCGTGGTAGACCGGCACATGCGGCACTGAGCGGAGCACCGGCGGCACAATCGCGCCCAGCACCGGCGGCAGGATCACGTTCAGCACCGGCGCAAGAAAGCCGTCCTCCTTCCACCAATGGTCCTGCAGCACGTAGGCGCGGAAGGTCTCCCTGTGCAGCGGGCCGTCGTAGATCCAGATGCGGCTCTGCTCGCGCAGGGGGAAGTTGATCGCCATCTGCAGCGGCCCCATCGCCCGCTCATGATTGCACACAAATATGCACGGCTCCCCGTCGAAGGGCACATCCCAGCGCCACGTGAGCCGCGGCAGAAACAGCCGGACCACCGGGCTGCCCAGCCGGAAAAATCGCTTTCCCATCGTCCCCGTCCTTCCCCGGAGCCAAGTGTCCATGGTCTCCGCCCCTTATGATAGCAGAGCGGCGGAAAAATGCAAGGGCTTTTGCCTGCAGCCTTTCCCCCGGAACGGCCTTTTCGGAAAGATGGGGGCATGGGGGAAGGAAATCCCTTTTCCGCCGGAAAAGGGTTTCCTTCCCCCCTACGCTGATCAGGAACAAAAGCTCCCCCGGGTTATTTGCGCGTCCAGGCGTGCTTCGGCTCGGAGTATTGTCCCCAGTAGCGGCCGCCGTCCGGCAGGTCGACATAGCTGCGGACGATGAACCAGTAATCCGTGTTCGCCTTCAGTGCGCCGATCGTGACGGCAAGCTGGCCGGCGGGCACATTCCGCCGCCAGGTGTACGTACCGCCGGTGCCGGCCTCGGCGCAGAAGACCTGGTAACCGCTGGCCTGCGCAGCCGGGGACCAGGAGAGGGTGATCCGCCGGTCGCCGCCGGCCAGCTTCAGCAGCACCGTCTGCGGCTGCACGCTGAACTTCACGCCGTCGGAATAGGGGCCGTAGGCGCGCTTGCCGTCCGGCAGGTCGACATAGGCGCGAATCTTGTAGTAGTAGGTCGTGCCGGGCTGGAGGCAGTAGTTCGCCACCTGGGCGGTCGTCGCGTTCTTCACCCAGGTGTATTCGCCGCTGCCGGCCACCGTGCGGAAGACCTGGTAGCCCGTGCAGCCCGCCACGCTGTCCCAACGGAGGAAGGCGCAGTTCGTATCCTTCCCCGTGACCGTGAAGCTCTCAATCCTGCCCGGGATGTGCACACGCACCGTATCGGAGTATTCGCCGTAGAGCCGGCTGCCGTCCGCGCGGTCGCGGTAGGGGCGCACCCGGTACCAGTAGTCCGCGCCGGGGTTCAGCGAATAATTGTTCACCACCGCCGTGGTGCAGTTCTTGATCCACGTGAACGCGCCGTCCTCTTGCTCCGCCCGGAAGAGCTGGTAGCCGTCGGCGCTCCAGGCCCGCGCCCAGGTGAGCCGGGCCGCGTTGGTGTCCACCGGCTGGCCCGCGATGCCGCCGGTCTCCAGGCCGTAGATGACCTTCGCCGTCTTCAGGGGATCGTTGTCCCAGCCGATCGCGACCTGCTGCCAGGACGCGCGGGAGCCCTGATAGTACACCTCGCTGAGCCGGGTACAGTAGGTGAAGGCATAGCCGCTCACGGACACCAGGCTGTCCGGCAGCGTGATGGTCGTGAGGCTGCCCGCGCTGTAGAAGGTCTCGCGCCCGATCTCCGTGATGCCGTCGGGAATCACGATGGCGCTGAGGCTCCTGCAGCCGTAGAAGGCGCCCTCGCCAATGGCGGCCACGGTGGCTGGGATGGCGGCCTCCGCCAGGTTGACACAGTTCCGGAAGGCGCTGCTCCCGATCGCGGTGAGGCCCTCCGGCAGCTCGATGGCGGTCAGCCGCATGCATTGCTCAAAGGCATTGGAGGCGATCGTCTCCAGGCCCTCCCCGATCGTGATGCTGCTGAGCGTGCTGGACGCAAAGGCGCTTTCTCCGATCCGCGTGAGGGTGGCGGGCAGGGTGATGCTGTCCAGATTGCTGTCGCAGAAGGCGTAGCTGCCGATCGAGGTGACGCCCTCCTCCACGACGACCGCCGTGATGTTCATGCCCCAGGGGCAGGCCCGGTTGAGCTCGCTCTCGTTGCCCCAATAGGGAGAGCAGTTGTAATCCTCCATGGGGCCGGTGCCGCTGATGGTCAGCAGGCCGTCGGCGTCCAGCGTCCAGCGGAGGTTCTCGCCGCAGGTGCCCGAGCCGGCGTTCTCCGCCGCCGCCTCCACCGCGATCGGGAGCTCCTCCGGCACGGCGGCTTCGATGCCCTCCACCGCCTCCTCCGGGCAGAGCGCTTCCTCCGAGGCCTCGGGGGCCTCCTCCGCCGTCAGTGCAAATGTCTCCTCCACCGCCGGGAGCTCCTCCTCCGCGCAGGCCGCGGCCCCCAGCAGGAGCAGGGCCAGCAGCAGCGCCGTCAGTTTTCGCATCGCGGGTTCTCCTTTCCAAAGTGCAGCTTTTCGTTATGCTGCATTACCATGATACCGCAGTGCGCGTCTTTTGGCAAGCGTTCCGCCGTTGGAAAGTTCCGCATCGCCACGCGCAGTGCGTCCTCCCCCAGCACTGCAGGCCCATAGCAAAAGCCTCTCCCCGAGCACAGGGAGAGGCGATTGTACATTGCAAAATGTGTAATCTGAACAATTATTGCAGTGTGGCGCTGGTGAAGCCGTCGCCGTCATCCTCGAACTGCACGCTGGTCTCCTGACTGTCCACCTGGACAGGGAAGTGGATCGTGGGCACGCTCTCCTTCGATGGGCGCGCCGGCCGGCTTTGCGGCTTCGGGGCGGCGGGGTTCTGCTCGGCGCCCACGTTCTTCCACGCGCTGTTCGCCGTGTTGGCCAGCTCCTCGCCGAATTGGGACACTTTCGCGATGGTGGAGCGCACCATCTCCGTCGGGTCCTCCTCCAGGAAGGCGGGATCCCGTTTCCGCAGGCTGAAGCGGTAGCCCAGCAGCAGGGCCGCGGCGCCGCTGCCGACCGCCAGCCATGGGGCCAGCAGCACGGTCGCGCCGACATACAGCGAGGACACGTTCGCCACGGGAACCTTCCCCTTTTGTATGATGACCCTTGTGCTGTACAGCCGCCGCCACAGGCTGGGCTGAGCGTCCTGCGCGCCGCCGCGCTTTTCGCCGGGCGCGGATTGGCGGCGGGCCTTCGCGTCCCGCAGCGCGGCTGTCACGCTGCCGTTGTGGTACTCCAGCAGGTCGACCGCGTCGCGGTAGCTGAGATTGCCGGCCTTCCGGATCAGGTCAATATCTTCCAGATGATATGCAGCCATTCTTCGTCACCTCGTGCCCCACTCCGGGGGGCAAGTGTATCTTACCACACTTTGCCCCGGCCTGCATGGGAAAACAGCCGCGATCAAATGAGAATTTGATGAGAATCTGAACACGGCCGCCGGTGCGCTCCCCCGCCCCTTTCGGCTCACTCCTGCGCAGCCGAGAGCACGACGGCGTAGATGTGGGAGGTGCCCTTGCCGGTGGTGCCGATGATCAGGATGTCCTTGTAGACCGCGGGGCTGGCGGTGACCTTGCCATCCAGCTGCAGCGTGTTGATCTCCTCGCCGGTGAGGCCGTCATACATGGTCAGGAGGCCGCTGTTCGAGCACTGGATGATGCAGCCCCTGCCCTCGCCGTCGTAAACGGCCACCGGGGAGGAGTAGGTCCAGGTGTCCAGCTTGCGGCTCCAGACCACCTCGCCGCTCTCCGCGTTCAGGGCGATCAGCGCGCCCGCCGTGGCCGCCTTCTCCAGCCCGGCCGCTTCCGCGCCATTGGCCGTGAGGCCGCTCACCGCGTAGTAGACCAGGCCCTGGAGGCTGCCGGTGCCGATGACCGGGGAGGCAATCGCGCCGGCGATGTAGGGATTGTTCTTGGGCTTTGCCACATTGAAGGCGGCCGTCCACTGCTCCTCGCCGCTCATGGCGTTGTAGCGGCGGATCTGGCAGTCGCCCTTACTGCGGTTCTGCAGGGTGTTGGCGGTGTAGAGCCAGAGGTTGTTCTCCGCGTCCAGGTCCAGCGCCACCGCGCTCTCCACGGCGTCGCCGGTGGGCACCGCCCAGACGGTGCTGAGGCGGTCCGTGTCCACGCAGCGCAGATAGCCGCCCATGTCGGCATAGAAGACGTACTGCTGGAAGGCGGCCAGCGAGGATTCCACCGCCGTATGGGCCACCTTCTCATCCTTGGCCCGGGAGACCAGCATCACGGTGTCCAGGCTGGTGCTGAAGGGGCCGGAGGGCATCGGGAACTTGGTGCCCAGGCTGACCAGATACAGCGCGCCGTTGGTGCCGGCGGTGACCAGGGTGTCCGAGACGCGGTCGATCACCGCGCCGGTGTCGAAGTAGCCGATCTCATTGAGGGGGCGGTTCAGCTTGCCGTCCAGGCCGTCGATCATGTCGATGGATTTCATCGTCATCAGATCGTACATGCGCAAGCCGGTCTTGCCGGTGCCGCTGGCCATCTTGCGGGCGTACTGGCCCACCGCCAGGAAGGGCATGCCGCGGCTGGACGCGGCGGGCGTGCCGCGCATCGGGTAGCCCAGGTTGATGGCCTTGCGGGTGGCCTTGCCGTCGGTCAGGTCGAGGAAGTAGATCACGCCGTCATTGCCCGCGACGATCACCTCGCGCAGGGGGCTGACGTCCTTCTTCTCCTCGTTCAGGGAGCTGGTCTCGCGGATCTCCTTCGTCCACTTGACGATGATCGCCTGGGAGCGCTCCATGCCGTAATAGACCGTCTTGCCATTGCCCTTGACGCTGCCCATGTCCACCGTCCAGAGCACATCCATGGCATTGGGCAGGGTCTTCACGTTCCCGTAGGACGCATTCTGGCGGAAGTTGCTCCCGCGGAAGGCCAGCATGCCCAGGGGGATCTGGGTATACTCGTCGGCGGTGCCGAAGTTCACCAGCTTTTTCAGGTCGCGGTCGTAGTTCTCCGTGGTCTTCTTGCTGCTGCCCACATAGACGCTCTGGGTCTTGATCAGCGCGGGATCGGCCCCGACGGCGGCCTCGGCGGTCAGCCGCGGGCGCTTCTCTTCTTCTGCCTCTTCTTCCGTGTCTTCCGCGTCTGCTGCCTCTTCCGGCGTTTCCTCCGCGGGATCCTGGGCATTCGGGTCGCCGCCCAGGTGGATCAGCGCGCCGACATCAACGTCCTCGGCTGCGGGCTCGGCGCCCTCCTCAAGGCCGGGGGCTTCCGCCATATTGCCGGCCATCTCCTCCAGGGGCTCGCCATTCTCCTCCGCGCCTTCTTTGGCGGCAGAGGGATCGCCCTGGCTGTCCCAGTCCTCGGCGGGAAGCGCTTCCGCCTCCTCAGCCTGGGTCTCCTCCGGCACAGCGGCCTCCTCGGCGGGGGCCTCGGTCGGGACGGCGGTGGCGGTGGGCGTCGGGGTGAGGCCGGCGATCTCCACGGCGATCACGCTCTCGGTGGGCTGCCAGTTCTCGCCGTCGGAGAGCTCCACATGCACGCCGCCGGAATAGGCCGTCTCCGCCAGCCAGTTGATCTGCCAGGTGCGGTCGCGGTCGGTTTCCATCAGCAGATTGGCGCGGGCGTCCAGCTCCTCGCCGTCATCCCGCACCAGGCGCACGTCCTGCACCGCGGTTGACGTCGTCGCCTGGAAGATGATGCTGAAGGGCGCGGTGCCCGAGCGGGTCGTGGAGGCGGTGAAGCTGTAGGCCTCCACGGCGGTGCTGGCCACCGGGGTCAGCGGGGCGGCCGTCGTCACCGGCTGGGACACCTGCACATTCACCGACTGGCGCGTGTCCGTCCACTCGCCGCCGGAGAGCAGCATGGCAGTCACCGGCCCGGTGTAGGCCTCGGTGAAGGTGCAGCTGATCGTCCAGATCGTGAAGCCGGTGTTGTCCGTGCGCTGGCCGGTGGTCGTCAGCGGCACGCCGTCGCTGTCCACCAGGCGCACGTCCTCCACCTGGCCGCTGGTGGTCAGGTTGAACACCACGGTCATCGGCGCAGGTCCCACGGTAGGCGCGCCGTAGAAGCTGCTGGCCTCGGCGGCCGGCACGGCGGTGGGCGTCGTCTCGCTCTTGCTGGCGCCAACGCCGGCCACGCCGCGGCGGATGCTGCCGAGCACGCCGTCATCGTTCTCAGGGATCAGCATCACGCCGATCACCAGCAGGGCCACCAGCAGCACCGCCACCGTGGCGATCAGCGGCCAGCGGCTCTGCTTCGGCGCGGTCTCCGCCGGGGCCTGCGCGTCGGCGTTCTGGAAATAGTCCTCGGGCCGGATCACGCGGGGCCGCTCTTCCTTTTCCTTCTCGCTCTTTTCCTTCTCGCCGGGGAAGACCATCGGCGCCGCCTCCTGCGGGGCCTGGCGCTGCGTCCGCCGCGCGGGGAAGGAGAACTCGCCCTCCACCTTCGGGGCCTCGCGGGTCTCCCGGGGCGGGGCAAAGCGCAGCTCATCCTGCGGGGCCGCCGGCTTCGTGCGGGGCGCGCCCACCACGGTCTCCATGCGGGTGGTCCGCTCGGTGGGCCGGGCCGTGTCCGTCTTCACCTTGCGCGCGCCAAAAAGGGCGCCGTCCGCCGGGCTTTGCGGCGCGTCGTGCGCCTCCTCCGGGACGGCAGGGGCCGGGCTGCCCTCTCCCTGATGATACGAATCCATGCGCCGCCGCCGCGGGACAGAGTTTTCGGAAATCCGGGTCTGATCCTGATCGGTCAAAATCATGCGCTCCCTTTCAACAGGCCTTCAGTCCTCCGGCAGGCCCTCCGCCGGAGGCTTCTTCCTTCATAATGGATATAATCCGTTTCTATCATAAACCAAAAGCGGGGACTTTGCAAGGGAGAGATTTGTAAAAGCTGGGGAGGGCGCAATTCACGATTCAGGAGCGGTATGGAGAAGCTGGGGATTGCGCGCCTCCATGGCCAGCCTGCTCCATCGCCTCATGACGATAGCTCCCCTCATAGGGAACCGTGCGGCGTGCGCATCCTGCCTCTCCCCTTGCAAGATGTGCCCACAGGACGGAGATGGCCTGCGCGGGAGGCCCCGCCAGATTCCAGCGACTCCGTTCAGAAAACTCGTCCAGAAAAGCCCTGACATCGCTGCGCGGAGGGCTTGTCAATTTCCCGCCGGCGGGTTATAATGGCTTGTGCCGGCCTCAGCGGGTCTGTGGTTGCAAGCCGATGCCAGACGCAGGCGAAGCGGTCCACGTAAGCCACCCAAAGCGGTGGGGAGCATGGTGCGTTCCAGAAGTAAGTCCGTCCGTCCCGACGCGGCTGCGCGGGGCGAGAGAAGCGCGTGAGGGCGCGATGGCGTTGAGCAACCTTCCAGGCGGCGAGTGTGGGGGCAAAGACCAGGTCAGCCGGGGAGGCCGGCATTTTTTGTCACAATAAGGAGGAGGAGCATGGCGCGCAAGGATACGGACATGACGCGGGGTGTCATCTGGCGGCACCTGGTTTCCTTCTCCCTGCCGATGATGCTGGGCCTGCTGTTCCAGCAGCTGTACAACACGGTGGACACCTACGTGGTGGGGCAGTTCGTCGGCTATCAGGCGCTGGCGGCGGTGGGCTCCACGGGGCCGATCCTGAACACGATGGTGGGCCTGAGCGCGGGCCTGGCCACCGGCGCCAGCGTCATCATCTCCCAGCACTACGGCGCCCACGACCAGCAGCGGCTCTCCCGCGCGGTGCACACGACAATCGCCGTCACGCTGATTCTGAGCGTGCTGTCCACCCTGGCGGGCCGCCTGCTGACGGAGCCGCTGCTGGACCTGATGCAGACGCCGGAGGATGTGCGTCCCGAGGCGACCACCTACCTGAGCATCTACTTCTCCGGCATCACGGGGCTGCTGATGTACAATATGGGCAGCGGCATTCTGCGCGCGGTGGGCGATTCGCGGCGGCCGCTGTACTTCCTGATCTTCTCCGCCGTGATGAACACGGTGCTGGATCTGCTCTTCGTGATCCGCTTCCAGATGGGCGTGGCCGGCGTGGCCTGGGCGACGATCCTGTCGCAGCTGGCCTCCGCCCTGCTGATCCTGTACGTGCTGACGCGGGAGAAATCCGCCTACGGTGTCCACTGGAGCCAGGTGCGCATCGACGGCGAGTCCCTGCGCGGCATCCTGACCGTTGGCCTGCCCTCGGGCATTCAGCAGGCCGTGACCTCCTTCTCCAATGTGTTCGTGCAGTCCTACATCAACGCCTTCGGCTCGGCGGCCATGGCGGGCTACAGCGCCTACGCCAAGCTGGACGCCTTCCTGCTGGTGCCGGTGCAGGCGATCGCGATGGCCTCCACGACCTTCGTGGGGCAGAACTGGGGCGCCCGGCAGCGGCCGCGGGTGCGTGCCGGCGTGCGGACGGCACTGCGGCTGTCCCTCGGGGCGACCCTCGGGCTGTCGGCGGCGGTGGTCATCTTCGCGGAGCCGCTGATCTCCATCTTCACGCAGGAGCCGGAGGTGATCGTCTTCGGCGCGCGCTTCATCCGCCTGATCACGCCGTTTTATTTCACAATCTGCTTCAACCAGATCTTCGGCGGCGCGCTGCGCGGCGTGGGCGACGCCACCCGGCCGACCGTCGTCATGTTCTGCTCCTTCGTGGTGTTCCGCCAGATCTATCTGCTGGTGACGAAGCAGCTGGGCGTGGGCTTCATCGCCGTGGCTCTCGCCTATCCGGTGGGCTGGATCGTCTGCTCGGCCTCCCTGGCCCTGATGTACTACCGCAGCCGCATTTGCCGCGCCGCCTCCGAGGAGCTTGACGAGGAGGCCCCTGCGGAGGAGGAAGACGCGCCCCTGGAATTCGCGGCTGCGAATGCCGCGCTGGAGGCCGCACCGGAGCCGATCCCGCTGAAGGACATGGTGAAGGAGAACCTGCAGAAGGACATTTTCAACAAAGCGTGAGGGCCAATCAGTTCGCTTCGCGGGCGGTTTCCCCAAGATGGCGTGAAGCCCTCTCAGTTGCCTGACGGCGACAGCTCCCCTCATAGCGGAGCCAAGGCGGTGCGTAGCAAAACCTGACTCCTCTATGAGGGGAGGTGCCCGAAGGGCGGTGGGGTTGAACGCAGGGCAACGCAGCAAGAAACTGTTCCTCTTGCAGCTTGACAGCCACCCCCTCAGTCCGCTGCAAGGACAGCTCCTCCTCACAGGGCGCCAGGGAAAGCCGCACAATCCCCCGCCTCTCCCCCGGCGGGATCTGCCCGATGAACGAGGCGGGCTTGCGCGGCAAACGATCGCCAAAGCGCAGCAAACGATCGCCAAAGAAAGCCTTGCGGCGGCGGCGGGGATTTGCTATAATGAAATTTGTGAATCGGAGAGGAGGCGCGCCATGCGCTCGATGACGGGCTGCGGCCGGGGACAGGCCGAATGCCGGGGCTGGCAGGTCACGGCGGAGCTGCGGACGGTGAATCACCGCTTCCTGGACCTGGCGCTGCGCCTGCCGCGGAACCTGGGCTTCCTGGAGGGGCTGATCCGCGGGGCGGTGGCCGCAGGCGTGCGGCGCGGCCATGTGGAGGTCAGCCTGAACGTGGTCAACACAGCGCTGGGCGAGCGGCAGGTGATCTGCGACCTCGCGCTGGCGAAGGCCTACGCGGACGCGGCGCGGCAGCTCTCGGAGGCCACCGGCATCGCGGCCGATCTGCCGATGGCGCAGCTCATGCAGCTGGAGGGCGTGACGCAGGTGACCGAGGCCGCCCTGGACGAGGAGGCCGTGGCCGAGGCCTGCGCGGCGGCGCTCACCGAGGCCCTCGAGAGGCTGAACGAAATGCGCGGCAGCGAGGGGCAGCGAATGCGCGAGGATCTGCGCATCCATCTTGCGGCCGCGGAGGAGCTGCGGCAGACGCTGCTGGCCCGCGCGCCCCGGGTGGTGGAGAGCTACCGGGAGCGCCTGCAGCAGCGGCTGGCGAATCTCCCCATCGAGCCGGTGGAGCCCGCGCGGCTGGCACAGGAGGTAGCGCTGCTGGCCGACCGCTGCGCCGTGGATGAGGAGCTGGCCCGGCTGGACAGCCACTTCACCCAGATGCGCGCCTGGCTGGCGGACGGCCAGGACGGGGAGATCGGCAAGAAGATGGACTTCCTGATTCAGGAGATGAACCGCGAGGCCAACACGATCGGCTCCAAGGCGGGCGACACCGAGATGACGCAGGCCGTCGTCCGGCTCAAGAGCGAGATTGAGAAGCTGCGCGAGCAGGTGCAGAACATCGAGTAAGGCAGGGGAACGCAATGGAAATGCGGGAAAAGTGCAAGGGCATGCTGCTGGTGCTGTCCGGGCCCTCGGGCGTGGGCAAGGGGACGCTGGCGAAGCGTCTTTTGCAGGAGGACGGCAGCTTTGCCTTCTCCGTCAGCGTGACGACCCGCGCACCGCGGCCCGGTGAGCGGGACGGCGTGGATTACTTCTTCGTGACGGAGGAGGAATTCCAGCGGATGGTGCGCGCGGGCGAGCTGCTGGAATACGCCGCCGTGCACACCGCCCACTACGGAACGCCGCGGGCCGCGGTGGAGGAGCGCATCCGCCAGGGGCAGAATGTGCTGCTGGACATCGACGTACAGGGCGGACTGCAGGTGATGCGCTGCATGCCCGACTGCGTGAGCGTCTTCATCCTGCCGCCCAGCTACACCGCCCTGGTGCGGCGGCTGGCCGGGCGCGGCACGGAGACCCGCGAGGCCATTGAGAAGCGCATGCGCAACGCCCCCGGCGAGATCGCCTGCATGCCTTCCTATGAATACACCGTGATCAATGACGACCTGGAGACCGCCTGGCGGACACTGCACGGCATCGTCGAGGCGGAGAAGCGCGCCGTGAGCCGCTGCCTGCCGGAGATGGGCGACACCGTGGAGGAAGCCCTGAGCCTGCTGGATGAATGAGGAGGAAATGAACATGTCGATCGTCGAACCGAACGTGCTGGAGCTGCTGAAACACGCCGACACCCGCTACACCCTCGTGGTGGAAGCCGCCAAGCGCGGCCGCCAGCTGGTCGCCGGGGCCACCCCGCTGATGGATACCAACACCCGCAACCGCCTGAGCATCGCGGTGGAGGAGATTGACCAGGGCCTGGTGACCTACGACAAGCCCATGGAGGAAGAGGAGCTGTGAGCGCCGATCTGCGGGGCAGGACCGTGGTACTGGGCGTGACCGGGGGCATCGCCGCGTACAAGAGCGCGGAGCTGGTCTCCCGGCTGCGCAAGGCCGGGGCGGCGGTGCGCGTCATCATGACGGAGAACGCCGCCCGTTTTGTCACGCCGCTGACCTTTGAAACCATGTCCAATCACCCGGTGGTGACGGACACCTTCGAGCGGCCGGAGACCTGGGAGGTCGCCCATGTGGCCCTGGCCAAGGCGGCGGACGTGTTCGTCATTGCACCGGCCACCGCGAACATTCTGGCGAAGATGGCCGCCGGGCTGGCGGACGACATGCTGTCCACCACCGTCCTGGCGACGAAGGCGCCCGTGCTGGTCGCCCCCGCGATGAACACCGCGATGTGGAGCGCGCCGGTGACGCAGAAGAACTGCGCCGAGCTGCTCAGCCGCGGCGTGCGCTTCGTCGGGCCGGAGGGCGGCTTCCTGGCCTGCGGCGACACCGGGGCCGGACGCATGAGCGAGCCGGAGCAGATCTTCGAGGCCATCGTGGACATCCTGCAGCCGCGGCGCGATCTGGCGGGCGTGAAGCTGCTGGTGACCGCCGGCGCCACCCGCGAGTACCTCGACCCGGTGCGCTATCTGAGCAATGAGTCCTCCGGCAAGATGGGCTTCGCCATCGCCGAGGCCGCCCGGGACCGCGGCGCGGAGGTCGTGGCCGTGGCCGGGGCCGTGACGGCGCCGATCCCGGAGGGGATCCGCGTGGAGCGCGTCACGACCACCCTGGACCTGCTGGACACCATGACCCGCCTGGCCCCGGAAGCGGACGTGGTGATTCAGGCCGCCGCCCCCGCCGATTACCGCTTCGCCGAGCAGTACAGCCAGAAGCTGAAAAAGGCCGACGGCGTGCCCCTCACCATCGCCCTGACCGAGAACCCCGACGTGGCCGCCGCCGTCGCCCGCTTGAAGCGCCCCGGCCAGATCCTCGTCGGCTTTGCCGCGGAGACCGAGTGCCTGCTGGAGAACGCGGAGAAGAAGCTGGCGAAGAAAAAGCTGGATCTGATCGTCGCCAACGACGTGACCGCCCCCGGCGCGGGCTTCAATGTGGACACGAACATCGCCACCTTGCTCAGCGCCCGCTTCGGCCGGCAGGACTGCCCCCTCCAGAGCAAGCGCGCCCTGGCCGAGACCATTCTCGACACCGTGCTCCGCCTGCGCGGGGCAGAGTAAACATCCCCAAACACAAGGCCGCCCCGCCGTGACGATCTCACAAGCGGGACGGCCTTTTGCATGGACTGAATCCGGGCTGAACAGGAGAATCAGCGCTCCCGGAAAAACTCGATCTCCTCCCCCAGCGGGCCGCGGCAGAAGGCGATCCGCGCGGAGAGCGGCGGCTCGGAGGGAATCAGCAGCTCCTTCGGCCCGAGGAAGACCTCATAGCCCGCCGCCTGCACCCGCGCCGCGATCGCGTCCACATCGTCCGCGGCCAGGGCGATGTGCCGCAGGGCGCCCTTCTCGCGGCTGCCCTCGCCATTCGTGAAGATCTCCAGCAGGGCGCTGCCGCAGCGGAGCATGAGGCCCTCCGGCCACTCGCGCACGGTCTGAAAGCCGAGCAGATCCACATAGAACGTCTTCACCCGCAGCAGCGCCTCCGGGCTGCCGCACTTCATCGACACATGGTGCAGGCCTGTGATCATCGGGAAAACCTCCTTGCGGGTCTGGGACGGAGCGGGCGGAAGGCCTGCCGCGGCCCGTCACCGGAGCTTTTTGGACAGCCAGAGCAGGAGCTCGTCGTCGTTCACGCAGGGGGCGTACTGGTCGAGCACGCTGCCGCGGTACCACACGCCACTGCCGTCCGGGACATAGCCGCGCTTCACGTACATGCGCTGCGCGGGGCCATAGCCGGAGTGCAGCCCCACAGCCAGGCAGACCCTGTCCGCCGTCTTCGCCGCCTCGGCCTCCGCGGCGTCCAGCAGCCGCGTGCCGATGCCCTTGCCGTGCGCGTCGAAAAAGACCGTCAGATCGGTGATGACCGGGATCTGCTGCCCGGCCCACGGCCCCTCGTGCGCCTGCGGCTCCAGAGTGCACTGGCCCTTCACCTCGCCGCCGCATTCCGCGATGAAGACCAGCCTTTCGCCTGCCTCCTGCTCCGCGAAGTAGTCCACATAGGTCTGCAGCTGCGGATGCCAGCCGTAGGAGGCATAGGTGTGATGGAGCGTCATCGCGTCGCCCAGCTCCATGCTGCGGATGCGGATGGCGCCGTCGTCGCTGTAGATGTGCATGCCGCCCTTACCCCTTCCTCCCGATCTTCTCAAACAGCGGGAAGGTCTTCGGGTAGAGGCCGATGATCGCGAAGATGATGAGAGCATAGCGGGCCGTGCGCACGAGGAGAGCGCCCAGGCTGCCGCCGGCGAGGAAGTCCCGGGGGAAGGGCAGCTTCAGCAGGGTGTTCAGCGCGAAGTAGATCGCGATGGCGCCGGCCGCCCGCAGGATCATCGCCCAGACGTTCCGGGTGTCCGCGAAGTTCACATATTTCGCTTCAAAGTGGATCGCCGCGATCAGGCCGATCAGCAGGCCCAGGGAGGTGAAATAGTCCTCCGTCCGCACGAACAGCAGCCCGGGCAGGGCGCTGAGCAGCAGGATGCCGTGCCGGAGCCATGCGTTCTTCACCTTTTTCTCCAGCAGCAGGCAGATGCCGGCGGCAAGGAGGCCCAGCGCCCAGCCGGCCAGGATGTCCGTCGGATAGTGCATGCCGGCCACGGCCCGGCTGAGGCCCACCAGCGCGATCACCACGGCGGCGGTGATCCACATCCACCGCTTCCGCAGCTCCCGTGCCAGCGGGATGAACAGTGCCATCACGGAGGCGCTGTGCATGCTGGGGAAGGAATAGCCGTGCGCGGCCACGTTGTCCAGGGGGGCGCTGCTGCCCACGTCCGCCACGCCCTGCACCCGGTCGGGGTACTGCATGTAGGGCCGGGGGCGCAGCACGGCGGCCTTGAGCATCGGCAGCCAGGTGTTCGTCGCCGTGATGATCAGGGCGAGGCGCAGGCCGACCTCCTTCCGCCAGCAGAAGAGCACGATCAGCAGCACCGCCAGCAGGCCAATCTCCCCGCCGATAAAGCTCAGGACGGTGCCCACCGTGCTGTTCAGGCTGCCCAGCGTGCGCTGAATCCATTCAATCAATCCGACTTCCCATTCCATGATGCTTTGTCTCCCATTCTGTATTGATCCTGCTGCAGGGATAAGTCTGTCGTTTCCGAAGGCCTTTCCTCCGGGATTTCAGTCCGATGCGGGCGGCAGAAGGGGCTGCACCGCTTGCACCTCCAATGGATCGGGCGGGGCGATCGGCTGCAGGGGCCACGCGCTGCGCCCGATGCGCAGATGGTTCGCGATGATCTCCTCCTCATGGGCGGCGGCCCAGCGGGAAATCAGCTCCGCCAGCTCCCCGGGGAAGCCGTCCGTCGAGGTGCGAATCCAGCCGCGGAAATTGGCGGTCAGCTCCTGATCCCGCCACCGCGCGTGGATCGACGGCTCGCACAGGAGATAGTCCATGTCGATGGTCACCCCGCCGAACGCGCACAGGATAACACTGCGCCTCGGTTCGATTGCGTCCCGGTTGGGGATGCCGC
>CAMNHF010000061.1 GCA_946538975.1 uncultured Clostridia bacterium | reverse complement strand
GGCCTTCGTCATCACCAAGGGCGCCGCCATCGGCTCCCGCTCCTGCCTGCTGCCGATCCTCATCATCGGCATCGCGCTGTTTATCTCCGGCAAGCTGGCCGGCACCTACGGCATTGCCGTCGCGGCCCTGGGCATGCTGTCCTTCGTGGGCGCGACGGTCTCCATCGACGCCTTCGGCCCCATCGCGGACAACGCGGGCGGTCTGGCGGAGAGCTGCCACCTTGATCCCGACGTCCGGAAGATCACCGACAAGCTGGACGCGGTGGGCAACACCACGGCGGCCATCGGCAAGGGCTTTGCCATCGGCTCCGCGGCCTTCGCGACGGTGTCGCTGATCGTCTCCTATGTGGGCAACTACACCAAGCCTGGCGATGAGCTGATCCTGAACTTCGCCTCCTTCGTCGTGGTGGCCGGCGCGATCATCGGCGGCGCCTTGGTGGAATACTTTGCCGCCATGCTGACCGACAACACGATCGAGTCCGCCCGCGCCATGGCTGACGAGGGCGACCGCATGCTGTCCATCCCCGGCGCCCTGGAGGGCAAGGTTAAGCCCGACTACAACAAGATGATTCAGATGGCGACGCAAGGCGCGCTGAAGAAGATGCTGGTGCCCTCCATCCTCGCCATGGCGATCCCGGTGGTCGGCGGCTTCCTCTTTGGCGTGGAGTTCGTCGGCGGCCTGCTGATCGGCGCGACCGTGGTGGCCATCCCGCGCGCGATCTTCATGGGCAACTCCGGCGGCGCCTTCGACAATGCGAAGAAGTACATCGAGTCCGGCGCGCTGAAGGGCCACGGCAAGGGCACCGCGGCGCACAAGGCGGCCGTCTCCGGCGACACGGTCGGCGATACCCGCAAGGATGTCGTCGGCGTGGCCCTCGATATCTTCATCAAGATGATGTCCACCGTCGCGAACACGCTGGTCAGCGTCTTCCGCAACATCACCCTGATTCGCTGAGCTTTCCCCATTCCGGCTGCCGGGCCTGCGGGTCCGGCGGCTTTTTTGCGCGCTGCCGCCGGGGCTTGCAATCCGGCCGCGTTTTGCATACAATACTGATGCATGATTCTTGAACGAAAAGGAGCCGCCATGACCGCTTTTGACGAAACCGCCGTCCGCGCTGCCTACCTCGCCGCCCTGAAGGAGGAGCGCGAGGAGACGCTGCGGCTGCGAACCCTGGAGCGCGTGCAGGTCATCACCCGCAGCATGAAGCCGCAGGAGCAGGTTGACTATTTTGCCAGCCGCGCTTTTGAGAATGCGCTGATGCAGACCCGCCGCAAGGACCGGCTCTGGCGGCAGCTGGACGAGGGGACGTGGCCGGAGGAGGCGGAAGCCGAGTTTGACCGCCTGGGCGGCCTGATTGCCGCGCAGCTCCGGCAGGGGGAGAAACTCAATCTGGACTTCCTGCGCTCCGTGCGCCGCATCCGCCAGCCGCTGCGCAAGGCCCAGCAGGCCCTCCGCCTCTCGGAAGAAGGAAAGCTCTCCGCCGAGCTGCGTGCGCAGGCGGCGGATCTCGCCGGCGAAATGGACAGGGCCGTGGCGGAGCATCTGCGGCAGGGAGAGCTGCAGTATCTGCTGCAGAGCCGGGACAAGGCCGGCACCATTGTGGATCTCGTGCTGAAGACCGCCTTCCGTCAGGGCCTGCCGCCGGCCGCGGTGGATCAGGCGTTGGGCGAGGGAGGCCTGGCGGGACGGCTGCAGGAGCGCATCTGCCGCGCGCATCCGGTGCTGCGCGACTGCGCGGAGCTCCGCCTGCCGGAGGGCGGCGCGGTCAGCCGCCGTGTCCGCACGGAGGCGAGAGGCGCGGCGGAGGCTGTGCTGCGCGCGCTGCGCGGCCGCTTCCCGACGAAGCGCTGCCGGGAGCTGCTGAGCAGGAACGCGTCGCTCATGAGCATGCAGAAGAAGAGCGACCGCGACCGCATGTCCCGCAAAAACCTGCAGCAGGCCCTGCTGCGCGCCATCCCCGAGCAGGTGCGCGATCTGTACCCGCTGGCGCGGCGGATGCGCCGGCGCTTTGTGCTGCATCTGGGGCCGACGAATTCCGGCAAGACCTGGGAGAGCATCGGCCGGCTGGAGGCGGCGCGCCATGGCATCTACCTGGGGCCGCTGCGCCTGCTGGCCTTCGAACAGTTCGAGACGATGAACCTGGCGAACGTGCCCTGCTCGCTGGTGACGGGCGAGGAGCGCATCCTCGTGCCGGGCGCCGCGGTGCAGTCCTCCACGATTGAGATGGCTGACCTGAACGAAACCTATGACATTGCCGTGATCGACGAGTGCCAGATGATCGCCGACCGCGACCGCGGAGGAGCCTGGACCGCCGCCGTGCTGGGCCTGCAGGCGGAGGAGATTCACATCTGCGCCTCACCGGACGCGGAGGGGCTGCTGCTTGGCATCATCGGGGACTGCGGCGACGAGGTCAGCGTTGTCCGGCATGAGCGCATGACGCCGCTGCAGGTGGAGCGGGAGGGCTTCCATTTCCCCGCGGGCGTGCGGAAGGGCGACGCGCTGATCGTGTTCTCCCGGGTGCGGGTGCACGCGCTGGCTGCCGAGCTGAAGCAGCGCGGCTACCGGGTGTCTCTGATCTACGGGGCGCTGCCGCCGGATGTCCGCCGCGATCAGGCGGAGCGCTTCCGCAATGGGGAGACGGACGTGGTGGTGTCCACGGACGCCATCGCGATGGGCATGAATCTCCCGATTGCGCGCGTGGTTTTCATGGAGAGCGAAAAGTACGACGGCGACATCACCCGCCCGCTGACCGACTCGGAGATCCGCCAGATCGCGGGCCGCGCGGGGCGTTTCGGCCAGTACGACATCGGCTGGGTCAACGCCCACGGCTTCAAGAGCGTGGTGGCGCAGGCCCTGCAGCGGCCGATGCCGCCGCTGACGCACGCGATGCTGCGCTTCCCGGAATCGCTGCTGGGCCTGCCCCTGCCCCTGACGGAGACCATCAACCGCTGGATCAGCATGAAGGATCAGGGCTGCTTCACGAAGGCCTCTACCCAGCGCATGGCGATGCTGGCCTCCCGCATGGAGACCCGCACCACGGACAAGCGCCTGCTGTACGATTTCATCTGCATTCCCTTCGACGAAACCGATCCCGACCTCTTTGAAAAATGGAAGGTGCTCTATCATGCGGAGACCCAGCGGCGCCATGTGGATGTGATGGGCCTGCTGCCGGATTACGTCGACCCGGAGCAGTGCACGGTGGCCATGCTGGAGCGGCTGGAGCGGGATTACCGCCGCTGCGATCTGTACTACAACTACGCCCGCCGCTTTTACAAGGAACCGGAGGAGACGCTGACGGCCATCCAGCAGCGCAAGGATCTGATTTCCTCCGGCATCACCCACGTGCTGACCACCCAGAAGCTGCCGGGCCGCGTCTGCACCCGCTGCGGCCGCCATCTCAGCTGGGACTGGGCCTACACCGTGTGCGAAAACTGCTGGCGCAGGGGATACTGAGCTTCTCGACGGATATGGGAATATATTACAATTATGCGTCATATAGGTAAAAACGGAAGAAATTAAACACCGAACTGGTCAGACGGTGTTTTTTATGCTATAATGAATTGGGATTTTTGGCTTATTTGACGAACCGCGCAGGAGGCGATGGGGTGAGCAATTCGAAGCTGCAGAATCCGCGGACGGATCTGCTGATGAAGGCTGTGCTGGAAGTAGAAACAATCGACGAAGCCTATCGCTTCCTGGAGGATGTGTGCACCATTGCGGAGATCCACAGCATCGCCCAGCGGCTGGAGGTCGCGGCCCTGCTGCGCAAGAAGGCGACCTATATGGACATCGCGGCGAGAACCGGCGCCTCCACCGCCACGATCAGCCGGGTGAACCGCGCCCTGACCTACGGGGCGGACGGCTATCACACCGTGCTGGACCGGCTGGAGGCCAAGGGGCTGCTGCAGGAACTGTACGAGGATGCAGGTCTTTCGGAAGAGACCGCTGATTGACCTGGGGAGGGGATAGGATGGATCTGAGCATGCTGAATCCGCAGCAGCGGCTGGCGGCGGAAACGCTGGAAGGGCCGGTGCTGATTCTGGCCGGCGCCGGCAGCGGAAAGACGCGCGCGCTGACCTACCGGGCGGCGAATCTGATGGATCACGGTGTCGCGCCCTGGCATTTGCTGTGCCTGACTTTCACGAACAAGGCCGCGCGGGAGATGAAGGAGCGAATCACCAAGCTGGTGGGGGAGAAGGCGGAGGACGCGTGGATCTCCACCTTTCATTCCACCTGCGCCCGCATTCTCCGGCGGGACATTGAAAAGCTCGGCTACCAGCGCTCCTTTGTGATTTTTGATTCGGACGACCAGCAGCGCCTGCTGAAGGAGGTTTTCAAGCAGCTGAACGTGGATGACCATGTCATCAGCGTGAAGGACGCGGCCCGCGCGATCAGCGATATGAAGAACCGCGCGATGAGCCCGGACGAGTGGTTCCAGCAGTCCGCGCGGGACCGCCGCAGCCAGGAGATGCACGACATCATGGTCGCCTACGGCACGCGGCTGCGCGAATTGAACGCGCTGGACTTCGACGACCTGCTGCTGCGCACGCTGGAGCTCTTCGTGGAGCATCCGCCGGTGCTGGAGAGCTATCAGGACCGCTTCTGGTATGTGATGGTGGACGAGTACCAGGACACCAACTACGCCCAGTACCAGCTGATCCGCCTGCTGACGCAGAAGCGGCACAATCTGTGCGTGGTCGGCGACGACGACCAGTCCATCTACGGCTGGCGCGGCGCGGACCTGCACAACATCCTGGACTTTGAGAAGGATTACCCGGAGACCGTCGTCATCAAGCTGGAGCAGAACTACCGCTCCACCGCGAACATCCTGGATGCGGCCAACCAGGTGATCGCCCACAATACCGAGCGCAAGGACAAGCAGCTGTGGACCAGCGACGCACCGGGCGAGCTGATTCACACCTTCACCGCGACGGATGAGCGCGCGGAGGCCGGCTGGGTGATCACCAAGATCCTGCAGCTGCACAAGAAGGGCGTGAACTATTCGGACATCGCGGTGCTCTACCGCTCCAACCAGCAGAGCCGCGTCATCGAGGACATGCTGACGAAGAAGGCCATCCCCTTCCGCGTGTTCGGCGGCCCCCGCTTCTATGACCGCCGCGAGGTGCGCGATGTGGTCGCGTATCTGCGGGTGCTGGTCAATCCGCAGGACGACATCTCCCTGGCGCGCATCATCAATGTGCCCAAGCGCGCCATCGGCGACAGCACCGTGCAGGAGATGCAGCGCTACGCCCGGGAGCAGGAGATGCCGCTCTACGCCGCGCTGACGGACATCCCGCCGGCACTTTCCAGCCGCCCGCGCCGCTGCGTCGCGGAGTTCGCCGCCCTGCTGAACCGCCTGCTGGTGATGAAGGAGACCCAGCCGCTCAGCGAGTTTGTCAGCGGCCTGATCGAGGAAACGGGCCTGCTGCGGCAGTATGAGGCGGAGAACTCGGAGGAGAACCAGTCCCGCATCGGCAATATCCGCGAGCTGATGGCCGCGGTGACCCAGTTTGAAAAGGACTATCCCGGCGCGAAGCTGGAGGACTATCTGGAGAGCATCACGCTGGTCAGCGATCAGGACAGCAGCTACGGCACCAGCGGCTACGTCACGCTGATGACGCTGCACTCCGCCAAGGGCCTGGAGTACGACAATGTGTTCATCACCGGCATGGAGGAGAAGGTGTTCCCCTCCAGCTACGCCGTCAACGAGGGCCGCGAGGAGGAGGAGCGCCGCCTGTGCTACGTGGGCATCACCCGCGCGAAGCAGCGGCTGTATCTCTCCCGCGCCGCCAGCCGCATGTTCATGACCCAGCCGAATTACAATGAGGCCAGCCGCTTCCTCTCGGAGATTCCAGCCCGCCTGCTGAAGGATGAGTCGGAGGCGATCGAGCGGGTCTACCGCGTCACGCCGCCGCAGCCGCGCCAGCCGCGCAGCGCCATGCCGCGCGTCCCGATGGCCCGCGCCGGCGAACCGCTGAACATCCCCGGCGTCACGCGCGGCTTCCGGGTGCCCTCGCCCGCGGCGCAGCTGGCGCCCGTTCCTGCGTCGAATTTCGCGGAGGGAGACCGGGTCATGCACCGGAAGTTTGGCGAGGGCTTCGTCAAGAGGATCGAAGGCGACCGCATCGAGGTATCCTTTGCCGCGTACGGAGACAAGGTGTTCCGCCTGTCGCTGGCCCCGATTGTCAAACTGGAGGACTGACGAATGGCACAGCTGCGTGAGGAGGAGTGGCTGCAGAAGATGCGGCCGCTGGTGGACCGGCTGAACGAGACGGCTTATGCGTACTATGTGCTTGACAATCCCGTGATTTCCGACATGCAGTGGGACGCGCTGTACAATACCCTGCAGGAGATGGAGCGGGAGAGCGGCCTGATGCTCCCGGACAGCCCTTCGCACCGCGTGGGCGGCGAGCCGCTGAAGGGCTTTGAGCAGCACCGCCATCTGAACCGCCTATGGAGCATGGACAAGGTGCAGTCCATCGCTGAGCTGGAGGAGTGGATTGCCCGCACCGAGCGCCTGGCAGGCCGCACGGATCTGCAGTACTATGTAGAATACAAGTTCGACGGCCTCACGCTGAACCTGACCTACCGCGACGGTCAGCTGGTGCAGGCCGCTACCCGCGGCAACGGCACGGTCGGCGAGGCCATCCTGCCGCAGGCCAGGACCATCCGCACGGTGCCGCTGTCCATCCCCTACAAGGGCGTGATGGAGATTCAGGGCGAGTGCATCATGCGGCTGAGCGTGCTGGAAAAATACAACAAGACCGCGAAGGAGCCGCTCAAGAACGCCCGGAACGCCGCCGCGGGCGCCCTGCGCAATCTGGATCCGGCGGTGACTGCCTCGCGCAATCTGGACGTGTTCTTTTATCAGATCGGCACCATCGAGAACCCGCCCTACAGCACCCAGCCGGATATGCTGGCCTTCATCCGGGAGAACGGCTTCCAGGTCAGCCCCTATCTCGGCACGCCGCACAGCCGGGAGGAGCTGATCGGCTGCATCCGCGAGATCGAAGCCGCCCGGCCCACGCTGGACTGGCTGATCGACGGCGTGGTCATCAAGGTGGGCGACTTTGCCCTGCGCGAGGCCATGGGCTTCACGGAGAAATTCCCCCGCTGGGCGGTCGCGTACAAGTTTGAGGCGGAGGAGAGCGTGACCACCCTGCGCAAGGTCACCTGGGAGCTGGGCCGCACAGGCAAGCTGACCCCGCTGGCCCACCTGGACGCGGTGGATTTCTACGGCGTCACGGTGCGCAAGGCCACGCTGAACAACTGGGCCGACATCCAGCGCAAGCGCGTGGCCATCGGCGCGCCGGTGTGGATTCGCCGCAGCAACGACGTGATCCCGGAGATCATGGGCCGCGTGGGCGAGCCGGAGGCGGGCGAGGAGCCTGTGACCCGGCCGGAGGTCTGTCCCAGCTGCGGGATGCCGCTGGTGGAGCGCGGCGCGAACCTGTTCTGCCTGAACCGCCAGAGCTGCAAGCCCCAGGCCGTGGCCCGCATCAGCCACTTTGCCGGCCGCGAGGCGATGGATATCGACGGCCTGTCCGAGAAGACAGCGGATCAGCTCTATGACGACCTCGGCGTGCGGGATCCGGCGGATCTGTACCATTTGACGCGGGAGCAGGTGCTGGCGCTGGAGGGCTTCCAGGAGAAGAAGACGGACAAGCTGCTGGCCGCCTTGGAGAAGAGCAAGCACTGCCCGCTGGACGCTTTCCTCTTCGCCATCGGCATTCCGAACGTGGGCCGCAAGACCGCCCGCGACCTGGCGAATGCCTACGGCAGCCTGGAAGCCGTGTCCAAAGCCGACGCCGAGAGCCTGACCGCGATCCCCGATGTGGGCGCCATTGTCGCGCAGAGCGTAGTGGAATTCTTCTCCTTCGAGGAGAATCGCACGATGATCAGCCGCCTGCTCCAGGCGGGCGTGACGCCGCAGGAGGCGGAAGGACGTGCGGAAGGTCCCTTCAGCGGGATGAGCATTGTCGTCACCGGCACCCTGCCCACGCTCAGCCGCCGCGAGGCGGAGGATCTGATCCGCGCGAACGGCGGCACGGCGGCCTCGTCCGTGAGCAAAAAAACCGCCTTCGTGGTGGCCGGCGAGGCAGCCGGCAGCAAGCTGACGAAGGCGCAGAGCCTTGGAATCGAAGTCATCGACGAAGCGGAGCTGCTGCGGCGCACGCGGCAGGCTTGAGGATAAAGGAAGCGAGTGCCATGGATCAGATGCTCACACCGCTGGGCCTGCGCACCTGGATTGACATTGATCTGGACGCGCTGGTGCGGAATTACCGCACAGCCTGCGATTTGGCCGGGGAGAGCCTTGTCACCTGCGTGCTGAAATCCAACGCTTACGGCCATGGGGCCCCGGCGGTGGCGGCTGCGCTGCAGGAAGCGGGCTGCAAGAGCTTCGCGGTCAGCTGTGCCCGGGAGGCCCTGCAGCTGCGCCAGCACCGCATTACGGGGGAGATCCTTGTGATGGCGCCGGTGGAGGACGAGGCGATCGAGAGCTGCCTGCGCTCGGGCGTCACGCTGACCTGCGCCGGCGTGGAGGACATCCTGGCGGTGGGGACTGTGGCAGAGCAGATGCAGTGCCGCGCCGCCGTGCACCTGAAGGCGGACACCGGCTTTCACCGGCTGGGCTTCCCCTGCGATGAGAAGAGCGCGAAGGCCGCGGCCGATGCGCTGCGCCGCTGCAAATGGGTGCAGGCGCAGGGCCTGTACAGCCATCTGGGCCTCATCGACACGGAGCGGGATATGCGCCAGCATGAACAGCTGCTGCGCTTCCACCAGCTGCTGCAGCGGGAGGGCGTGGACATCCGTGATCTGCACCTGTGCGATTCGATTGGACTGGTGCGCTATCCCCAGTGGCATTACAGCCGCTGCCGGGTGGGCGCTTTCCTGTTCGGCGTGCGCCCGTACCACACGGAAAACATGCCCTTTGCCAACGAGGAGACGCTGGCCTTCCGCACGAAGGTGTCCCGCGTCCACACGGTGGAGCCCGGGGAGATTATCGGCTACAGCGACGACGGTCAGGTGACGCAGCCCATGCGCTTGGCGACCCTTTGCGCGGGCTATGGCGACGGCTATCCCCGCTGCCTGTCCGGCGGGCGGGGCCAGGTGCTGATCCGCGGCCGGCGCGCACCCATCGTCGGCGTGATCTGCATGGATCAGATGATGGCCGATGTGACCGGCATTCCGGACTGCGCCGCGGGGGACACGGCGACCCTGCTGGGCGGCGGCATCTCCTACGCGGAATATGCGGACTGGTGCGGCACCAACCGCAACGAATGCATCACCATCCTCTCGGCCCGGCCAGTGCGCCTGTATCATCAGGGGGGCCGGCTGATCGCGTCGGAGGACCGGCTGATGAACACATTCCGTACGATCTGAGAAGGGCTTAAAGAAGGGTTCACGATGATGACGGAAGATCTGCAGCGCTGGGCGGCGTCCCTTTCCACGATCCTGCACCATGTGCGGGCCGTCCGCAGGGAGCTCCATGCCCACCCCGAGGTGAGCGGTCAGGAGCGGGAGACCAAGGCGCGCATCCTGCGGGAGCTCACGGCGCTGGGCATCGAAACCGTGGAGTTTGAGGGCTGCAACGGGGTGATGGGCATCCTGCGCAACGGCGCGGGCCGCTGCGTCGCGATCCGCGCGGACATGGACGCCCTGCCCGTGCAGGAGGAAACCGGGCTGCCTTTCGCGTCGGAGCAGCCGGGCGTCATGCACGCCTGCGGTCACGATGTGCACATGGCGATGGCACTGGGCTCCGCCCGGTGGCTGTCGGAGCACCGCGATGCCTGGCACGGCACGGTGAAATGGCTTTTCGAGCCGATGGAGGAGACCCTCGGCGGCAGCCAGTTCATGGTGGCGCAGGGCTGCATGAAGAACCCGGATGTGGACTGGGTCATCGGCCAGCATGTGAATCCGCGCTATCCCGCGGGAACCTTCTATTGCAAGCCCGGCTTTGTCAGCGGCGCCAGCGACGAGCTCTTCCTCACGGTGCGCGGCCAGAGCTGCCACGGGGCCTACCCGGAGAGCGGCACCGACGCGATTGTGATCGCGGCCCAGGTCATCAGCGCCCTGCAGATTCTCATCAGCCGGAACATCTCGCCCTTTGAGCCGGCGGCGCTGACCATCGGGGAGATCCACGGCGGCAGAACCAACAATGTGGTCTGCGGCGAGGTGAAGATGCACGGTACGCTGCGCACCCTCTCCCCGGAGATCCGCGAGAAGCTCAAGGCGCGCATCCGGCAGACCGTCGCCTCCGTCGCGGAGGGCATGGGCGGCACGGGGGAGACGGAGTTCCGCCCCGGCTACGGTGCCGTCCGCAATGACGACGCTGCCTACGCCATGGTGGAGGACTGCGCCCGCGCGCTGCTGGGCAGCGACCGCATGGTGAAGCGCGCCGCGGCCAGCCTGGGCGTGGAGAGCATGTGCTATTTCATGGCGGAGACGCCCGGCGTGTATTACGACATCGGCTCCGGCCTGTCCACGGCCCTGCACACGCCCACGCTGATGATCGACGAAGAAGTGCTGCTGCCCGGCACGGCCATGCAGTGCGCCTGCGCGCTGCGGCTGCTGGGCTGCGCAGAATGAGGTGAAGCGTATTGCTGATTATCGGTCGGCTTCAGTATTATCTGGAGCGCCTGCGGGACGATCCGCTGGGCTTCCTGGTTTACATAGCCTATTTTGCGGTGGTGATGATCATCAGCCTGGTGCTGCATGAGTTCGGCCATGCCTATGTCGCGTACCGCTGCGGCGACCCGACGGCGAAAATGCTGGGGCGGATGAGCCTGGATCCCCGGAACCACCTGGATCCCATCGGCACGGTGTGCATGGTGATCTTCGGCATTGGCTGGGCGAAGCCGGTGCCGGTGAATCCGCGCAATTTCAAGGGCTCGCTGCGCTGGGATGATTTCAAGGTGTCCATCGCCGGCATCGCGATCAACACGGCGCTTTTTCTGGTCTCCTCGCTGCTTTCCGTGCTGCTGATCCGGCTGATCTGGAGCGGGGACTTCCTGAAGGCCTATCGGGAAAGCTTTGACACGCTGAACGGGCTGGCCAACGTTTACGCGTCGGACAGCGGTTTTGCCGCTTCGATTGCCTACGGCTACAGCTACCCGCAGCTGCTCGAGATGGCGGAGATGCCGTGGCTGCTGTATGTTCAGCGCTTCTTCCTGATGATGGCGCAGATGAACCTGGCGCTGGCCATCTTCAACTTCCTGCCGATTCCGCCGCTGGACGGCTTCCACATCTTCAACGATCTCCTGTTCGGCGGCCGCTTCCAGCTGACCTCGGACCTGTTCAAATGGCTGCACATCGGCCTGATCGTGCTGATGCTGACCGGCCTGCTGTCCGAGGTGCTCAGCGCGGCCAACAGGGCGGTGTTCACGGGCGTGACGAATCTCTGGCTGCTGATTGCTGGCTTGTGAGGTGCGGCCATGTCGATGAACTTCCGTCTGAAGGACTATGACGGCCCGCTGGATCTGCTGCTGCAGCTGGTGACGAAGGCAGAGATCGACATCCGGGACATTTTCGTCAGCGAGATTACGGACCAGTATATCAGCCTCGTCCGCGAGGCCGCCGCGATCGACATGGAGGACGCCTCCGAATTCCTGGTCATGGCGGCGACCCTGCTGGAGATCAAGAGCCGCGCGATGCTGCCCAAGCCGCCGGTGCTGCAGGAGGGCGAGGAGGATCCGGAGGAGGCGCTGATCCGCCGCCTGGAGGAATACAAGCGCTTCAAGGAGACCGCGACCGCCATGCGCGGCTTCGAGAACGCGGCCAAGGCGCTGTTCACCAAGCTGCCGGACGAGTTCCCGCTGCCGCCCCAGGAGTTTGAGCTGGTGGGGCTGACCCTGGACGGCCTGACGGCGGCCATGCTGCGCATCCTGCAGCGGAAGCCTGCCGCCTCCGAACTGGAAAACAACCACTATGCGCCGCGGGACATCCACCGGGACGAGCACACGGTGCAGGAGTGCATGTACACCCTGCTCAGCGGCATGAAGCGGCGCGGGCGGCTCTCCTTCGAGGAGGCCTTCAGCGAGGCGCCCACCCGGGAGGAGGTCGTCACGCTGTTTCTGGCGCTGCTGGAGCTGCTGCGGCTGGGCCAGGCCCATGTGGAGCAGGACGGCGTCTACGGGGACATCCTGCTGATCCCCGGCCGGCTGAAAACCGTGGATGAGAACGCGGGGGAGGAGGAGAACCATGGCGGATGAACAGAACACGCCGGAGGGCACGCTGGCGGGCCGGATCGAGGCGGTGCTCTATGTGACCGGCGAGCCGGTGCGGGCCACGGAGCTGGCCAAGGCGCTGCGCGTGACGGAGAAGGAGCTCTGGGCTGCGGTGCACGCCCTGCGCGACGAATACAACTTCCAGCAGCGCGGCTTCACGCTGAACATTTACGGCGGCCACATTCAGCTGGCGACGAGGCCGCTCTACGCCGCGGATGTGGTGCATCTCCTGCAGCCGGTGCAGAAGCAGAGCCTGAGCCAGGCGGTCATGGAGACGCTGGCGGTTGTGGCCTACAAGCAGCCCGTCACGAAGGCCGAGGTGGAGCAGGTGCGCGGCGTGCGCTGCGATTACTCCATCCAGTCGCTGGTCAGCAAGGGGCTGATCGCCGAGGTGGGCCGCAAGGACGCGGTCGGTCATCCGATTCTCTACGGCACGACGGACGAGTTCCTGCGCCATTTCGGCATCTCCTCCCTGCAGGAGCTGCCGCCCATGCCGGACAAGGCCCCCACGGAGGAGCCGGCGGATCCGGTGGAGGAGTTCATGACATAAAAAAGACCGGGGTCTGTTCATCCGGCGGATCGACCGGAAACAGACCCCGGCTGTTTGCAGCGGCGGGAAGGCCCATGGGAGCCCTCCCGCCTTTTGCGTTACATGACGACGGTGATCTGGCTGCCGTCGTGCAGAAGCTCGTCGGTCAGCAGCTGATCGGCGACCGTCTGGCCGTCCACCAGCACCTGCTGCACGCCGCCCTCGTGGTGGGCGCTGTTGTCCACCGTGATGTGCAGGCGCTTGCCGCGGAAGCTCTTCTCCATCGTGAAGCCGTCCCACTCGGCGGGGATGGCGGGGGAGATGCGCAGTCCTTCGGGCGTGGGGCGCAGACCGAGGATGCCCTCCACCATGCCCACCATGACCGTGGAAGCGGTGCCGGTCAGCCAGTGCACGTGCGCCCGGCCCGGCTGGGGCGTGGCGTGGCCCTCGATGAACTGGGAGTGCACATAGGGCTCCACCTCGCGGATCTCGGCGCGGTCATTGTATGCGGAGGGGCAGCTCTCCTTGAAATACACGAAGGCGCGGCCGCCGTGGCCCAGGAGGCTCTCCGCCAGAATGGCCCAGCCCTGCGGCTGGCAGAAGATGCCGCCGTTTTCCTTGGTGGTGGGGTTGAACAGCAGCATGTTGGCGCCGTCAAAGGCATGCTCGCGGTAGCAGGGCGCCATCAGCTCGATGCCGTTGGGCGTGTTCAGCTCGCGGTAGACGGAGGCCATGGACTTCTCGGCCTGATCGGGGGTCGCCGCGCCGGAGATCACGCTCCAGGCCTGCGGGTTCAGCCACATGGAGGCCTCGGGATCCTTCTTGGAGCCGATCACCGCGCCTTCCTGGGTGTAGCCGCGCAGGAAGCGGTCGTCCTCCCAGAAGAAACGGTTGATGAGCTGCAGCTGCTTTTCGGCGGTCTGCTTCAGGAAGGCGCTGTACTCGCGGTACTCGTCCGTCTTGGGCAGCAGCTCGTCCAGCTGGCGCAGGGCCATGTAGAACTGGAAGGCCACAAAGCTGCTCTCGCCCTGGGAGCCCAGCCGCAGGCAGTCGTTCCAGTCGGCGTGCAGGCCCGCGGGCATGCCGTGGGAGCCCAGATGGTTCATCGTGAAGCTGATGGCGCGCTTCAGATGCTCGATGACGGTGCCTTCGTCGTGGTCGGCGAAGGGGATGACCTCCTCCAGGAAGGCGCGGTCGCCGGTCTCGGCTACATACTTGTACACCGTGGGGAAGAGCCACATCGCGTCATCTGCGCGGTAATGGGGATGGCCGGTGGCCTTGACATAGCTTTCCTGCTCGGGGGTATCCTCATGGCCGGGGTTGTGGCTGTACTTCACCAGCGGCAGGCCGGCGCCATGGTGCACCTGGGCGGACAGCATGAAGCGGATGCGCTCCTTCGCCATCTCCGGGTCCAGGTGAATGATGCCCTGGATGTCCTGCACGGTGTCGCGGTAGCCGTAGCCGTTGCGCTGGCCGCAGTAGACCAGGCTGGCCGCGCGGCTCCACACGAAGGTCGTGAAGCACTGGAAGGCGTTCCAGGTGTTGACCATGGTGTTCAGGTCCTCATCCGGCGTGTGCACGACCAGGTTGTTCAGCTTCCCGTGCCAGTAGGAGATCAGCTGCTGCAGCTCGGCGTTGACCTTCTCCTCCGGCTGCGCATAGCTGTCCAGCAGGGCACGCGCGGCCTTCTCGCCCTTCTGCGCCAGGATGAAGACCAGGGTCTTTTCCTCGCCGGGCTGCAGGGTCAGCACCGTGTGCAGGGCGCCGCAGGGATTGCCGTTGAAGTTCAGGCTGTTGTCCAGCTTGCCGTTCAGCACGGCCTGCGGGGCATTGAAGCGGCGCGTGCCGACGAAGCGCTCGCGGCGGCCGGTGTAGCTGCAAACCGGCGCCCCGGCCAGGCCGAAGAAGCGCTCCCGCCCGTTCTCGCCTTCCTCATTGAGGCCGCAGAACTGGTTGATCCGCTCCAGGATGTGATCCTGATGGAACTCGGTCACGGTGATGAACTGCGTGTACTGCAGGTTGACCAGATCCTGCTCATAGAAGCTTTCGGTGGTCAGCTCGCAGTAGCCGAAGACGCCGATCTGCCGGGGCGCACTGCCGGTGTTCCTGACCTTCACGCGCCAGACCTCATGGGTGGCGTCCTGGGGCACATAGTACAGCACCCGGCTCTCGATGCCGCTGTAGGCGGATTCGATCTCCGTGTAGGAGGTGCCGTGGCGGGTGATGGTGCGGTAGTCCTCCAGCGGCTTCTCCACGGGCCGCCAGGAAGCCGACCAGAAATCGCCGCTGGCCTCGTCCCGCAGGTAGACGTAGCGGCCCGGCTCGTCAAACTGGTTGAACGTGTACCGGAGGATGCGGCCGG
Organism: uncultured Clostridia bacterium; assembly: GCA_946538975.1. Lineage (GTDB taxonomy): Bacteria > Bacillota > Clostridia > Christensenellales > Aristaeellaceae > RUG11272. Next base: position 20 of record CAMNHF010000061.1, on the reverse strand, counting down.
CCGCGCCGGACTTAACGAAG